>NZ_JAGFEV010000006.1:0-206957 GCF_039655985.1 Acinetobacter sp. BWR-L5 | reverse complement strand
ATCTGGCTGAACAATTGCAGTAACTGTGGTGTCAACCAATGGGTTGCCATCTTTGTCTTGACCTGTAATCGTCAACTTCACTTCACTGCCTGGCTCAACGTCTGTCGTACCACCAGTGATGTTGCCTTTGTTATCAACTTTAACGGTGATTGAACCATCAACGCGATCTAAGCCACCTTGGTCTGGCGTACGTGGATCATTGTCATGATCTATTTTACCTTCAAGAATTGCCGTGTCTGTTACTGGTTTGCCATTGTTGTCAGTTGATTTCGCTTCTGCTTCAACTGGTGAACCATCAACAATCGCTGCAGGGATATCAACAGTGTATTTGCCATCAACTACTGTAGTTTCAACATCTTCCTTAACTGGATTACCGTCTTTGTCTACACCTTCAATGGTCACAATGACTTTTTCGCCTTCAGGTACGTCTGTCACTGTGCCTGATACTGTTCCTGCTTTCGGATCAATTTCAGCGGTGATTGCACCATCAACGCGATCTAAACCACCTTGGTCTGGTGTGTTAGGATCATTGTCATGATCTGTTTTTTCAAGGCTATCTTCTGCTTTGATTGTGTTCCCATTGCGGTCTACAACTTCAGATTCTACTTTGATATTACCATCAGCAAACTCTTCTGGAATATCAACTGTATAATTACCATCTTTACCTACTTTAACAGTTTCTTCATGAGTAATTGGGTTGCCATTTTTATCTTGACCAGTAATGGTAACCTTGACATCAGCCCCTTCAGGAATGTTCTCTGTTTTACCTGTAACTGTACCTTTTGTTTCTACTTCAATGAAATTTTTACCGTTAGGAATATTCTCTTTCTTATCATCGTCATCATTTGTAGCAGCGATTACACCACCTATGACTCCAGCACCAACCAACCACGGTAAGAGCCCTAATAGCTTACTACCAGCCTCAGGTAATAAAACCTCTAAACCAGGAATACTATTAAAACCTGAAGTCCCATCAAACCAATAAAGCACACAGCCGTCTTCTTCAAAAACCAAGTCCGAAGAAACATTGTCATATGTTATGAAAAACCCTTCAATAACAATAGTTTCTCCATTTTTAAGCTTTAGTACTAAATTGTTCCCGTCACGTACAAATTCAGCTACATCATCACGGCTCATTTTAGTATGAATAATTGAAGCTTCATTTAAGCTAATATTCGCTGTATCAATGGTTGCTTTATTTAAAGAATCTTTTTCTATTACAATAAACTTAGTCATGTTTCACCCAAAATTATATTTACTTATATTCCAATCATTCAATTACTTAGTAATGCCCGTAATTTCCACACTCACACGACGGTCAGGCTGTAAACAGGCTTTAAGCTCTTCTCGTTGTTTCACATCAAAACAACCATTAGTGACAGGTTGATTTTTGCCTGCACTAGACGTTGAAATATTATTTTCAGATACACCGTTTTGAACTAATAAATTCCGTACAGTATTTGCCCGATTTTGACCCAATTGCAGGTTATAACTATCACTACCCAAACGGTCTGTATGACCTGTCAACTTAATTTGGCTCACAGAAACAAAATTATTTGAAATTTGGGAAGCTACGTTTAAAACTTCTTGACGACCTTTTGGCAGCAAGTCATTTAAAGTGGAACCGTTGAATTTAAATAAAGTGTCCGCAGCCAAATCTAGGGATAATGTTTTTTCAATTACTCTTTTAGCTTCTTGGACTGGTGCTTTACAAAGTAGAGGACTTCCATTATTTGAAATAAATGGCTTTCCAACATTATCTACTGACAATACAAATTCATTATTGGTCAACTGCCCTACAGCTAAATCCACATCACAACTTTGACATGATTGCTCTGTGCAATTTTTAACTTTAAAATTATAAGACTCTGGTTTTAAATGATAATTAGTCGCGTTATTAATATAGAAAGTTCCAGATTTTATGCTATCAATGTAAAAGTCAATTGGACAATTTTGTGAGTCCTCTTTGTCCCCTTCGCACAATACCCCGTCCCTTTTCACACTAATGCTTGTAGTATTTTCAGTTTTTTGCTTCTGAAATCGCAAATCTGAGGGATTTGTATAATTATTTGATACACACGCAGTTAAACCGAGTGAAATTGAAACGATAAATAATGAAAACTTAAACATTTACACCTCTCCACAACATTCTAATAATTAACATGATGACCCCTTTTTTGTGAGATAAATCACACAAGTATGTTTTTTTTGCAAAACTCTACTTTTAAATGTACATTTTGCACATTTAAATATGTAAGTCTATTAAAAATTCAGAAAAATCATGTTTTCATGTAAATGATTGCCAAGTAAAAATTAGAGTTTACTTTGACCCGATCAGGGCTAGAAATAATTAGAGTTAAATACCAGGGTAAAAAAATACTTATAAATTATTGTTTTTATTTGTTTTAAAAAATTAGCAATGTACTTTTTCTTAAGACTTATAAGTTGTAAGGATTGCAAAAAATATTAACCATTAATGTCAAAATAAAGCAGTTATTGCACTTACTAATGAACAACATGTTCTATTTACACATTACAAATTGCCGTTTCACACACGTTTTTACGTCGAACTTTTATTTACGTCTAGGCAGTCACCTCTCTATCGATAGTACGCATATTCTAAAAAAATGATCCCTTAGACAATTCATCTGTAACCTTCTTTTACCGTATAAATTTATAATTAAGGCTATGCCTGTGGTGATAAAAACTGATAAATTATTTGACTAAAATACAATCAAAAAGAAGCAACACTTTGTTTAGTATGTACATATTCACAGTGGCTAGAAATAGACAAGAATAAGACTCATTAACTACAATCGTGATTAACCTAATAGCATCAATTACTTTTCAATCAAAAATATAAAAACAACAAACTTTGATTGCTTATTTTTATAAAAAAATTTAGAATATAATAAAATAAATAACGTATAGCATTGAAAAAAAACAATTTTTTCTATTTTTCAGTTTAAAAAAAACTATATTGTTTATTTTTTTACATAAAAAAGACTACAATACTTTTCTAAATCTTGTTTTTTCAATAAACTTAAAAATAGCTTTGTTGCTGAACATGCGAAAGGTCAAAATATCGAGTCAATAGAGGTACTTACATGACAAATAACTCTTCTGTTATTTTCAAATCTGAAGATACTGCTTTATCTCATGAAAGCGAGACAACTTTAGAACATGTTATAAGTATTATGCCTCAGCTTATCCATTGGCTTATTAAAGCTGGTGTTGGTTATAGTGAATTTACAACGGCACTTAAGCCAATATTTTACAACGAAGCAATCAAAGAATTAGATCACATTGATCATAAGAAAACAGATTCTGCAGTTAGTTTATTATCTGGACTAAATCGTAGGGATGTCCGAAACTTTTGCCAAACTTATGGCGAGTATTCATTGATTAACCAATTTAATTCGCAATTACCAATTAGTGTACCTGCACGAGTTATTGGACTGTGGGTTAATCAAAGATTACCGTCAAAAATTCCATTTTATGGGAGCGAACCAAGTTTCGAACATTTAGTCAAACTTGTTTCATCCGAAAAGCACCCCAAATCAATTTTAGTTGAACTTATACGTTTAGGAATTGTGCAGCAAGAAGGAGAGGCTGTGGTCTTGAAAAGCTTAAGCTATACCCCTGACTCAAACGTAGATGAAATTGAACAGCTATTCACACAGAATATTTCTGATCATCTTTCCGCTGGTATTAACAACCTTAAGCACAATAAAGATTTTCTTGAACAAGCCGTATTTGCTGATGAACTTACCCAAGAGTCTGTTCTTAAACTAAATAAATTAAGTAGTGATTTATGGGGAATCATGTCTAAATCAATATTATCAGCTGCAATTGATTACACAAAAAATGATGAAGGTTTACCAAATGCGAATAAACGTTTTAGAATTGGTGTGTATCAATATGATGAATAAAAACTTTCAAATATTCTTGTTATGTTTTTCCCATTGACCGCCTTTTCCTCTAACCCAACCGAGTATTTTTAAATTTCTCCAAAGGATTGCATAAGACACTTTATAGCCAAATTTTTTTTCAAAAGGTTCTATCAAATCCTTAATTTTATTAAAAGATGTAGATTCTAAAAATTCTTCAAAAGTGATCAAATTAGTTATTATTGGTGGTCGTCCAAGAACATTTGATGGCAATGGATTTAAGCTGCCATTTATACTTTCTAACAAAATCCAATCATCAAGAGTTGATCTTGCAATACCGAATTGTTTGCAAACATTAGATTTATGTTGAGATTTATAATAAGCAGATAGTACCTTCTTGCGCAGATCTAATGAATATGCTCGCATAACACCTTCTTCGACTGTCTCATATTAGTTCATGAAGCCTTTTACCGCAATAAAACTCATCTAAAAAACCATATATGATACTGATTTTTAAAAGATAACTTAAAAGCACACATGACTTATATATGTGTAAAAAAAACATATTTTAAATAAACTTAAAAAACTGTAGAAAAAACAATTCAATATGTATAATAAATCACCTTAAATCAATAAAAAATGAATGATATCAAATTATATGTTTAAAAAACACATTTATGCTTTTCTTTTTAATAAATATTCTGAAAACTAGAAATTTAAGAAGTTTGACATTGTTACAACATAATTTGCGACTTTTTCAAGATCTCCCACTTTCACTTTCGCCTATTGTAATTGGCTTCCAATATCAAACATTTCTTTATTTTTCCAATTAAATTTTAGTGACCCAATATCTAGGTTAATAAAGAATAAAAGCTTAACTTAAAGAATTTTTTTTAACCGATAATCTAAAGTCGCTCGGCTAATTCCCAATATTCTTGCCGCTTCTGAAACATTCTGGCCGCACTTATCCATAGCTATTCGAATAATTTCTTTTTCCAAGTGTTCTAATGAAAAATTCTCTGTTAATAAATCTTCAATATTAGCTATCGATTGAGTAGATTGATCTTTATTTTCAATGCCGTTATGCTGCGGAAACAAATGACTAAGTTTAATTTCCTGCTGATGATCCGTCAGTAAGGTCGCACGCTCTAATAAGTTTTCAAGCTCACGAATATTACCTGGCCATTCATAAGTCATCACAAAGTTTTTGGCTTTGTCACTTAAACCTTTTAAGGTCTTTCCATACATATTTTCAAAACGTGATAAGAAGTGCGTAATTAATAATGGAATATCATCACGGCGCTCACGCAGCGGCGGAATGATGACCGGGAAGATGTTTAAGCGATAATATAAGTCGGCACGGAATCGCCCATCTTTCACGGCTTGTTCCAAATTCTCATTGGTGGCTGCAACCAAACGGACATCAGCCTTTCGAGTTTGATGATCACCAACTCTCTCATAATCTCCTTCTTGTAACATCCGTAATAAAGCTGCTTGTGCGCGCGGTGAAAGCTCAATCACTTCATCTAAAAAAATAGTTCCTTGATGAGCCCGTTCAAATTTTCCACTCCGAGTTTGCGTTGCACCTGTAAATGCACCTTTTTCTACACCAAAAAGTTCCGATTCAATTAAATCTGGTGGAATACAGGCACAATTTACAGCAACAAATGGCTGCCCTTTACGGGAACTACCTTCATGAATCCCTCTTGCAAACGCTTCCTTACCAACCCCAGTTTCACCTTGCAGTAATACAGCAACCTTGCTGCCTGCTGCCTTTTTCAAAAGGTCACAGACTTTACGATATGCAACTGATTCACCAATAGAATTAAACATGGTGTAGTCTGCTTCTATATCCGTATAGATATTTTTCTTTAATTCATTCAGTTCCGCCTGTAAGGCAATTAATTCATCAGACACTGGATCGGGTGACATAAACTGGATCAGCTCATCGGCATTTCCCCATTCTTCTAAAGGTTTACCAATAATTCGACAGCAATCATCCCCTTTAGCAACACAATGGGTTTCTTGATAAATAATGGTTTGACCCATGACCAGACTGGTATAACCACAGGCATAACCCAATAGCATCCAACAAGCTGATTCTTCCGAAGCACCAAACTCACTTAAATGAACTTCCGCTTCAAATGAATTTCGCCAGTTAAAATCCGCATAAAATTCATGCTCATCATGACTTAATTGAAGCTCATTGACTTCAACTTGAACCATGCCACGAATACCATGCATTTGCGGTCCAGCCATAAATGCTTCAGCTTCATTTAAATTCGGGCGTAATTTAGAGGTGACTTCTGCATCCCTCACACCCGCCTGATAACCCAAACGAATAAAAAAACGTTTAGTCCGTTCCCAACCCAGCATGTTATACAAATCTTTTCTTAAAAAGCCCATGATGCTGGTATGCATCAGCAACATACGGTTTTCTTCAAACCAAATTTTTCCATGCTGGCTATCAAACTGAATTTTATCCAGTAAATCTTGAATATCTTTGTTTTTCTCCAAAATTTGAGTATAAAAATTCGCATCTTTGGCTTTAGGCATGACTGAATATCCATCCTTGGCTATAGGTCTCCCCCTATCTTACCCACATCCAACTAAAAAGCTTTACTACCTTATTGTCATAACTTTATACCTCTAAGGTATTTTTAAATTAAATATATAAAATCACATAGATATATATCACTTGACCTATAAAAAGTATTTTCAAATTCCTCACCTAACCATTCATTATTTGATGAAATCAAACATTTTTATGTTCATCATTCCATGAATATTTATCATTCAAATGATACAAACAAAACAGATAAAAATTATAAATAATTGATTAATAATAATTAATAAAAGTTGGCATGAGTTTTGATATATCTCTATCAATAAATGCAAGGTTGCATCACTGAGATGATTTCAGTGTAGAGATAAAAGGATGATTCCAATGACTCAAGCGCTACAACATGACCAACTCACCAAATATATTCGTATAACAGGCGACCGTCATGCCAAGTTTGTTGAATTTGACTTCGCAATCCACGACCCAACACTTTTTGTCGAACTTATTCTCCCTCAGCAAGCCTTTCAACATTTCTGTGAAATTAATCATGTCATTGAAATGACTGAAGCCCAGCAAGCTTGGAATGATGCACAAGAAGATAAATGGCGTTATGGCGTTGAACCCACCATTTTAAGCCAAGCCCGTGAACATTTAGATCAAGAAGATCCATCTTAAGCCCATAAGGAAATCGTGATGACTTTAGAAATTAAAACCTCCAACTTAGAACCGATTCGTCAAACCTATGCCTATATCGAGCGTCGTTTTGGTAAAAAACCTGCGACTCGTTATCAAGAAGTCAGTTTTGATGTACAAGGTACAACCAATTTTCATTATCGCCCATTGTGGAAACCAGACAAAACTTTAAATGATCACACCCATACAGCGTTACAAATGCAAGACTGGTATGTATTTAAAGATCCGCGTCAATTTTATTATGGTGCATATGTACAGCATCGTGCACGTTTACAAGAGACCGCTGAAAGCAATTACTCATTCTTTGAAAAACGCCATTTGATTGAAAATCTAAGTGATGAAGTGAAACAGAAAATCATCACTTGCTTATTACCGTTCCGTTATGTCGAGCAAACCGCCAATCTACACATGATGTCAGGTAGTGCCTATGGTTATGGCACGGTCATTACTCAAGCTTGTATTTTTGCGGCAATGGATCGTTTGGGCATGGCTCAATATCTCTCTCGTATTGGCTTACTCATTGATGGCAATACAGGTGAATCATTACAACAAGCCAAAGATAGCTGGATGAATGATACCTCTTGGCAACCACTGCGCAAACTGTGTGAACAAAGCTTAACGGAACAAGATTGGTTCAAGCTATATATCCTGCAAAACCTAATCATCGACAGCTTAATGCAAGCTCTGGTTTTCGGTGAACTGGATCAATGGTTAGTTGAACACGGCGCACGTGATGTGGCAATGCTGACTGAATTTATGAAGGACTGTTTAACCGATTTACGCAAATGGTCAGACCCTGTTTTAAAAACAGCCATTGCTGAATCTGAAGAAAATAAAACCTTAATTCAAGGTTGGATAGACACACTTTTACCTCAAGTGACTGAAGCCTTTAGTGCATGGTCAAATACCGCTCTTGGATATCCATCTATAGCCAATGGATTAGCGGTCATTACAGAGCGCAGTAAAAAAGCCGGTTTAACCTCAGAATTAGATTCAGTTGCATAAGGATACGCAGAAATGAGCTCTAAAGTTTATTTGGCATTACAAGATAACGATACCTCACGCTACATCATTGAAGCGATTGAGCAAGATAACCCAGAAGCCACGATTCAATATCTTCCTGCCATGATTCGTGTGGAAAACCTCGGAAAATTAGTGGTTCGTGCTGAAACTGTCTCTGAAAAACTAGGACAAGATTGGGATATTCAAGAACTGCAACTCAACATGATCACCTTAGGTGGCAACGTTGATGAAGATGATGACACTTTCACTTTGCAGTGGAATTAAGCCCACACGGAAGAAATAACTACAAGAAGCCGACTGCTTCAACAGGTTGAAAAGGATGATCAATATGAATAGCCAAGCAAAAAACGCGACTAAAACTGCAACCAAAAAACTCAATGCGAAAGACCGCTACCGTATGCTGACCCGTGATTTGGATTGGGATTTTTCCTATGCAGATCGTAAACAAGCTTTTCCTTACGAAGATTTTGAAGGGATTAAAATTACAGACTGGTCAAAATGGGAAGACCCATTCCGTTTAACCATGGATTCTTACTGGAAATATCAGGCAGAAAAAGAGAAAAAACTGTATGCCATTTTTGATGCTTTTTCTCAAAATAACGGTCAGATGAATGTCAGCAATGAACGCTATTTAAATGCCATTAAACTATTTTTAACAGCCGTCACGCCACTGGAATATCAGGCGTATCAAGGTTATGCACATGTAGGCCGCCAATTTAGCGGTATCGGTGCACGTATTGCTTCCCAAATGCAATCGATTGATGAACTGCGTCATGTACAGACGCAAATTCATGCCATGAGCCATTACAACAAATTCTTTGATGGCTTCCAAGACTGGGCGCATATGCATGACCGTGTCTGGTATCTCTCTGTACCAAAATCATTCTTTGAAGATGCACGTTCAGCAGGCCCATTCGAATTCTTATTGGCCATTAGTTTCTCTTTTGAATACGTTCTGACTAACTTATTGTTCGTGCCATTTATGTCAGGTGCAGCTTATAACGGTGATATGGCTACAGTGACCTTTGGCTTTAGTGCCCAGTCGGATGAAGCACGTCACATGACCTTAGGTTTGGAAATCGTAAAATTCCTACTAGAACAACATGAAGATAACGTCCCGATTGTTCAGGAATGGATTGATAAATGGTTCTGGCGTGGTACTCGCCTGCTGTCTATTGTCGGCATGATGATGGATTACATGCTGCCAAACAAAGTGATGTCTTGGAAAGAAGCCTGGGAAACTTATTTCGAAGAAGCTGGCGGTGCATTGTTTAAAGACCTTAGCCGTTACGGTATTCGTATGCCGAAATATTCAGACGTGATTGTGAAAGAAAAAGAGCATATTTCACATCAAGCATGGTGGATTTTCTATAACTTTGGCCATGCTGCTGGTTTCCATACGTGGATTCCAACAGATGAAGAAATGGATTGGTTATCTGAGAAATACCCAAACACCTTTGACAAATATTATCGCCCTAAATGGGAGTTGGCGCGCAAGTTAGAAGCTGAAGGTAAACGCTTCTATAGCAATGGTTTACCGCAACTATGTCAAATTTGTCAGATTCCAATGACCTTTACGGAAATGGATGGCGACCTGACTATGTTTAGCTACCGTGACAGTATTTATAAAGGCGAGCGTTACCACACCTGCTCAGATGGCTGTCATGACATTTTTGAACGTGAACCTGAAAAATATATTCAAGCTTGGCTGCCAGTGAATCAAATTTTACAAGGCAATTGTGGCGGTCCTGATTTAGAAAGCATTTTACGTGATTACTACAACTTTAATGTTGGTGCAGACAATCTGGACATTGAAGGCTCTCCAGACCAAGAACGTTGGAGAAAATGGAAAGGTCATGTCGCTTAAGTAAAAAAGGATCAAAAGTCATCTCATGAATAAAAATTTCGAGATGGCTTCACACTCAAGGAATTTAGGAGTTTTCTTATGCCAGTACAAGCTATTCAAAAAAAATATGAATTTGATGCACGTGATGCACAAAAAAATTATGGCGACAACATGCTGCTCTATGTCGGATGGGATCATCACACATTATTTTGTGCAGCTCATGCTTTCGTAGTCTCACCACAACAAAGCTTACAAGAGCTGATTGATCAGCAAATTCAAGCGGGTTTTAATCAGCATCCTGACTTTGAACATATCGACTGGTCAAAAGTCCAATTCACCTTAAATCGTCAATTATTAACAGATATCGATTTTTCTAAGACTTTAGCTGATTTAAATTTTGATCATAAATCTCTACTGCGCTTTGTGACACCTGGTCTAGATGGCTACAACGGCACGCATGTATAAGGGAGAACTATCATGAGTTATCAAGTCACGATTGAACCTGTAGGCATGACTATTGAAGTTGAAGAGGATCAAACCATTTTAGACGCCGCTTTACGTCAAGGGGTTTGGCTGCCCTTCGCCTGCGGGCATGGCACATGTGGCACCTGTAAAGTTCAGGTGACTGACGGTTTTTATGATGTTGGTGAAGCTTCCCCTTTTGCACTGATGGACATTGAACGCGAAGAAAATAAAGTCCTTGCCTGCTGCTGTAAACCTGAATCTGACATGGTGATTGAAGCCGATGTTGATGAGGACGAAGATTTTCTGGGTTACTTGGTACAAGACTACCAAGCCAAAGTTTTAGAGATCAAACAACTGTCACCGACTATTAAAGGTATTCGTTTACAGATTGACCGTCCAATAGAGTTTCAGGCTGGGCAATACATCAATCTTCAATTGCCGAATATTGAAGGAACGCGTGCATTTTCAATTGCCAATGCACCGAGTGAATTAGGTGTAATTGAGTTGCATATTCGCCAAGTACAGGGCGGTGCAGCCACCACCTATGTACACGAAACCTTACAAGTGGGTGATGAACTTCAAGTTTCAGGACCTTATGGACAGTTTTTTGTGCGTAAATCCGACGAAAAAGATGCCATCTTTATTGCGGGCGGTTCTGGTTTATCAAGTCCGCAATCCATGATTTTGGATCTTTTAGAACAAGGTGATACACGTACCATCTATCTTTTCCAAGGCGCGCGTGATGTTTCTGAACTCTATAACCATGAAATGTTTGAAACCTTAGTCAAAGACTATCCAAACTTCCGCTACATTCCTGCACTTAATGCGCCCAAAGCAGAAGATCACTGGACAGGATTTACAGGTTTTGTACATGAAGCGGTGGCAGATTATTTTGAAAATAAATGCAGTGGCCATAAAGCCTATTTATGTGGTCCGCCACCCATGATTGATGCGGCTATTTCAACACTGATGCAAAGTCGTCTCTTTGAAAAAGATATTCATACCGAACGCTTCTTGAGTGCCGCGGATGGTGTTTCTAACGAATCCCGTTCAGCTTTATTTCGACATATTTAAAAATATTTTAAACAACCATTTTCAGCCATTACTTTGAAAATAATTTCAATGGCTTCCCCTTTTCGAATGATCTGCTTCATGTCCGTTCCAGATCATTCGATTCTACTTTTCATAAATCAAAGGATAATGATTATGAACCGTCAACAAATTGATGCCCTTGTACAAAAAATGAATGTGGATACCGCAACAGGTGATGTCGATCTACGCATACAGAAAATTGTGGTTCGCTTGCTCGGAGATTTATTCCAAGCCATTGAAGATTTGGATATTTCTCAAACTGAAATTTGGAAAGGTCTAGAATACATAACCGATGCTGGCCAAGCGAATGAACTTGGATTACTTGCTGCGGGTTTAGGCTTAGAACATTATTTAGATTTACGCGCAGATGAAGCCGATGCAAAAGCAGGCTTGACAGGTGGTACACCGCGAACTATTGAAGGTCCCCTATATGTTTCAGGTGCACCTGAATCAGTCGGTTTTGCCCGTATGGACGATGGCTCAGAATCAGACCACATTGATACTTTAATTATTGAAGGAACGGTGACCGATGTCGATGGTTGCATAATTCCAAATGCAAAAGTTGAAATCTGGCATGCAAATGGCTTTGGAAACTATTCTTTCTTTGATAAGGCGCAATCCGAGTTCAACTTGCGCCGTACTATTTTTACCAATGCAGATGGCAAATATACTGCTTTAACCACTATGCCTGTCGGCTATGGCTGTCCGCCTGAAGGCACCACACAAGCCTTACTGAATAAGCTGGGCCGTCATGGCAATCGCCCATCGCATGTACACTATTTCATCTCTGCGCCAGATTTCCGCAAGCTCACCACGCAGTTCAATATTGAAGGTGATAAATATCTTTGGGATGACTTTGCTTTTGCCACACGCGATGGACTGATCGCAAAAGCCATTGAAATTACAGATGAAGCTGAACTCTCACGCCGCGGTTTAGATAAGCCGTTTAAGCACATTACATTCAATTTCGAATTGATCAAAGAAGTTGACCAAGCACCTTCGACAGAGGTTGACCGTCGACGTGTAAGTGCTTAATGCAGAATACGCACCAATGAGTGTTCTTATTGGTGCAGTATCAATGACATCAATCTTTGTAATAACAACATCATTGAAAAGGATTTTCTATGAAAAAACTGACTTTAAAGCTATCTGTGAGCCTAATCCTAGGTTTGAGCAGTACACTCACATTTGCAACAGAAAATGGGGCTGATTCATTTGCCTTAGGTGCTGAAGGTATGATGGCAGGTGCATTACCGCCACCCGGAGTGTATTTACTTAACTATTATCAAAATTATCATGCAAGCAGTTTTGACCAAGGGCCAGACAGCTTTCATCTTGATGTGAATGCCTTTATCCCACGCTTGGTCTGGATGACGGAACAAAACTATCTAGGTGGACAGCTCGGTTTTTATGCAGCCCAGCCTTTGGTCGATTTGCGCTTAAACATTAATGGCATGTCTGATCATAATACAGCTTTAAGTGATTTAATTATTGGTTCCATGCTTGGCTGGCATCAAGGCAATCATCATTGGATTGGCGCAATAGAAACAGTTTTAGCCACTGGGAAGTACGACACTCCTACCTCCGCTCAGCCTGTGGTGGCCAATATTGGTAAGAATTACAATACTATTCGCCCCATTATTGCTTATACCTACGCCCCAGCAAATGGTTTAGATATTTCGACTAAAATTTCATATAGCTTTAACGATGAAAATGATGACACACATTATAAATCTGGGCAATATTTTGCCAGTGATTACAGTGTAGGGTACAAACTTACCGATAACTTCAAAGTTGCGGTAGAGGGATATGTATTTAAACAAACCAAATCTGATAAACAACAGGGTGAAAATATTGGAATGCGTGGAGAAGTCTTGGCTGTTGGTCCAGCCGTTCAATACCAAGATAAAAACTGGTCGATTGAAGTAAAGTACTTAAAAGAAACCAATGTTGAAAATCGCCCTGAAGGACATACTGGCCTTTTAAAATTTATCTGGGCTTTTTAATACAACAAATTGAATTATTATGGTTTTGTACTACCCCGACTTGAATCTTTTGCACCAGAGTTTAAAAAATTCAAATATAAAACTTTATCAATCAAGAAGTCAGGAAGTAGAAAGTATAGGCTTTAATAACACAAAACATATCCAGATATTTAAGTGAAATATCTCACAATAAAAAGCCACTTAAGTAAGTGGCTTTTATACGATTTTTGGTGGAGATGGTGGCAGTTTAACTAAGCATTTAAATATCTAAACTATAGTTATTTTTAAAAATTGAGTTACCCCAATTTACCCCATCTAAATAAAATGGACTATGGGTATAAGCTACGGTCTCTTCTATTCCAGTTAATTTAAAATATTTCCGGCGTTATCTGTAACAACACACCTTTTACATCCACGATTAAATACTGAGCATTTTTCAATTGGACTAAAAATTCTGGATAGCAATCTCAGTGCGCACCACAAACAAGACATAACTTATTATTTTAATTAAATATTTTTTAATAGCATAAGAATTTTACAAAAAAAATATCGTAAAAATTTATCAAAACCATGCATTTTATTAAGCCTTGATCAGTGTTAAATAGGCTTAATCAACGAAATTCCAAATATTCAACTCCCCATTTTTTCTTACTTTTAAAAATCATTAGAAGGCTTATATTTTAGAAACTCTTTAACTAAATATTGGTAAGATTACAGATTATTGAATATTATTAGCTGAATTTAAGTTCAATTAAAAGATGGATTAATGAAGAAATATATAATTTTTGTGCATGGTTTGACTGGTAAAGTTGGCGCCACATGGGGTGATTTCCCAAAATTTTTAGAGGCGGACTCAAGTATTAATGAATACACAATGCACGAATTTGGGTATTACTCCCCTTTACTTGCATGGTTTAAGCGAGCCCCAACCATTGGAAGTATTGCCAATGGCGTTATAAGCGATATCAAAGCTCATTGTGATTTAGAAAATGATGACATAATTTTAGTTGGGCATAGCATGGGGGGAATAGTCATAAAAAAAATGTTATTAAGACTAAATTCTCAGGGCGTGAAACATAATATTAATAAAATATGTTTTTTTGATGTACCTCATGATGGTTCAGGCTTCGCTAACGTTGGTAAATACATTAGTTTTAAAAATCAACATCTAAAGTCCTTAGTTAGTAACTCTGCCGAGCTAGATGATATTAATGAACAATGGGTAGATAAAAAAATTGATCATAATTTAAGTATATTAAGTATTATAGATGCTAATGAAACTGTAGTTTCAGCAATGAGTTCTAAAAGCATTTTCAGACATCACCAGATTGAAACTATAAATAATGTAAATCATAGCTCAATTGTCAAACCTAAAACAGAAAATGATAATATAGTTATTCATTTAAAAAAATTTATAAAATTAAAGCGTTCATTAGAAAAATTCAAATCCCAAATCGGCAAACCAATATATGAATGGCTTAAATACGATGAACGTAAACATGAACTGCCTTACAAAACTGATAGTGCTCGACAGTTAGCATTTGATGCATTAACACAAGCACTTGAATCTGAAACACCTTATGTAAGGATAACGGGTTTGTCAGGCTTAGGTAAATCTAGATTAATACTAGAATACAAAAAACATAAAAATATTGATAATGAAGAGTTTTTAGTTATTAATGGTGCAGATTTGGAGACCACTATACAAAATGAGATATCAAGACTCTCAGAAAGTGGTGTGACAGGATATATTATTATTGATAACTGCGCAGTTGACTTACACAATTATGCAGTGAATGCAATTGTTATTAACAACTCGAATCTTAAACTAATAACAACTTATTTTTATCATGATGAACCAAGACATCTTAAAAATAGTATTCCAATTAAATTAGAAATGTTAGCATCAGAACAAATTAACGATATTATTCATGAACGTCTACCCCAATTGGATGCCCCTTTAAGGAAGCGGTTAGAAGTGTTTATTGAAGGATTTCCACTACTAGCACAAATGGCTACTCAAGAATTACAAAATGATGGGATTCTGACTACAAACTTTAGTGAGCCTCAATTAGTTGAAAAATTGATTAATGGGGATCGTAATCTTACTCCTGAGTCAACAGAACTATTAAAAGTTTTTTCTCTATTTGATTACTTTAAATTTCAAAATGATGGTACTCAGTCTGCAAATTTAGACGCAAGATTTATAAATACGATTGCTGGTACTAATCAAAAAGCTTTTGATAAAACTATTAGAACTTTTAATCAAAAAGAATTAATCAATTGTACAAGCAACTTTGCACGTGTAGTTCCAAAACCTCTTGCTCTTAATTTAGCTATGGAATGGTGGAATACAAGTTTATTCGAACGGCAATCAGATTTAGTTACTCAACTCCCCCCATCATTGTTAGAAAGCTTTTGTAAGCAAATTAAATTTTTAGATTCATCAATGAATGTTCAGGAATTTGTTGAAAACTTTTGTGCATCTAATCGCCCTTTCGGCCAAGCGGAACTGTTGCTTACTAAAGCGGGTTCAATACTTTTCCGCGCACTTGTTGAAGTGAACCCTGTCGTTACAACTCAACTCATATATCGCATTATTAATAGTTTAAATGATGCTGATATATTTTCTATTTCTGGAGACATTAGACGTAACTTTATTTGGTCATTAGAAATGTTGGTATTTCATGATTCTTGCTTCGATAAAGCTGCATGGTGCTTATTTAAGTTTGCTCAGTTTGAAAATGAAAGTTATGGTAATAATGCTACAGGACAATTCGCACAATTATTTAGAACAAACTTGTGTGGAACTGAAGCAAGCTTTGAAAAAAGATTAGCTTTACTAGTTAGAGCTATGAAAATTAATACTGAAAAAGCTGATTTTGTCATCCTACAAGCTATCAAATCAGCTATTAGTACCCAAGGAGGCACTAGAATGGTTGGAGCCGAATATCAAGGTACTAAGCCAGAACTGAAAGAGTGGCAACCGAAAACATACTCAGAAATATATGATTATTGGCAACATCATCTAAATACATTAATTGATCTTATTAACCATGACAATATAACTGAACAAGTTAAGAATGTATTTGGGCATGAAATCAGAGGATTAATAAAGTACCCTATTCAGCAACAATTAGACTCTGTATTCAAGGAAGTAATTAGACTTTCGGGGAAATACTGGCCTGCAGCTTCTCAAGCAATTACTCATGCTTTTCAATTTGATATTAAAGGCTTGGAACTAAAAGAAATAGAACTTTTAAGGTCTTGGGAAGAATTATTATCACCAGATGATAATGACCTTGAAGAAAAGTTGAAACTAATTGTTCTTAATCCTTCTAGAGAATATGTTAAGCATGCCGATGGTCGCTATATTGATGTTGCTGCCGAGGATGCTAAAAATTTAGCTGAATCTATTCAAGAAACCTATAATGATTTAATTCCTCATCTTAAGATGTTATTAACATTTCCAGAACATAAACAAAGCTGGATCTTTGCTAAGCATCTAGCCATACAATTGGATGAAAATGCCATAAATGTAATTTTGGATAATCTTTTAAACTTTTTACGTAGAGATAAACCAACCAACATACAATTCCTTGCAGGATTTTTAAGCGGTATTAATGATAAAAATATCGACAAATGGATGGAAATAATTGAGTTAATTGCTACGGATCAAGCTTTAGTTCAATACTATCCAGATACGGTACGAACAGGTAAGTTCAACTCACATCATTTAGATATTTTTCTTGACTTGATAAGTACAAGTAGACTACCAAGTAGCGCTGCATCAATACTGAATTATGGAAGTGTAACTCAACACCTAACAGAAAAAGAGATTACAGACTTTTGTTTATCTTTAAGTAAAGTTGATACTACAGCCGTTTGGGTTGCATTAGATAATTTGAGTATGTACATGTTTGGACGTACAGACCTTGACTTAAAGTTGATAAATCAAGTTTTAACTTTTTTAGTTCTTAATGTATCTTTCAACAAAAATGACAAATTATATCAATTTGATAGCCATAATTGGCTTACTTCAGTAGAAAAACTGTTAAGCACGGAAGATAAAGACTTTGCTTTAAAGTTATGCCTCTACTTGATTGATCAAGTAGGTAGCTATGACGTTAATTATAATGATTTGTGGGATTATATTGGCGAAGCATTCTATAAAGCGTTTGAGCTTCATGGAGAATACTTATGGCCTAAAATTTCATTCAAGTTCCTAGATGGGAATTATAAAAAATCGTATAGATTATTAGATTTATTAGAAAGCGGAAAATCATACCATAAGCGTGACAAAAGTATCTTTGATATGTTAGATGCAAATAGTATCGTTGAATGGTGTAAAGATGAAGTAGCTTTGATAATCACTACTCGTGCAATAAAAATGTTTATTTCAGATGGTGAGCATAGATCTTTTAATCCTTTGCTCCTGCGCCTAATAGCTGAGTACAGTGACAATGAAGCCTTTAATAGTGCGATTTTAGCAAACTTTTCAAGCAGATCTTGGATGGGTTCTCTTATTCCTTACTTGCAAGAGGAAAAAAAATTGATAGAAACCTTAATCAATCATGAGAATATGAAGATTAGAAATTGGTCTAAACTATTTATTGATTCTATTGATAGACAGATTGATTTAGAAATTAAGCGAGAAGCAGAAGACAAAATGCTAAGAGGCTTTGATTAGTTGCTTAACTACTATCTATGAGTAAATAGTAAAAGGAATAAATTGTAATAGCTACCAATTAAAACGGACACTTCTGAATTAAGACCTAGTCATAGAACTAGAGTTAAAGAATGATTATGGAACGTATTGAAGCTATTACATCTGTTCAACGTAGCAGACGTTTACAGGTCAGGAGAAAGTGCATTTTGTTGCCATGACCATGCAGCCAGACTCATCCGTTTATTCTGTTGCCAGACAGTATGGCATCTCACCAAAGTTTACTGTTTGAATGCAAAAGACTAATGTAGGAGGGTAGCGTCTCTGCTGTGGAAGCAAATGATCAAGTTTTTAGTGTGTCTAACTATAATTCGCTGTTAAAAATAGGGGGGGAGATACCCTCTTAGGCTAAAAATCACAATTAGTCTACTAAAAAACAAAAAATAAGGGAGCTAAGAACGTCCCTTATTCTCGACTCGCCAACTTACTTTCAATCCATTGATGAATTTCATAAGCTGACCAACCAATACGATTCTGAGTTATTTTTACTTTTTTGGGAAAAGTCGGATCATAGTAAGGTGAGTATTCATCCATCATTTCATAGATTGTTGATCTACCCACACCAACAAATTTAATGACTTCTTTAATACTAATCAGTTGATTCATTTGAAAAGTTTGTCCAACAAACGCATTCATGAAATTTACTCCAAATCAATAATGCGAGCGTTACTGCTCAAATAATCAGGAGGTCTGTAAAAATTAACTAATTCACCGCCCTCACACTTCCCTGCAACCCTTTCTGCATATCCTGTACAAATCCATCATCTTGATTGAGCTTAGGTTTAGTCTTGGATCTCGAATCAAGATGCTGTTGCTCAACTTCAGAAGATTTATCCACGTAAAACTCCTCAACAATTTCACCACCCTCCTCCGCATTCACCTCAAACTGTGCATTAGCAAAACCTTGCCCTGCAATGAAATCCAGTGCCTCCTGATAAAATCCTGCCGCCTTACTTTGTTCATCAATCTGTTTGGCTACTTGAATCGCCTCTTGTAAATGAATGCCATCACGTAAAGTCAGATCCACGTAATACACAGGCGTACGATAGCTTTGCGTGGTGCTCTTGCCTCTTAAAGTGAGTTGTAATGGTAAACAGGACAGTAAGCCATTCGATGCAGCCTGGTAATAACTGAGTCGTGCGGCTAAAGTCCTTATACTGTTAAAACCAGTGGTTCTAAAAATGAATGTACCCAGTTCATCGGACTCATCCAAATTCACATACAAACGCCCATAAGGCTTACATAAGCCACCTTGTGCCAATGTGCATAAATCAGGTGATGGACAAGGATGATGCTCAACCCCTTGATTGGTCAGTCGCTGACAAGTTTCACCATTACCCACACACACGGGACGTCCTGTCTGTCGGTCAAATAAGCTGTACTCTGCTCGTAGATTCAGTTCAGGATCATTGAAGATCATACGGACTGGAATTGAACGAAGTTTTTGACTGGGTGCTTTAGCACGAAGTTGTTCATCCAGTGGATGTTTCACCCAACCCTCTTTATTTTGAATTTGGGAACTCAAGGTAAATTGGTCATCCTTTTCAGGGACACGTTTACCATTTTTTTCCACCATCTTACCGATACTGATTCGCCCGAGTATTGGCGGAGTAATCGCTAAACCTTTGATCATGTTGATTTTCTCTTTTATATAAATTGAATAGGCATAAAAAAGCCCGTGCTGTGGACATGGGCTGATATGAGCTTGTGTGATTGAATTAATGGTTTGGTGCTATGTGGATAAAATCTGACTTATGCACCATTGGCATAAATCTGAAAACGCCGTACCCCTTGCTTGGCTTGTGGAAACTGATTTAAATATTCAGGGTGTGAGTCTAATAAAGCCTTTGCATTTAAGCTGATCGAGTCCTTCGATTTTTTCCATGTGACTGAACCTGTTTTAAAGGTGGCACGTTCAGCCTCTTGCATTTTGGCTTGTAGCTGATGTTTAAGTAGGTCAAATTGCTCTTGGTGTTTTTCAACTTGATTACGTACTCGGATCAATTGTTCAAACTGTTGATTCGCTTGCTCATCTTCAGATAAGTCTGTCGTAGAGAGTGGTACATGTTCTGGATAAAGCAGTTGTAAAGCTTTGGCTGCCGACTCACTGGCATCCGCTTCAGGTGGGGTATCATTTTCCACACAATCCCAGAAGTAACGCTCTGCATTGACGATGTGCTGAATCACCGATTCTGAACGGGTCACTTTAAAAATGCGTGTTTCATGTCCACAGATCAATACGCAAATATGGGCTGCCTTTTTACCTGTCACTGCTAATTGATGTTGCACCTGACATAAGACATATAAAGGCACGCCATCGCGCCAGAGCTTAGCCCCATATTCCCCTGCGGTTTTGCATTCTAAAATCTGTACATCTGCATCCCCCACCACTGAGTAATCCAAGTTGGCCAACATAAAATGCTTGTCTGGATCAGGATGTTGTAACACGGCATTGACCCGACGCACTTTGTAATTGGTATGCATGCTGTAGAATTCTGCAACGAGTGGTTCCAGCCGTTTACCCCAATATAAAGGTGCATGGCCTTCACTATCCTCTTCAATCGATTGTTGAATCCGTCCTGTTTTGATCATCCACAGTTCCAACATCGACATATACGGATTGAGACCACAAGCTGCGGCACAGTCGCTACTGCCAATGCCCTTGCGTCGAACTTCCAGCCATTCGGCTTGCGTCATATTTTTAGTCTCCACAAAGCGTTTTGCGGTAAACAGTTTTGGACGGTTGGCATGTATATTGAGTGTGGCGTTGTTTGGTTGAATTACGGCTGAGTTCATAGCGATTTCCTGTCATTGTTAAATTTAGGGCATAAAAAAAGCCGTGTCCGTAGACACAGCTTTGAATAAAGTAGTTAAGTCATTTGTAAGGTTGAGCGTTTAAGTATGGTGATATGGCAATAAGTCTGCTTAGGCTATCAATAGATCGCTTAAAGTTAGGCCAACATGCGTAAAGCTTGTTCGAGTCCACGTTGCTTGAGACCTGCGCCTGCACCGAACCAAGCAGAATCCAGTCGGTGATCTTGACTCATGGCCCGACGCTCGTGATCGGCGAACTCGGTGATACTGCAAAGTAAGCCATAAGCGGTGTCTTTGGCTGAACTCAGTTCTGCACCTCGTCCTTGTCCATTAAACATGGTCATGACTTTTGACATCGCGCGACCATTCGGTTCAGTCTTGTTGTCAGCTTTAGTGGCTGAATTGGCTTGGGTGGCGACATTGCGGTAAAACTGAATAATGCCTTCATCCTGTTCAATTGGACTGAGACTGGTATTGTTAAACACGGCATCGAAATAAGCTGCCGCTTCAGTCTGCGTGACTTTACGCTGACTGAGTTGTTTCATTTCATACATGTGATCCTCCCACGCACGGACGGATATACCCAATTGCTGTTTAATCTTCAGGGTATCGAACTTGGTGCTGTGTGGGACTTTGACTACACCTGCACTTGAGTTTTGTCCCTTTAAGGCAATCGCCAAGGTGTTGTTGCAGACCACGCGGATCGAGGTGAATTGTGCTGTGGTTGCAAGAGTGCCATCACATGCGGTGGCTAAGAGGATGTAACCATTGCTGACATCTTTGCCCTTTAAAGCAGATGTTTGCCCTGTTCTGGCTAATGCCCAGAATTTCTTTCCGCCTTTCAGTACCCCAGCAGTTTCCAGTTCAAAGCCTGACTGCTCGGTTAAGTCTCGATAAAACTCCAAGATCTGTTTCGGTTGAACTTCCTGATAACGTTGACTCACCACGGATAATGGTGCATGGGTATCAGAGCGATAAAGTACGCGCTGTTCTTCATAAGGCATGATGATACTTTGCCCTCGGTCATTTTTGGCCATATAGCTGACATTGGAAGATTCAATGCGCCAGTCCATGCCTGCTTGTTGCGCCCAGACTTCAATGGATTGGTTTTGGGTGAGTGGGTTACCTAAGCCATGCCAAGGGGTTTGACCGACATACGCCATTTGTTCAATTTGATGTGCCATGATGTTTTCCTTTAAATCAAATGAATGTTGAACATTCTTCAAACTAAATTTTGGAGCATAAAAAAAGGCCTGCTGAGGGAGCAGGCCAAAGGGTTAATCCATTTCACTTGTAAAGTAAGATGGAAATTCATGTGGATGTTATATATCTGAAATTTATTTAATTCATGTCCATAAATTTAGACATCTTTTAATCGAAATCTACGGCCAATCATTGACCCTTTTAAACTCTAAGATTATGATTTGGGGGCTGGCCTACATTGCCAGTCGGTTTTAGCAGACCGTTTCATACAGCGCATCAGGAAATATTCGTCTGAGTATTCCTTATGCGTAAAACCTTCTCGTCCCCCTTTGCGGTAGAACGGGAGGGGGACGCGTTCGCGCGTGCTGGTTCTGTATGTCCAGTCTGCTAACCCCTTTTCGTTCTGCCACCATTATTTAGCAGTAATTTGGCGGAGCTTCCATTGTACATACAGGAATCTTTACCATGACTAAGCAGTACCTCTCACTTTTATTTTCCCTCAAGCCTTTGAATACCATCCCTTGGTCCTCGGCCTAAATTTATAGATTCCATTTCAGCTTAACTTGATCTAAAGACAGTACTGTCCTTTGGATGGTCTACGCTTGCCTTTTATTTATGCAATCGGCTGAATCAATCTATTTCAAAAAACAGAACAACAAATTTGGGGGGAACAAATGAAAACCTCGTTACTCATTACATCCATCATTTTCTCAGCACTCTTATTCTCAGGTTGTGCCAGTAAATCTGAACGGCAATTTATTAGTGGCTGCCAATCCTCAGGAATGGAGCGTTCTGCCTGTAAATGTGCTTATAAGAAGCTTGAAAGTAAATATGGTGAAAACGAACTCAAGAACAATCTTTACACCCTTCACCAAAGTGAAGCCTTTCAATACGACCTACTTCAAAGTGGTTTGCAATGCATGAAGGAGTAAGTCATGAGAACACTCGCTGGCATCATCTGCATCATTGCAGTCATCTGTTTCTTGGGTTTGCCCTTTATCGCAATGATGATTGTGTTCGGGCTGTTTTTTTTACTCGCTCAATTTGCTTTTGGGGGAAATAAATGAATCCATCCATTAAGACTTGGTTGATCCGTGGATACCTCATCATTGGTCTGCTCTTCACGCTCTATCAATCCATCTGGGGACAATACAGCTATAAGTCATTTGCCTATCACTTAGGGCAAGGTGTCATTTGGCCTGCTGTCATGTTTCCGTCGGTGGGCAAATTGATCGGTGGCATTTTGCTTCTGTTGATTATCGGCGGTCTCGCCTTACGTTCCAAATAATGAAATACCTTTAAAATGAGAAACATCATGAATAAACATATCATCGCTATATTACTCACATCTTTTACAACTTCTGTTTTTGCTGCTGATCACATGAGCATTAATGGAAAAACCGTAACCACGAGTGATACTCGCTCAACACTCATTCAGAAATTTGGTCAACCTGAATCAGGAACAGCGCAATTCAGCAACTGGAGCATCGGAAATCTAAGCCTCTATGCCAACTATAGCAAGCAAGGTTTAGCCCAGTTCAGCGTCAATCAGCTGAATACCTCACCAAGCAAAAATTTCATCAATATCGAAGGAAAAACGGTTTATCTAGGTAAGGACACCATCAAAACAGCAACGAGCAAATTTAAACACGCTTGTTTCAACTTTGATGAAGGTCACCAAGGCTCAACCTATACCATGACACCTAAGACTACGGTAAAAAATAAACTCAATATTGTTCTTGAAACTACGGGGGATGCTTATGATGTTAAGACAATTTCCAATTTACCAATCAATGGGTTCTCGTTCACTCAAGATGCTGTAGCAGCGAATCATGGCTGTAAATAAGTTAACATCGCTCTTTGATGAATTCTGAGTTAAAAAAGAAGTTGGTTGGTTTACCACTCACAATAACTTTACTTAGCTCCTAGATAGGCCGATGAGAAATCATCGACCTATTTTTCTATTTGCCTAGAAGATGAACCTACTTGCTTAATGATTAAAGCCACGTTGGCATTGTTCGCAGTAAAACCCAATGGCAATCCCTGAATCAGAATGAACCCGTTGCGTTTCCATCCAATATAAATACATCCCCTTCAATAATATTTCAGCCAGTCCCAACCACCATGGCGCAAAAGGTGGTCTTTTACAGAGTTGTTTGAACACTCGTGTACCTAGCCCAAATTGAGCAGTGAATAAAGGTTGAGTATTCAACTGAGATGAAGGCTCTTTGGGATGAGAGATAAACATACGATGTACGCGAGTAGACTGACAATAAGGACAATGCTTAAGCATCATTTATATCTCCAATGAAAAGTAAAAAGGGCCTATATTCATAAGCCCCTGATCATTTGAACCATGATCTTCATGTGGATGATGTATGCCTGTATTATTTTCTGTTAGCCAAAAGTCCGCATGCGCTTTTTAGTTTTCACTCTTAGATGCTGCGATTCTTTTTCAGGGCGTACCAAATACTTCACGGTATTCAACATATTATTCACTTCATCTAAGTTTTTACGATGAATCATCCCGATGCCTAAACGGTTTCGATCTGAGAACTGCTTAAGATACGCTGCTGTGTGACAGTTAAAATGACAACCTAAGCCATCTGTAATATCACTCCAAAGCTTTCCAACTTGATTAGCAATCCAATATGCACTACACCGTTCGCTTCCTTTATAAACCAAGAGCAAATGACAATGATAACCTTTGTCCTCTCCTTGCTCTAATGCCCATGCAGATTCAATCAATCCTTTAAAGACCGTATCCTGATCACGAAGTCGAGTGCGCAGTACATCCATATCATCCTTAAAATCCAAGATACCGATCTGATCTTGAGATTTAAGCGGATAAGCTATATCGACACGAACCACTAAAATCCGTGAATATTTATCGCTGATTTCTTGCATACGATCAACAAGCGTCTTGGTATTTTCTGACTCACTATAACGATGATGACGTAATTGACGTTTATGTCTACGATAATGCCACTTGAAATCACGCTGAATATCTTCAAAAGAGATTTTTATTAAGCGCTCATATAAGCATTCAGGATCATCTAAATACTCGTCTAAATCCAATAACAGTTCACTCACTGCCTCTATTGCAGGTATATAAGAATAATCAGGATTATAAATTTGATTTAACTGAACAAGCAGTTCTTTTAACTGATTATAGAAATTACGCGGCTTACGTTTTCTGATAGAGATATTTTCAACAAAATTTTCAATTCCAATCAAGATCTTTGATTCATTTACAGTATGACACATGAGTATCCCTTTTGATGGTTTAAAACATAAAAGGAACTCTTCTGTAATTATTTACCATTAAGGAAATAGATTAAATATAAATAATATTAATAACCCTAAAGAAAAATACAATATTCACCCAAAAAAATATCACACCAACTCATATTAAAACTTATAAAACCCAAATAAAGTAATGCAATATTTATCCAACTTTTTTATAACTTAAATTAATATAAATTATATTATTACAATAACCAAGTTTTAAAATTTGAAGAATAAAAATAGACATCAGTCATTCTAATTTTTAGCCAATCCTCTATTCTAAGAAATCGTATGATAATCCATAAATTAATCGATTTTGAAATTACAATATTTTGATGTTCTTTTGCGGAGAAAGACTTCTCACAATAAGTAAAGAGACTTTCTGTATGACTATTTCATACAACAAGTGCATTTTATTGTACTAAAAATCAGGAATTTCGATATATTTCCCTATTTCAGTTCTTTAGCACTTCGTAAAATCATATAAAATTCTTTAAAAAATTGTGTAAAATTAACTCGTAAATATTTCATAAAATACTACGTAGAATTCTACACTGAGATCTGTATGCCAGGATTCAAAGATATAAGACACGAAATTGAGAATGAGTTAAAGAAATATCATAAAGAAGATCTAATGTGGATCTATGACATTTTATTAGGAGTAAATTCAAGAACTAACACTAGACTCAAATTCAGGGATATTAAAAACCTAAGAAATTTTGATGAGATTAAAGAATTAATTATTCTAGAGTTAATAGAATATAATAATGAAAATGAAATAAGACGTAATTTTGAACTATTTAATCAACATAAAAAACATTTCATTAAAAATGAACTATTTTCAGATTTTAAAAAGGATTTAAGATTATGTTTATTTTTTATATCATATTTAGAAAGCAAAAAAGAATATAAAAAAGAAAGTCATCTTGACAGTTTATTGGTATCAAACATAAAACCAAGATTTTGTTTTTATTCAAAAAACTACATCTACATTAGATTTGTATATTATATTTTATCTAAAGATGTAAAGATGAATGAATTATTAGAGGCTAAAAAAGATTACAACGATTTAATCAGAAAAAAAATAAATACATCTCTTAAATTTAAAGATGAAAATTTCACAATCTGGGCTATGGAGTACTTAAGACCTTATAGTTACTTTTTAGAAAGAGATTTTAGAGAAATATTAAATAGCTCTGATACAGAGCTATTTATTACTTCTTATCTAGACTTCCTTTACCTTTGTAAACCTTTAGAATATGAACTTTTGACAATTAAGATGAATAAAGCATGGAGTCAAAAAAAGTTTAGAGATTCAAACAAAGTTAAAAAGGACTATCACTTGCCTTTAACTAAAAAATCTAAAGAAGAACTAGCAAAACTATCAGCTTTTAAAAAACTATCTGAATCTGATATTCTAGAGCAACTCATCCACCAAATGTTTCTTAAGGAAATGTGTGACGAGAAAGAGAATAGTAAATATTAAGTGTATATTTGATTTGGTAAAATTTTCAAAATATGTAGAGACTTTTATACTCAAAGAGAGTCTCCACATGCATTTCATCCTTATTAAAAACACCAATTTCTTACTTGTTCCCCATACCACTCCATAATTTTTATACGTTCATCCCAGTATTGCGCACGGTTATAGGCTGATCGAATTCTGTTTTGAGGGACATGGGCAAGCTGGCGTTCAATGGCATCTGGGTTAAATAAATTGGACTCATTCACGACAGTACTAAATAATGATCTAAAACCATGTGTAGTCATTCGTCCTGCATAACCTGAACGCTTAATCACAGCTAAGATCGACTCACTACGCATAGGTTCTTTATTATTTAAACGATGTGGAAATAGTAGTTCCTGATTGTGAGTAAGTCTTAAAGCTTTCAGTTCCTCAATCATCATATCCGTCAATGGCACACGATGTCGCAGTCGGTTCTTCATGCGGTCTTCAGGAATATCCCACTTACGCCCTTCCAAATCAAACTCATCCCAACGTGCTTGTAGTAACTCACTGACTCGAACACCAGTCAACATAATTAAAATGATGGCATGATGTGTCTGAGCATCACTTGGATAAGCTCTAACTTTTCTTAGAAATTCAGGCATATCTGAAGCAGGTAATGATGCTAAATTTTTCACACGCTTATTTTTTAGTGCATAGACCAAATCGCCTGCAGGATTATCGTAGCGATAGCCGTGTGCAATAGCGTACTTCATGACCATGCCACAGCGGGATAAAGTCCGTTTTGCCACTTCAAGTGAGCCTCTCCCCTCAATCTTTTTTATGATCTGCAAAATTTCAGGTGCTTGAATCTGATTAATACGCTTATTTTCTAATGAAAGATACAATTCATCTAGAGATGCTCTGACATTGCTAATATGCTTCGGCGACCACGTTTCCTTCTGATTCTCAAACCAATTTTCAGCCACTTCTTTAAAGAATGGCTTTATGTCCTCATGAAGTACTGATTTTGAATGTTTATACTTAAGTTCATAAGCCATTTCTCTAGCTTTTTTCAAACTAAGTTCTGGGTATGGTCCTAGTGACTCAGATTGACGCTGCCCATGAACGGTATAGCGGACATTCCAATACTTCTGACCTTTAGTTGTAATAATCAGCGATAAACCATGTGAATCTGATAGACGATATTGCTTGTCTTTCGGTTGAGCTTTTCTACAATCTACATCTGTGAGTGACATATCTTTAACCAGAATTTGTTGTGTTAATTTCTGGGTAAATTTTGCCAATTTTTACCCACACAAAGCAAAAATAGGGTCAAATCGCTTAGGACAGCATCGGACAATACAGCCAATAAAAAAGCCCTTAAACATTGAGTTTAAAGGCTTTTTTATATTCCGATGGACTACTTCGGAAAGAATTTTGGTGGAGGTGGCGGGAGGAAAACGTAGATTATAAATACATGTAATTTAACAATATAAATATAATTAAAAGTGTTATGTGTAACATCTGTGTCACCCTAAAAATATTTTCAGTTCAATTCCCTGTTTCTCTCCATAACTCAGTCCCATAAATATTAAGCAAAGTTGCATCAAGAGAATGTGTATAACACTCAGAATCTGGGAGAAAACTTTCTTCTTATAAAAGCTTGGCTCAAAAATTTAGGTCATAAAAAAATGAGGTTACAAAAGTTACAGATTTCAAGAATAGGTATTAACTATATGTTTTTAATAATTAAATCTTCATTTTATAAAGGTAACATTTAGGTTACTTTTAAGTTACATGTAACCATTTAAAAAAGTTACAAATGTAACCTCATATCTATTTGTTTTTAATGTATTTATTAGATTTAACCCAATTCCTGTAACCTCATGTAACCCCATAAAGGTTACAACTTTTTCTTTTATTATTCATGCGCTTATATATTATTTTTTAGGGACGTAACTTTTGTAACCCCATTTTTACTTCGACTTTTAAAATAGAAAAAGATTTAAATAAAGTAATACGCATCTATACGCATCAAATTGCGTCACTGGATAGGCATAGGATCGCGTCTAAGCCCTTTAAATCATAGGGTCTAGGGTTTCTATGTGTTGCATCAAAAACGCGATATTTAGGAACCGCGCAGGCGGGAGAGGAGATTGCGTTTGGTCATGAGGCAAAGGTGAAATTATTGCCTGCTGTATTTTGAGAATTGGATATTTAATAAATCTAAGAAGATGTCCATTGCCCACCATCGCAGTTGATCATAGTCTTCCAATACAGCAGGGATATACCATCCAAATTTCAGGCATAAAAAAAAGCCGACCAATAATAGCCAGCTTAGATATAAATAATTGAATTAAAACATTATTACCACATTATTTTCGTTCATTATTTAGTAAAATATGGGTGACTATTCACGTCACGTTTGTAGATAAAAGCTCGTACTGTTTGAACTTAATCACTTCATAGCCCAGTCTTTCATTGATCTGTTTCAATAGGTTTTGATAGTAAATAATCTCATTGTAGTAAAAGACTTTTGCGGCCTTTTCAACATCACCAAAGCCACCAGCATTTTGTGGTACCACGCCAATCAATTGAGGTGGGATACGATGCCCTGCTAATTGGTCATCTCGACTGGCAATTTTAATATTATAAAACTCATCTTTAGCCGCGACCTCGGCCAGTGGAATGACATTCACTCCTTTTTCTTTTCCCCCTGGTGTATAGAGCAATAGGTTTTTAAAGTTCCCCGCTCCTTTTGAATTCTCTAGCGCATCCTCAAGCTCAGTGACATCTGCCTGAGTATGCATAGCATCTGTGATATGAAGAATGAATCCTGCATGTGCACCATTTCTATAATAACGTCGACGGAACAACGTCGCGGATTCATTGAGAAGAATCGCATTAATGCTACTCAGATAATTCGGGATGCCATATATCTCCTGCCCAATGTCTGATTCAAATAAGTGAATCATGTCTTGTGGCTGAAATACATGATTGTGGGTTTGATCATAATTCAATTGGTAATAACTGGATAAGTCCAAACCTCTCCGCATATTTAAGGCTGGACGAGATCCTAGACCAATAATCCCACCAAAGCGATTTCTTTTGATGTTCGCATAGCAATTTGCAAAGGTTAAAAGGTTCAGTGCCAAAGCATTAAAGTCATGTCGACTTAACAATTGGTGAGGAATGAAATCACTGGTTAGGATGTTACGTTTCACAATCAAGGCACTGGTGTGATGACTGGTGGCTCTGAACAGTTTTGCAGTAGCCAGCATGTCATAAGGCAATTCATACCAGTCCTGCCATTTCGGGCAATAGCCATACTCAAACAAGGTATGGCCATCAAGAACTGGTTCAGGCTGGCCAAAGTTGCTACAGACGATAGATTTTTTACTTGGGGCTTCAATTAGAGCAGCTGCAGGTGAGCTGAACCGTTGTAAAGCTTTAGGGACTAAACTTTTTAAGTTCATGATTTGAATACTCGAATTCGGCTACGTTGTACGCCTTGTTGTGATGGATCAATAGTGTCGACAATTGGAGCATTCTCTAATCCATTCATGATTGCCCAAGCCATATCACCATGACCGTTTTCTGCTGACCGGGTCGTGATCAATGTTTTGTTACCACCACCGCTTGTTAATGCTTTTTTGACTGAAAGGAATGCTTTGGCCACCGTGGTGAGACCAGCATCAAAATGCAAACGTCTTTTTTGAAACAACTCTTTCGCCCGAAGTCCCATGCGGATTTTGAGTTCGGGGTTATAGTTCAGGCGGGTTAGTGCAGGGAAAAACTTAGCCACGTGCTCGGCCACGGCAATACCATTACCTGTGTTATCAATACCGATAAACGTGACGTTATAGCGCCCACAAACTTTTTTGATATACAGCGCTTGTTCTTGAGCACTTAGACCTTTGAACTGTTTCACCTCTAAGATTCGATAGGGTTCAAGCGGAGTTCGTGGTGGAGCAATAACGGCTAGCGCAGCATTGTCCCCTGTAAAAGATGGGTCATAGCCTAACCAAACCTCTCCTTGATAATGCGGAGTCTCATTCGGCTTAAAGTCCTTCCAAACCTGCCATGAATCCACCATATTTGGCGTGATGATTTTGAGAGGGAAATAAGAACCCGAATCATCGATAAACTCGCAGTCATATAGATTTAAAAACTCATCATCGCCATATTGATTAAGTAGCTTTTGGCGATCAAACAGATCACAGCCTTTGTCTTCCGCATCCGATAACGTCACAATTTGGCGGGTCTTTCCGTCCGCACATTTCACTGGCATTTTGAGTGCAGCTTTACTGACATCAATTTCAATAGGCAGCTTTCTACCGCTATCCGTACCTGTCCAGAATTTATAGGCTTCATGCAAAATACTGGATGGCGTGGACATATAAATTTCTTTATACATTTTCTGCGATGCCATCGCGCTGGCCACTTTCTTGAACTGTAAAAATTTACGAATCCAAAAAAACTCATCCATGATTACATCACCATGACGGCCTTGTGCAGTCAGTGCATTGGTTCCCAAATAGTAAACCGTCGCTTGCTTAACTGGACCATTAATCACAATTGGATCACCAGTCAATTCAATCCCGCAAACCTCAAGTACAAAGGCTTTGATGTATTCAATGAACTGGTAGGCCTGCGCCTTAGATGCCGACATGAAAATTTTATTCTTGCCTGTCTTGAGCAAGTCAATCAATGCCCATAGGGCAATGATATGGGTCGCACCAATCTGACGTGATTTAAGCAAAATGAAGATGTCGCTTTCCTCAATCGCCTGCATCCACTCTTGTTGGTAAAGAAATAAGAAATCTTCAAAGGCTTGCTCGAGCAGCTTGAGATCATCTTCGGTGAGCTGATTTTTAAGTTTTCGTTTTTTGGGTTTATCGTTACGGTTTTCTAGTTTTGGATTGAGATCGGCTTGAGTCCCACCTTGTCGATATCTTTCGATTCGTGCCCAACGTTCGTATTCGCGCCCAATAAATTCCAGTTCCTTATAATTCGCATTGCTCTTGCCATCCATGAAAGTCAAAGTCATATAGCGGACTTTCATAGCTAAAGTCACATCATCAAATAAGTCCGCCTTTTCCCAACCGTCGCGCTGTTTCCAGCTTTCAACGGTAGAGCGATTCTCATCAAGGTGCTTTGAAATTTCAGATACAGACATCCCCATAGCAAACAGGATTCGTCCATGTTGCCGAGGATTTAATTGATCAAAAGTAATGGGTGAGGTCGTATTCATGTGCCTAATGTAGCCGTTTGACCACAAAAGCTATGAATCAAAAAATCCTGATTAAGGCTTATTCAGGATTGGACTAATTGCGAGCAAGTTTATTAGTCAGCAGACTGCATCTATCAGAAACATAGATGGAAATTTATATGGGACTTGCAGGTGAAGGACGTGTAGAAAAACGCTTTCGTGTCGCTCGTGAAGGTCAAACAGTCGACGGACGAGAACTCACTGGACAAGAAATTCAGCAAATGGGTGAAAGCTACAGTCTGGAAAAATATGGTGCACGAATCAACCTTGAGCATTATTCAGGATGGTCACCCGAACCACCCTTTAATGCCTATGGCGACGTCATCAAAGTTGAAGCCGTACTAGAGAATGGCAAATGGTGTCTCTATAACACGATTTCAGCCCTGCCGAGTTTTGTGGCCATGAATAAAAAAGGTCAGAAAATTTATCCATCGATTGAGTTCTATCGCAACTTTGCGGGGACTGGCAAGGCCTATCAATCTGGTCTTGGTTTAACAGATACCCCTGCTTCGCTTGGTACTGAACCCATTAAATTTTCAGCTAATCAATTTGCCTTATGCACTCAACCCAACGCGGAGATTTTTATGTCCCTGACAGCTTCAACTGATCAAGACAATTCAGTTCCAAATGATCCGAAAGGCCTAATCGAAAATATCAAAAGTTTACTTTCAATGGGTCAAACGAAACCCTCAACTCAGCCTGATGAATTTCAAGCGGTAATGACTCAAGGTGTAGTGGCTGCTTTAAACGGTATTAAAGAGCTGAATGAAAAATTCAGCAAATTATCGGCTCCACCTGCTGCACCCATTCAACAATCCACTACGCCAGCTGCTCCAGTTGAACAACCTGTGCCTGGTGCAAATACCGTACAAGACCAACTCAGCCAAGCATTAGGACCGATTCTTCAGTCGCTTCAAGGTATGCAAACGCAGATTAATCAGCTTTCAACTACTGCTGTGAACCTGCCTCCCGCTGCAAGCGGTGGTGATACCGACCAAGTTGCATACTAATTCAATCATTTAGGAAATAATCAATTATGGCAGTCGTTCTCAGTCCAGTTGCACGGACAAAACTTTCCTCTTATATCGCAGACATTGCACGTGCCAATAATGTTGAAGATGCACGTCATACCTTTGCGGTTCAGCCCGTTCCTGAACAAAAAATTATTGCTGCTTATCAAGAGTCGGCAGACTTTTTAAAAATGATCAACGTATTCCCTGTTGATAATGCCAAAGGGGAAAAAATCGGTTTACAAGTAGGTACAACCGTCGCAGGTACCACGGACACTCGTGTCAAAGCGCGTACTCCTGTTCCAGTTGGAAATCTAGATTTACTGGATGAGTATGACTGTACCCAAACCAACTATGACGTGGCTTATTACTGGTCATTGTTAAATGCGTGGAAGCATCATCCTGACTTTAAATCAAAGCTGCAGGCAATGGTGATTAAAGCGATTGCATTGGACAAACTATGTATTGGTTTTAATGGTTTGTTTCGTGCTCCAACATCTGACCGCGTGGCCAATCCAATGTTGCAAGACGTGAAAAAAGGTTGGTTACAAAAAATTCGTGACCTTGCCCCTGAGCAACATTATGAAGGTAAGGACGATGGTACGGGCAAATTGGTCACTGCGATCGGTGCAACCCATGAGTTCAAAACCGTCGATGGCTTAGTGGAATTTGCCGTTGAAGAATATATTGCCGAACAGCACCGTGAAAGTGGTCTGATTGCCATTTGTGGCCGTGGCATTTTGAGTGACAAATACTTGCCTCTGTTAAATACCATTCAAGATCCAACCGAGCAGCTGGCTGCACGAACCATTTATGCTAACAAGCAACTCGGCACCTTGCCTGCTATGCACGTTCCGAAATTCCCTGCAAAAACGATTTTGATTACTACGCCTGATAACCTTTCGATCTACCTGCAGTCAGGCACCTTGAATCGTTCTATCGTCGAGCAACCTGAATGGGATCGCGCGGTTGACTTCCAATCTGTGAATGAAGACTTTGTGGTCGAAGACTACAGCAAATGCGTCCTCATCGAAAACATTGAGGTAACAGCATAATGTCAAACTCAATGCGTCAAGATCGTGAAAAAAAATTAGCTGAAAAGCGTTTAAAAATGGCGCTCAGTGCTGATCCTCGTTTGTTAAAAAAACGAATGATCATGGGCTATGATCCTCGTTCACCTGAAGGCGATCAATCAGTAAATGTAACGTTACCTGAATCACCTACTGCAAATATTGAGCTTCGATTATTCAATCATTTGAATCAGTTGAAAGACAATAAATCGGTGCAGGATAAAATTGAGCTGAAAAAGCAATGGTTACCTGAATATTACGGCTATATCGACGGCTGCCTCGCTATTTCACCTTCGGCTCAAAACACCTCACTGGTGACCTTAATGATTTGGGCAGTCGACGCGGGTCAATATGAATTAGCCGTTCGTATTGCTGAGTATGCTTTGTTAAATGACATGGTGATGCCTGAAGGTCATAGTCGTGGAATTGCGGAGTTTGTTACTGAGCAATGTGCTAGTGATTTTAATGACGATGTTGACCTCGCCATTGAAAATGCGGAAGTGATTCAGCGAATCATTGATCTTGGCGTTGGAGAACAGATGGTCGATCAAGTTCGCGCCAAAATTTTCCGTTCATTAGGTGATGCTCTTAACGAAGCTCAACCAGTAGAAGCCCTCAATGCTTATAAAAATGCGTTGCGACTCAACAGTAAAGTCGGCTGTAAAAAAGAAGTTACAGCACTGGAAAAACTGTTGAACAAGCAATCAACCGAGTCGTCTCCCGACGCCACTGTCGGCTCGCAGGCAGATTCAACGACTGTTTCGGCAGCTGCTGAGTCTGATCCTGCGTCCACCGACTCTAAGCCTACGGAGTAAGGATCATGTTGCTAAATGAATCCGTTTCTGAACAGGTGGTGCAAAACCCTGAAGCTGACCGTCCAAACGTCAGTATCACAGACTTGCTCGGAACGGTTCGTTTAGACAAGTCCAAAGGTCAGGATCTGCTTGCTGAAAAAATCACACTGGCAATGGACATGATCAATGATCAAGTCCTGTTGCTAAAAATTGAGACTGAAGCGCAGATCCGCAAATACAAACGTGCTGTTTGCTATGAAGCAGCAGCACTGATTTGTGAAGACAATTTGGATTTTGATACCACCACGACAGGTCAATCGCGCGGTGAAAACCAACAAGTAAAAACGCAGTCATTACGTCGAGTGGTCAACCACACGATCGCAGACTTAACCAATCAAAAACGCAATCGGATCAAACTGGTATGAATACGGTTTATGCCATCCAAGGGGACACGCTTGATTCGATTGCTACCCGTTATTTTCCGAATAACCCGATTCAGGTTTTAGCAGACTTGATTGAATTAAATCCTGCACTTGAAAGCGTCATTTTGATTGAGCACCAAGCTGTGGTTTTACCTGAAGCGATAACAACATCTACCACCCAAACACTTAAATTATGGGATTAAGTTATGTTAGAGCGCATAACAGCCCCGAAGGGGAAATCAATGAATGATCCGATTTCAATTAAAGGATTACCGTGGTTATTAAAAATTGCTGCAGCCATTTTAGGTGCAATTTTGGCACTGATTTTAAGTGGGGACATCGATACAGAAGGTCGAATTAAAATCACCGTAGGCGTGATTTTAAAATTCACTATCAGTGTGGCCATTAGCTTGTACGGTGGCTCAGCGTTTATTGAATATTACCAACTCACCGCTTACTCGCTGATGTCGCAAGGCTTTGTCATGCTGATTTTTGCGGTATTTGGCATGTTGATGATCGGCATTTGGTATCAATCTTTACAGTTGTGGAAAGGCAAAACAGTCAGTGAAATTATCGCTGAAGTGAAAGCAGCCTTTTCAGCACTATTCAAATAAGGATCTCAGAATATGAGTCTTACTTTTGATACAGCATTCGATCGCTTGATTGGCCATGAAGGTAAATTTACAGACGATTCAAAAGATCGCGGCAACTGGACAACGGGTGTGATTGGTAAAGGCCAATGTAAAGGGACTAAGTACGGCATTTCAGCCATGACTTATCCTGATTTAGACATCCGAAACTTAACCCTAGATCAAGCCAAAGCCATTTATAAGCGTGATTGGTGGGATCGGATTAATGCCGATGACCTTCATCCAGCAATTGTGTTTCAGGTTTGGGATTTTGCCGTCAATGCAGGCATGGGAACGGCTAAACGTAAACTGCAAAAAGCCGTCAATGTGGCCGAAGATGGGGTCATTGGTCCAATGACCATTAAAGCCATCAAAAAAGCAGATCTCAATGATGTTTTGTTGAAATTCAATGCTTCAAAACTCAAGCACTACACCAGTTTAAGCACTTGGCAACGCTATGGCAAAGGCTGGACAAACCGCACCGCTGATCAGCTTCTTTATGCGGCATTGGACAATTAAAGTATGAAAGCTTTAATTCCCTTGAAATCATTTCTTGCAGAAAAATTGCCTGAAATGAGCCAAGACAAATGCCATTTACTCATCGTAAATGGCAACCAAGCTCATGGCTATATGGAATATACAGTACGGATTTTATTGCTGGATTATCGCGGTGATCCAGTTCAAGTCTTAATGTTAGTGCGTAATTGGCTGCAGTCTAAAAATCTTCATTTGGATGCGGCAAAAAAGGACATTCAAATTTCGTTTAGCAGCGAAATTATTGATACCAATACCTTTGACCTTGAAATTGACTTCCCACAACGAGACAAAATTGTTTCGGGTGAAAATGGGTACCATGTTTGCCCCGAAATGGTCTGGAGTGATGACCAGGATAAATTTGTCCCAGTAGGAACTGAATAAGTGGATGCGATCTTTGGCTTAAACCATTGGCTTGACCAAATTGCCCTTCGTTTAGAACCAGGACAACGACGAGAGTTAATGCGTAGACTGGCTCAAGGTTTAAGAGTTCGGCATCGTGATCGAATCAAGCAGCAGCGTGATCCTGATGGCTATCGATTTATTCCACGCAAGCGCAATCAGATCGGTCGGATTAAGCGTCAAGGCGCGTTGTTTCAAAACATTGGAAAGCAACTTAAAACGGAATATTCATCCGACCATGCTGCTGTTGGTTTTGGTGGACGTACAGCATTTGTGGCCAAAGTTCACCAAGAGGGGGAAAATATTAAGCCGAATAAATTTGCCAAGGCTACACAATACCCGATTCGAAAATTGGTCGGTTTAAGCAAAGACGATCAAGAATTGATTAAGCAAATTGTTTTAAAATATCTAACTCAAAAATAAATCTACTCATCTTTATTTTTGAACTTAGTAAAGTTAATTGAAGGCAAAATAATTGGTTCAAATCCAGCATTTAACAAAAATGTAGAAATAAATGCCCTAAAATAAGGAAATGCTATCGCAGGAGCATTAATTTTAGGGAAATTAGAATTCTGAAATTCATCATTTAAAGCCACATTTGCTGTAAAAGTAGAAGTATATGTTAATTTTAAAACAAATCCCTCCTTTAGCTTTAACTCAGATATAAAGGATATTAAAAAATGATTCAACTCTTGATCTATAGGGAACCTTGTCTCTACACCTAAAGAGAAGTCCATTGTCTCTTCTGAGTCTGGAATTTGATCATCCAATCTTTCTAAATGCAAACTTTCAACTTGTGAATCATGCAATTGAATACTTAAGTTATCCATTTTAAATCCTATTAAGCAGCAAGAGCATACTTTTCATCATTTTTGTCATCATACTTTTGAGGATATGCATTATGGACATCTGTATGCACGATACTTATTGATACACCATACTCTTCAGTTTTAGATGAAATAGGAGGGATCAAAGAAATAGTACGTAATTCAGCTGATGATTTTTTTGCTGATGCAGTATGCTTTAACTCTTTAATAAATGTGGTTTTGCTGACTTTAGTCACATAATGACTAAGATTTAATTCTAAATCTTTATTTTGGTTTAAGAATTCACCAATAGTAGTGCCACAGTAATTATTACCAAGACTGTTAAAATCTTCTAAAAATTCTTCTTTACTGACAGCATCAAACCATTCAGCCATTAACTTTAAAGATAGATCTTCTGGGGATAATTTTTGTAAGTCTTTCATAACTCATTCGTCCTATTTCTCAAGTTGGCCAACCTTTCAGCTGATGAAACTTGAATATGCCACTCGGAAACTACAATACAATCTCTATGATTACTAAATAAACAAAGTTGTTGCCTTGTTGGCAATATAACAACTTCACCATATCCATCATTAACAAATAAGAAATTCAAACTATCTCTAGGTTTATCAGCAGCTTTAATAGCAACATAGGGAAAAATGTTAAAATTTCCAGTTTTCTCTACTACCAATTTCAAATGTTCAATAACTTTAGAAATTGGGGTATTTAAAGCTGTACTTCTATCCAACCCTTTGTTTTCTGAGCTTCTTAAATATTGTTCAACTTGCTTATAAAAATAAACTTGCTGATGAACATTACCTACCAAATCTAATAGCTGAGTTACAGGAATACATATGTCAAATTTCGTAATGATATAACCATTAGGATATTTAAACTTTTTGCTTCCTTTACCATCATCTATTTTTAAACAGCCCCATTGATGAGCATAATGATTTGAATCAGTCCAAAAATAGTAACCCTGCCCTAACCATTGTTCTTTACTTACATCTGAATGGTAAGGAACTTCAGAGAGAATCTGTGTTTGACTCTTTCCACTCGCTAAATGACAAGTATGAAATCCCGAAATCGTTATACTCATCAAAAATAAGCCCTTACTTCCTGTCCCAGATAAATAAAGCTAAAGCATGTACAATGCAGTCTCTAGACTGCATTGTACATGGTAAAAAAATAAACATCTACCATTTTAACGACTTAACAAATTCATTGACATGAATTAGACAACATTGCTACATTGATAAGACCACCCACATGGTGGTCGAGATTGGCGTCTCGTTTGAATTTAGAGCAGACAAACCACTGCTTAAGTGGTATTTTTTTGTCTGAAGGTTTGATATGCCTTTTTATGGTAGATCGGACGATGGGACCTCGTGTCCACCGTCTTTGCTTTAAGTTCAGCGGTACGCCAACTTCGTTCGGTCTGCCACCTATTGGCGTGGGTTGGCAGAATTACCAGTTGAACTTAAAGGTAAAATGCTATGAATAACCATGTTCAGGTACAATCTCACCTTGATAAAATTTGTTATCAACGCATCCTATCAGCGGATTTCGCTCACCCTTCTATAAAAATAAAACTTATTGCCCTTCTTAAAAATATCGGAGGTGCAAAATGAATTCTTTAGACCTCAATACCGCAGTATTCATTCAAGATCAACAGATCAAAACCGATAGCCTGAAAGTTGCTGACGCATTTGGTAAACGTCATAAAGATGTATTAAAAAGGCTTGAAAGCTTAGATTGCCCGCCAGAATTCACTGAGCGCAATTTTGCGCCCAGTGAATATAAAGACGTGACTGGTCGAACATTACCAATGTATGAAATGACTAAAGACGGTTGGATGTTTTTAGTCATGGGCTTTACTGGAGAAAAGGCAGCTCAAATTAAAGTTTCGTTTATTGAAGCTTTCAACCAAATGGCAGATCTACTGCAAAAGCAGTTATTACAAATCCCACAACTGACAGCGGGTTCACTGGTACAACTCAAATCAGGCAGTCAGCAACTAACTGTCAGCCAAATAGAAAACGACATCGCTCAAGTCCATTGGTTTAAAAATGGCAAACTTTACGAACATTCATTCTCTGTTCATTGTCTTGTCCTAGACCGTGCCTTACCTCAAATAGAACAAGCTCAACAGCGCCTAAATGAATTTTGGAACGCCTTATTTGAAGCAGATATTCAAAAGTTTAATCATTCAAGCCAGTCCAATATTTTGGCGCTGAACCTGACTCAAATTTATAACACCATTCCAAACCTACCATTACGACAAAACATGCTGACTGATTTAGCCAGTAGCAATGCTCCATTTCCTCAGTATCTAAATCGAAATTTGCCTTATCGAAGTGCTATAGACCACCAAGTGTATAAATGCTGGATTTTTAAAAATCCGAAAACGGCTGTAGCAAATACTGACCTAGAGGCTGAATCATGAGAAATATCATTTATCAGCTTACAGAAGAAAACTATCAGGTGATCAATGAGGTTCGAGCGACTCTAAACATGATGGCAAGTATGGGATTATCAGATTCAAACGACAGTTGTAATGACCTATCAAAAGAAGATTTAATCTGCGTGCTCTCACAGGCTGAATGTAGACTCAAACAAGTCCTACAAAATACAACGTACAAATAAAAAATCCTGAATAAACGTTAAACAGGATACAGCTTCTCGCACTTTAAAACTAAATTGCCCATGATTTCGGTCATGGGCAATTTACGTTTATATGAGCATGAATAATCAACTTTTACGCCAGTTTCAGAATCTCGCTTGCATCGGTACAGTCATTGCCGTCGATGCATCTGCATGGAAAATGCGCCTAAAAATTGATGAAAATGAAACGGATTGGATTCCCATTCCAACGATGGCTGCAGGCATCGTCAAAATTTGGCGATGCCCATCGTTAGGAGAGCAATTTTCCGTATCAGCACAAGGCGGTGAGCTCACCAGTGCGGTACCACAAATCAGCCTTTTCTCTGAAACATTCCCACCTCCGAGTACAGATCCCAATGAAGTATTTGTACAAATCGGTGAGTATTTTTTTAAGGTCAATATCACTTCAGGCGAAGCTGTTTTCAAACTGAGTAAATGCATTTTTGATGTGCCTGAAACAGTCTTTACTGGAACTGTTCATGCTGAAAAAACTATTTCGTCAGATGTCGATGTCAAAGCTAAAACTATTAGTTTAGTTGGACATAAACATCTCAAAGTACAAAGCGGAAATAGCGTATCGGGAGAGCCTCAACCATGAAAGGTATGTCGCGTCATACAGGCAGGGCTATTTCAGATGATGGCCAGCTTCCTGCTCATTTACAGCAATCTTTGCATGATCTTTTAACGACTTTGATTGGTACACGTTTATGCCGTCGCCACTATGGCTCACTGGTACCTGATCTGATTGACCAACCCTGCAATGACTTTACCAAACTTAAAATAATGAATGCTTCGGCGACAGCAGTCATCCGTTTTGAACCACGTATCAAAATCAAGCAAGTTCAGGTTTCAAGCACAGACCAAGCCAGTGCTTGGGATATTACCATCATTGGAAATTACATCAGCCAATACCGCGTACTAGCATTTTCTCAGGCCTTTACTATTGGAGCTGCTGCATGAGTTCTCTCAATCGCGTCGATCTTTCGTCACTCCCCTTTCCAAATGTCCTCGAGCAGCTCGATTTTGAGGACGAACTACAGCAGTGTAAAAATGATATTTTGGCGCGTGATCCTGAGCTTGCTGAGGCACTTAATTTTGAAAGTGAACCGATTGTTAAAGTGCTCGAAACATTCGCCTATCGTCTTTTGCTTAAAACTGGCCAAATCAATGCTAAATCCAAAGCACTTATGTTGGCCTACGCAACAGGATCGGATTTAGACCATTTAGCTGCCAATCGTGGTGTATATCGACTGACGATTCATCCTGCACAGCCCAATGCAAATCCGCCTATTGAAGCAGTGATGGAGTCAGATGAATCTTTACGTCGTCGAACACATTTACAGCCTGAAAGCATGTCTGCTGGCTCAGTGGGTGCATATCAGTTTTGGGGACTGAGTGCGCATGGTCATGTCAAAGATATCTCCGTCGAAACGCCACAAGAAGGTCATGTCAATATTTGGGTTCAAAGCCATATTGATGAGGTTGCAGCCCAAACCTTACTGGATGCGGTAGACCAATCGCTTGATCCTGATACGCGTCGTCCTTTTACGGATGAAGTCGATATCAAAGCAGCCACACCACATGAATGGCAATTGAACGCGACCTTGGTGCTTTTCCCTGGTCCTGATTCTGCCGTGGTTAAAGCAGCTGCTGAAGCGGATGCTCAAGCGTATATTGAAACAATTTCTTCACTTGGTTATGACGTTGCTCGCAGCGGACTGTTTCATGCATTGCATCAAGGTGGTGTTCAAAATGTCCTTCTGAATAGTCCAGCTGCAGACATTATTTTGCCGAAGAATAAATATTCAAAATGCACAGAGGTCACAATCAATATTGTGGAGTTCCGCGATGTCTAAATTATTGCCTCCCAATGCAACCAAACTTGAAAAAAACATAGAGCAGCTTGGTGAAAAGATTTCCAACCTTCCAGTACCTTTTGTCGATTTACATCGTATTGATCGTTGTCCTGTTGCTCATTTACCGTGGCTTGCATGGCAACACCGCGTCGAATATTGGTTACCTGAATGGAGTGAGCAAGAAAAGCGAAATGCGATCCAACAAAGCCAATCCTTTAATGCGCAGCGCGGAACACGATCGTCCATTAAAAGCCTACTCAGTACCGTTGTCACGTTTTTCCAAATCAAAGCATGGTACGAATTTACCCCCAAGCACCAACCTTTTTCATTCGTGGTGATTATTGATCCACTCCACCTACTCAGTATTGATCAACTGTTACAAGTACAAACCGCAATTGAGGCAACCAAATCTGCGCGGGATAACTATTCCATTTCTGCCCATGTTCAATCCGAAGGCTATTTATGGTTGGGTGGTGCATGCGTCACGGGTGAAACGGTTTATATGGAAGCAATTTAGGAAAACATATGCCCTCTAAATATTATTTGACCTTGACCAATTATGGCTCGGATCTCATTGCCCAAGCACATGAGTCTACCCCACTCAATTTAAAAAACTTAGTGATTGGCGATGCCAATGGCATCCCCTATGACCCATTGACTGCAATTGACCGTACGCATTTGGTCAATCAAAAAGCCAGCGTCCTTATTCAAAATATAGATAAAGTTGAAAATGTTGTTCGTGTCACCGCCACTGTTGGGGCGAACATTGGGGGCTTTAATATCCATGAAATTGGACTGACAGATGAAACTGGCCAGTTGGTGTACATTGGCAATTACCATGGTGGCTATAAGTCTCTTTTTGAAGATGGTGCAGGTGGTGAACTTTCATTTTCAATCGACATCAAAGGCGAAGCTGCCAACAAGATTAATTTGACTATCGATCCCAATATTATTACTGCAACTCAAGCATGGGTAGCACGTAACTATGTCAAAGTCATAGATGTAATCGACAATTTAACGAGTGAAGATGCTGATAAACCCGTCTCTGCCAAGCAGGCTAAACATCTACAAGACCACAAGTTAGATAAAGATGAAAATGCTGTCAGTGCATCCAAATTAGAAACAGCCCGCATGATCAATGGCATTGAATTTGATGGAACACAAGACATTAACTTGCCCACATTAGGAACAAGGTCACCCGTTGATGTCACCGCTCTTCGTGCTTTAAATACGGTATATACCAACACTGATCCTACACCAAGATTTGTCTTCATCTTTGGTGGCCGCTCCAACAGTGCTCGTAACGAGATCATTGTAGATGGCGTCATCGTATCTGAAATCCAAGCAGCAAATAATTACTACGACTCTTCCACTATGGTTGGCGTCGTGAACCCGGGTAAAGAATATGAAGTTACAGGATCAGACATTTCGAGATGGGTGGAGCAATGAGAAATTTTTTTAAAAAAGATGGACGAATATATGAATTTGAGCCTGATGGTTCTCAAGATCATTTAATCACAGATGGGATGATTAGATTAACTGAAGATGAGGTTTTCCTGCATTTGAATCCTGTGCTTACGCAAGCTGAAAAAAGATTACAAATGCCGTTTCTCAAGCCCGCTGACTTTGAAATTAAACTGTATCAGGCGGGCAAGTATGAATTAGTTAAGGACTACATCGATACTCATGCCAGTCTACCCGTTCAAATTGCGTATAACAGAGCCACTTATTACAACCGAACCGACCCTTTTATCTTGGTGATTATGAATGATTTAAACATTACAGATGATGAAATGGACGCAATATGGGAGTCAGAATTAAAATTCTAAAATCCTGATTAAAGCTTATTCAGGATTGCCTTCATAGCAAAAGATAGCCCTTCAATTCATGATGATTTCAAAAGTAATTCAACTTTTATGGAGTCATCATGACAGAGTTTCACCACGGTATTACAGCGCGAGAATCCGCTGCTGGAAAAATTCCAATTCGCAATTCTGATACCAATATTATGGCGATGGTTGCCTATGCGGATGATGCAGATGAAGACGCATTTCCGCTGAATACCCCCGTACTGGTTACCTCGGTCAACCGTGTTTTACCCAAAGCCGGTGCAATGGGAAATTTACGAAAAAACCTAGAAATCATTAGCGCAATAACCTCTCCAACCTTGGTCGTGATTCGTATTGCTGATCCATATGCAGAGGGTGAATTTGATCAATCAGTCGTGATTGGTACTACCGCAGACAATGGCCAACGTACTGGCTTACAAGCCTTGCTCACCGTCAAATCACAATTAGGCATCACACCGAAGATTATTTGTGTTTCTGATACTGAAACCATCGATGTTGCAAACGCCTTAGGTGCAATCTGTAAAAAATTACGCGCTTATTCTTATATCACTCCGCGTGATGCTGATGGCGTGGTTTTTGAAGATCCTGAAGATGTGGTGAATTTCCGAAATATGTTGGCATTTCGAGAAATTGAATTGATCTGGCCTGAATGGACCAGTGGCAATGTACTGCTTGGGGAGGATACAAATACGGTCTTAAGTCCGACAAAGATTTATATTCAGCAAACGGATATTGATGGCGGAAATTTAACCTACGACCTCTATATTCAAGGCAATAAAATCGAGAGTAACGAATTCGTCAACACAATGGGGCAAGCTGACTCCCGTGCCGTCTTTTTTGATCTCGTTAAAAAAATTGTAGCCAATTACATACCGCCTATTCGTGTTGTTGATGCTGGCGGTGGTATCGGGCACTTTCAAGCTGTAGCTAACTACGTGACTGGTGGAAACGGTTTATCAGCACATGGCCTCATTCGAATTGTCTTAAAACGTAACTCCCAACAAGAACAAGACATATTCCCTCTGTTTATTGACCAAGACACAGGCCTTCCACTCGCTAGTCCTGTGGAACTTGTTTCACTTGGCGAGTCTATGTTCCCAGGATTTTAATTATGGCTCTTAAATACGGACCAGGCATTTTAACCGCTGCCGTTGTTGCTGCAGCGCTACGTGCAGAAACTGACAAAAAAGTCGGTTGGCATAAATCGCTTTCAAATATTCCAGTCGTCGGTCCGACTGGCATTAGTCAGCCGATTACATGGGATCTTGAAGATCCCGATACCGATGCGGGCTATCTCAACAGTAAAGATATCACCACCATGATTTTGCATGATGGTGCTCGTTTTTGGGGTAACCGCAATTGCTCAGACGATCCACGCTTTGCTTTTGAAGTGGCGACCCGAACTGCACAGTTCTTGTTAGACACCATCATTAATGGCTGTTTTCCATTTGTCGACCAACCGCTTACGCCTTTCTTGGCCAAAGACATTATTGATTCGATCAATGCCAAATTGACCGAGCATGTCAATGCCAAGCGCCTGCTTGGGGCTTCTGTTTGGTATGACCCTGCTGAAAATACTATTGAAAACTTATCGCAAGGTTTGATGTGGATTGACTACGACTACACCCCCGTTCCAACACTAGAAAACTTAGGTCTCAATCAACGCATTACCGACCGTTATTTGGTCAACTTTGATCAACTCATCAATAACGCGGCATAACGTATAGGAGCTGGATGCAATGCTTCCACGTACTTTGAAAAATTTTAATGTGTTCGTAGATACACATTCATGGGCAGGTGTCGCAGAAAGCGTCACCATTCCCAAAATCACCAAGAAAACCGAGGACTTTCGTGGCGCAGGCATGATTGGTGATGTGGCACTGTCAATGGGCTATGAAAAACTTGAAGGTGAAGTGGTTTATGCAGGCTTTGATGTCAAACAGTACCGCCAGTTAGGTGTCTGTGGCACATCGGATCTGCCTGTCCGTTTTGTTGGAATGTATGAACGTCAGGACAATTGCACAAAGCAAATTGTAGAAATTTATACCCGTGGCCAAGCGATTGAACTTGATCCTGGTGATTCCAAAAATGGCGAAAAGACAGAAATCAAAATGTCTTACAACTATACCTATTACCGCATGGAAGTGGATGGTGTAGTCGAAGTCGAACTGGATTTCATTAATGGTACTGAACGTTTCGGTGAAACGGATGTAGCCAAAAGCATCAAAGAATTGCTTGGTCTATAAGATCAGGCATTCCCTCTCCCTAATATTTCTAATGAGCATATGACATGACCCCTGAAGCACAGCAACAAAACCAAGACACGATTCAAGACCCAAACCTCCGCACCATCACTTTTGACGAAGGCTTTAAGCGCGGTGAACAGACCATTCTCGAAATCGTGATCCGTAAACCTAAAACCCGTGCCCTTCGTGGTCTGACATTGGTGAACGTGTTGCAACTCGATGTCGACACTTTGGCAAAACTGGCTCCACGTATTACCACACCGACCATGACTGAAAATGACGTTTATGAACTGGCACCTTCGGATCTCACCAAGTTGTCAAAGGAAGTGATCGGTTTTTTTGTGAAGGCCGAGGACGAAGACTTCCAATAAGTACCGATGAAATTATTGCAGATTTAGCCGTGGTGTTCGGTTGGACACCCGACGTCTGTGATGACTATGAACTGGATGAATTGATGGACTGGCATGAACGTGCGCGGGCACGTTGGGAAACAGAGAGCAAATGAGTCAAATTAGCCTAAAAGCCATGTTAGAACTGGTGGACAAAGCCACTGCCCCACTTAAAGACATCATGGGTTCAAGTGAAAAGACCTCAGATGCCTTGCGTACCCAACGCGAAGAATTAAAGAAATTGAGCAAGTCTCAATCTGATATTACCTCTTTCCGTCGTTTATCCAGTGCACTTAAAGGTACTCAAAAGGACTTAGAATCGGCACAGCAGACCGTTGCCCAACTTGCCCAAGAACATGCCAATGTTGCCAAACCTACTCGGGCAATGACCAAAGAATTTGAAAAAGCCAAACAAACGGTTAAGGATTTAAAACAAGCAGAGCAAGATCAACTTCGGCAATTGCAAATGCTTCGTACAGGCTTAAATCAAGCAGGTATCAGTACCAAATCGCTGAGTCGTGATGAACGTGACTTAAAGGCCAAAGTGGATACCGCGACCCAAGCTTTACAGCGCAAGAAAGCTCAACTCGATAAACAGGTTGCCAGTCAAAAACGACTCAATGACCTCGTTCAGCAACATAAAAATGCACAGGACTTAATTGGCAAAGTCTCTGATACTGGAGTACGTTCAGGTGCAGCAGCTGCAGTCGGTGCGGGTGCTTTAGGTGTCCCAATCAAAGCTTTTGCTGAAGCAGAAGATGCAGCGACGACTTTAAAAGTCTCCATGATGCAATCGAATGGCCAAGTGGCCAATGAATTTACAGCCATCAATGAACTGGCCAATAAGTTAGGCACACAGCTTCCTGGTACAACAGCAGACTTCCAATTAATGATGGCTAAGCTCGTCCAGCAAGGTATCAGCTACAAAGCCATTCTTGGCGGTGTTGGTCAGGCTGCGGGCTATTTGGCCGTACAACTGAAAATGCCTTTTGAAGATGCTGCTGAGTTTGCTGCAAAAATGCAGGATGCCACCAAAACCTCAGAAAAAGACATGCTCAGTTTAATGGATACGATTCAGCGATCGTATTACTTGGGTGTCGACTCCACCAACATGCTACAAGGTTTTTCCAAACTATCGGCAGGGATGAAAACCATTAAAGCCGAGGGCTTAGAAGGCGCTCACGCGATGGCTCCCCTCTTGGTCATGGCAGATCAAGCAGCAATGGCGGGTGAATCTGCAGGTAACGCCTACAGTAAGATTTTTGCATCGATGATGGACAGTAAAGGCATTAAAAAGGCCTTGAAAGGTTCAGGTATGGCCATGAACTTTACCAATGGTAAAGGTGAGTTCGGTGGACTGGACAATATGTTCAAGCAGCTTGAAAAGCTCAAAGGCCTTTCAACCGAAGCACGTTTACCGATCTTGTCGGATATGTTCGGCAATGATGCAGAAACTATCCAAGCCTTGAACCTACTGATCGACAAAGGCAAAGCGGGCTATAACGAAACCTTGGCAAAAATGAATGCTCAAGCCGACTTACAGACACGTGTTAATGAGCAGCTCGGCACGTTAAAAAATCTATGGGATGCAGCTTCAGGAACATTCACCAGTGCCATGACGAGCTTCGGTGCTGCAATCGCACCTGAGCTAAAACAAGTCGTCACTGGCTTAACGGATATGACTGAAAAATTGGGAGCCTGGTCTAAAGAAAATCCTCAATTGTCGAATGCCATTATGAAGACCATTGCCATTATCGTGATTCTGCTCGCTGCGTTTAGTGCCCTATCGCTTGCACTGGTGACCATACTCGGTCCAATGGCTTTATTACGTCTGACGTTTGGCGTACTTGGAGCCAAAGGCTTCGGTCTGATTAATATCATCAAGCTGATTGGCTCGGCCTTTATGTGGCTCGGTAAAGGGATCTTTTTTGTCGGTCGCTTAATGATGGCTAACCCTTTATTTTTAGCGATCGGACTTTTGGCCACGGCAGCCTATTTGATTTATCGCAATTGGGGTTCGATCAAACAATTCTTTGTGGACATTTGGAATTCCATTGGCACGTCGGGCATGACGACCACACAAAAGATCGTTTTATTTTTTCAGCTTGCCCTCCAAAAAATTACCACCTTCATTTTGAACTGGTCTCCGATCGGATTGTTTTATCGCGCCTTTGCTGCGGTGATGAATTACTTTGGGGTGCAATTACCAAGTACATTTACAGGCTTTGGCCAAATGCTCATGCAAGGACTGGCCAACGGGATCAGTAACGGCATTGCGGGTGTGATTGGCAAAGCCAAAGCTGCTGCAGCTCAAGTCACCAATACAGTAAAAGGTGCTTTTGGCATCCACTCCCCTTCCCGTGTTTTTACACAGTTGGGGGCATATAACATGCAAGGTTTGGCGAACGGGATCTCAAACAATAGCCATCTGGCCAGCAATGCAATCGGCACAGCCAGTCAGGATATGTTGGGCTTTTTTGATACCAGTGCTTTTAGTTTTGACCAACGTCCATCTATTTCAGCCAGTACCAAAAATGTCTCTGCAACAGCAGCTCCAGTGCAACAAATTTTTAATATTTATGCTGCACCAGGTATGGATGAAAATGCGTTAGCACAATTGGTGGCAATGGAAGTGGCCAAGGCGCAGCGCATGCAACAACCAAGCAACGTCCGCAGCTATAGCGACAACGATTAAGGGGACAATCATGTTGATGAGTTTAGGACAATTCATTTTTAAGACCAGTACATTGGCCTTTCAAGAGATCCAACGCCAACGTTCATGGAGCTATGCCGAAAATGCCGTGGCGAATGGACGTGCGAAAAAGCAGTTCACTGGTGCAGGTTCAGACACGGTGACAATGCCTGGTCTCATTTATGAAGAATACGGCTTCGGTACACGCTTTGCGCTGGATGAATTGGCGAGCATGGCTGATACAGGACAAGGCTATGTGTTGATGGACGGTTCAGGTTATTTATACGGTGTCTTTGTCATCGACAGCATCGACGAAACCAAATCCATTTTAATGGACAACGGTGTCTCGCGTAAGGTTGATTACACCCTCAAGCTGAGCCGTGTTGATGACGAACGCATTGAAATGCAATCTGCTCCACAGCAAGAAGGTTCAGCATGATTAAAACGCCTATTTGTATGATTAGCGCAGACAATAAACCGTTAAATGAGCTTATTTCTAAGCGAATTTTAAGCGTTACTGTGACAGATAATCGCGCCAATGAAGCAGATGAGTTGAGTATCGTTCTTGATGACCATGACGGTGCATTACAACTGCCGAAACGTGGTGTACGTCTTAACTGTCTGATGGGTTTTAAAGGCGAAGGCTTACACGATAAAGGCGATTTTATTGTCGATGAGACTGAATGGTCGGGTACACCCGATCAAATCACCATTAAGGCATCTAGTACCAATTTTAAAAGCAATATCAAAGAAGCTAAGTCAAAGTCATACCACCGCAAAACCTTTGGGGCTATTGCAACTGAAATCGCGCAAAACCATAAACTGACTTTGGTCATGACCGCAGCTCTAAAGGCGATTACTTTAAGCCACATTGACCAAACCAATGAGTCGGATCTCAACCTACTGCAACGACTGGCCAAACAAAATGGTGCAGAGATGGCTGTGAAAAAAGATCGGCTTTTAATCTTTACCGCAGGCAGTGCAAAGACGGCTTCAGGTAAAGATTTACCCACCATCATTTTAACTAGGAACAGTGGCGACCAATTCCGTTACAGCGAACAGGATCGCGAGTCTGACCATACTGGTGTATCAGCCAGTTATCAGGACACAGGTAAAGCCAAACGCGAAAAGGTGGTGACTGGTGATAAAGGCAAGGTTAAGCACTTAAAAGGGACGTTTGCCAACAAAGCTGAAGCGGAACGTGCCAGTGCTGCAAAGATGGCTGAGATTAAGCGTCAAATGGCGAAATTCAGCATCAATTTGGCTTATGGGCTACCTGAGATCAGTACGGAGTCCCCAATCAAAGTAGAGGGTTTTAAGGCTGAGGTAGATAAGCTGAAATGGATCGTTGAAAAAGCCACACATAACTATGCTAAAAATAGCGGTCTAACGACCCAGTTAGAATTAGAATCGCAAGTATAAATAATAGCTTTTCAACAAATTAACAGTCTATAATGCCTGGTAAAGATAATCCTTTATTGTTATCCTGGTTTAAATAATTAATTATAGTCTGTATATGTCTAATGTCTTAAAATTTCTGGATTTATTCGCTGGCGCTGGGGGACTTTCCGAAGGTTTTATCCGTGCTGGCTTTGAACCAGTTGCCCATGTTGAAGCTGATGCGTCTGCGTGTTATACCTTAAAAACACGCCAAGCTTTTCATTGGTTGAATAAGAATAATAAAAGTAATATTTATACAGATTATCTAAATAATAATATTACGAGAGATGAGCTTTATAAAGCTGTGCCTCAAAATGAGATTAATTCTGTTATCAATAAATTTATCGATAAGGAAACATTGCCTGGAATTTTTCAGGAGCTAGATAATATTTTAAATAATGAAAAGATCGATTTAATTATTGGTGGCCCACCCTGCCAAGCTTATTCGCTCATTGGCCGTGCGCGTGGCAACATGGTCAACGATGCAAGGAATCACCTCTATATTTATTATGCAGAATTTCTAAAACGCTATTCTCCTAAATATTTTGTTTTTGAAAACGTACTTGGCCTACTTACAGCTAAAGATCCCAATGGACATTTATATTTCGACAAGATGAAGGCCTTGTTTGTCGAAATTGGCTACACGATTGAGTATAAAGTTCTTTCTGCCAATGAATACGGTGTATTACAAAACCGTAAGAGAATTATTTTAGTCGGCAAAAAGGATCATTTATCTGATGACTCTTTCTATCCTGAGCCTGAAAAATGGAGTCCCGAAGTCAATGTATGGGAACTCTTTGCTGACTTACCCAAAATTCAAGCTGGTGGCGGTACGCCAGCCCCTCAAAAATATGTTCGTTATAAAAGTGAGTGGCTCGAAAAATCAGGTATTAAAGGAAAATTCCCTCTTACTTGGCATCAAGCTCGCCCTCATTCTGAGCAAGACTTAGAGATTTATCGTTTTGCTGTCAATTTATGGAACGATGAAAAAAGGCGCTTACATTATAATGACTTACCTTCACGCTTAAAAAGCCATAAAGGTACCGACTCATTTGTCGATCGTTTTAAAGTTGTTGCTGGGGACCTTCCTGCAACCCATACAGTTGTTGCTCACATTTCTAAAGATGGACATCACTATATTCATCCAGACATTGAACAAAACCGTTCAATTACTCCAAGAGAAGCAGCGCGAATTCAAACCTTCCCTGATGATTATTATTTTGAAAATGTTTCGCAGAGACCTGCACGTACAAGTGCATTTAAACAGATTGGAAATGCTGTACCCGTTTTACTTGCACAAAAAATTGCAGAACAATTATTAAGGAATTGGTAATGACTGATCAAAATATAGTAGAAAATAAAACTATTGGCTCTTATAAAATTCGTCCAGCTGGAAGACACCTTGCAACTATTGGCAAAGAGCTAATACAAAATGAAGCTGCTGCAATTATTGAACTAGTAAAAAATGCATACGATGCAGATGCAGATGAAATCAAAGTTGAAATTGAATTAGATAGCCAATGTAAAACTGTTGAAATCACTATTAGTGACAACGGGCATGGTATGAACCTAGAAACGTTTTTACATAAATGGATGGTTCCCTCAACAAACGATAAACTCATCAGAAGAACTAGTAGTCATAAAAATCGTATCATGCAAGGTCGGAAAGGCATTGGGAGATATGCTGTTGCCGTATTAGGCAATATATTAAAAATTAATTCTGTCACTAAAGATCTAAGTTCAACAACTGCGGAAATTGATTGGGATATCTTTAATAAAGTTGATTATTTAGATCAAATAGATATCAAAGTTGAGAATGAAACATTAAGCGTAGGAGACCAAGGTACTATTCTGAAGATATATGGAAATGAGGAATATTTTGAGTCATGGACTAAAGACAATATAAGAATTTTAGAGTTTGAATTAAAAAAACTTATTTCTCCATTAGATTCAAAGAAAAATGATTTTAAAATTTATTTAAAAATTAGTGGTGCCGACACCTCAACACTTAATGATGAAATATTTCAGGAACAAAGTAGTTTCAGAGAAATTAAACCTTTTCCAATTGTTGATTTTTACGATTATCGAATACATGGTGAAATAGGTAGTGATGGAAAAGGAAAGCTGACTTATTCTTGTCAAAAAGAACCAAATTTACCTTCTATTGAGATCGATTATAACTATTACCAACCAACTAACTGTGGTTCACTCAAGATTGACTTTCGTGTCTATGATAGAGAAGTTGATGCTTTAGATGATTTAATTGAAAGAACAAAAGAAACTGATAACGGGGCCCTAGCAAGAAAGGATATTCGTGCCCTTTTAGATACATATCATGGTGTGGGTGTTTTCAGACACGGCTTTAGAATCAGGCCACTTGGAGATGTTGGATATGATTGGATGGATCTTAACTTCCAACGTGTAAATAACCCATCATTACGAATCAGTGTGAATCAAATTATTGGGTACGTTGTCATTGAGTCAGAAGAACAATCAAATTTATTTGAAAAAAGTGCTCGTGATGGATTACGTGATAATGAGGCTTATAAAAACCTTATAGCAATTTCAGGTCAAGTCTTAAAACAATTAGAAGTAAACCGATTTAGATATCGTGAAAATACGGGTAAATCCAGAAAAAAAGAAACTATTGAAGAAAAATTGACTAATATTTTTTCAAGTGAAAAATTGTCTGAGAAAATTCAGACTACCTTAGGTAAGTCAGATATTGATAATGAACATAAAGATAAAATTTCTCAAGATATTTTAAATCTTGTTGTTGAGGATGCTAAACAAAAAACAAAAGACTTAGAATACATTAAAAGAGCAATAGCAATTTATCAGGGTGAAGCAACGCTAGGCAAAATTATCAATAGACTAGTTCACGAAGGACGTAGACCTCTTAACTTTTTTCAAAATGAAATTCCAATTTTAAAAAAATGGAAAACCATGTTTGATAAAAGCCATGATGAAAAGCACTTAGCGAAGGTGATTGAAAAGGTTGATGGCGTTCTTGATAATTCAAAACATTTTGTTTTACTTTTTAAAAAAATAGATCCACTTGCTACAGCAAGAAGACCTAATCGAAAAGATGAAAATTTAAAGGATATTATTAATCAAGCAATAGGTGTTTCCGAAACAGAAATTAATGAGAACAATATTCAAATAACGGTTTCATGCCCTGAAAATTTAAGTTTCTTATGCTGGAAACAAGACATTATAGCAATTTTATTTAACTTACTTGAAAACAGTATTTACTGGCTAACTTCAACGAAATGGCCAAATAAGCAAATAACCATCAAGGTGATTGAGAATAATGGTGTATTTCAATCTCTAACTTACCAAGATTCTGGTCCTGGTCTCAAAGCAGAGGATATCGAAAGCCATACTATTTTTACTCCTGGCTTTTCTGGAAAACCTGATGGTGGCACAGGCTTAGGTCTTGCTATAGCTGGTGAGGCAGCTATTAGAAATAATCTAAAGCTGCAAGCTGAAGAAAGCGATGATGGTGCGCTGTTTAAACTTATTAATAAGGGGGATGTAAAATGAGCAACTTAAACATATTATTAGTAGAAGATAACGATACTGATATTAGTACATTTGAATCCTCATTAGAAATCTTTGAGGTAGAGAATCAAATATCAATCAGTTTAAGTATTGCCAAAGATTTTGAAACTGCTAATAGTCTAATACAACAAAATATTTTTGATGGAATTGTTTTAGATCTATCATTAAATGATGGTGATCAAGGTGGCAAGCAAATTGTCACAACTATTCTAGAACAAAAAATGATTATCCCTATCATTGTATATACAGGCACACCTGATGATATTAGTGAATATAGTTTCATTGATGTATACAAAAAAGGGGAAAAAGAAAGTGTTATAACCGATATTTTAGAAGATCTAAAAAAGACTAAGGACTTTGGTTTTAACGATTTATTCAATGCAAAGGGGGAAATCCAAGATTTCCTAAAAGAAGTTTTCTATCAAAATATTTATCATCAGAAAAAGCATTGGATTGGGTATGAAGATAGAGAATCTGTTAAAAAAGCAATTCTACGCCATACCTTAAACCATTTGACACAACATATTGATAAAACAGACAATATGTATTTTCTCGAAGAAATGTATATATATCCACCAATTGATAAAACAATAAAAACAGGAAGTATTATCAAACAAAATTCAAATAATAATTACCATATTGTATTAACCCCTGCTTGCGACTTTGCCAATTCGAAAGCTCGATGCATTCTTCTTGCAGAAATTATTGCACCATTAATATACATTAGCCAAAATTTCCCTGGAAATACAGCAAATAATAAACGAAGTGATAAATTAAAAACCTTAATTAACAATAAAAAGCAAGAATTTCATTATCTTCCACCATTATCACCATTTCTTGGAGGCTTTATTGATTTCACGTCAGTTGCAAGCTATTCATTAGAAGAGCTTCAAGGCCAGTTCAGTGAAGTAAAGATCCAAATCTCGCCATATTTTATTAGTGATATTTTAGGAAGGTTTTCAAGCTATTATGCTAGACAGGGCCAACCGGACCTAAGACATAAAGATAGTTATATTTCAGAATTATTGTCTCAAGACACAAGACCAACAGAATAATTATTCTTTAAAAGAAAAACTGGGCTTTACGCCCAGTTTTCTGTGGAAAGTTCAAACGTATTGCTCACTTTCTCTCAAAATTTCTAATGCCCTAGATCTTAAACTATCTAAATCATTGGGATTCAGTCCATTCTGTGAAATTAGCATTTCAAGTTGATAATCAATATCACCACCCAAATCAATGATTCTTGAAGTGATAAACATCATCCTGTCATCATCAGTTGAGTCAAACACTGTAGCTACAAATGAATATTTCTTGTCAGGCTTTTCTTCACACATGTATATGTGATTATTGTCTTCAAAGTAATATCGAGTAAACAGTACTTGCCTTTCGCCTCTATTAGGTGAAATAAGAGGAAAATGACCATGACTGTAGCTATGCACTGCATGGAAAACTATTCCATGTTTCAGAATATTTTGTCCATTTTTTGCAGGATCATAACAAATAGGGGTTCCATCACTATATAAGTTGTGTTGACCTATTTCTTCTAACAACCTTTTATAAGCACTTTTACTTAATAAGATTTTTAAAATACAGCGCAATATATCATTTAAGTCATTTGGATCCCAAAAGTCATTAATTTGATTATTGAAAATTTTTTCAAGTAGAAATTTTCGATTACTCTTAAACTCCTCAATATAAACTTCTCGTTTAGCCGATTTAGCGACTAAACCATCAATAATCTTTTCAATTAGCGAATCTTGGGTTAGACCTAGTTCCTTAACTGATACATTAAGTCGTTCAATCAATACATCACTTTCAGCATAGTTAATCATGCCTTACTCCTAATCATTAAGAAATTTGAAGCACGCTAATCATATTCATGGCTATAAATATGAGTAAACTTGCTAGATAATAAAATTTTCAACAATTAAAAGAATGAGTAATTCTGATCTATCCACGACTATACCAATAGCATCTTTAATTTTTTTAGCAAGAAAACTTTGTTAAATTTATATTGCAATTAAACCAATTGTATTTTTTTTAAACACTTGGCTTAATTTACTCAATAAAAAAGCTTTCCACGGAGAGCTTAAAAATTCATATACAGTTTAACCGTCACCTTCAGACTTGGTCTTATCTTCAGCTGAAGTGTTATTTGGTTTGTTGCTTATTGTCTTATCTACACTTGTACTAAGTGTTTTCACATTCTTAACCATTTCAGCACTTGCCTTAATCAATTCGGTACCTGCTGCTAGCTGATCTTTCATCAAGTCCCCAACTTTATCATTCTGAGTTTGATCAATTTCTTTACCAAAATACTTTTCAGCTAAATTCTTATAAATTACAGAATGCTCGGCCTCATCTACATTTCGTAAATAGAGAGGCAAAGCTTGCAACTCCAGTGATGTTTGATTCGCTTGATCATGTAATTTTCGTAAATGACTAGCTTTCCGTAGAAAAATTGTACCAGTTGTAACAATAATAGAAACAGTTAAAACTTTATAAAGAACATAGTCAACAATATCTGTTGAACCATATGGAAAATGAACCAGACTTACTATCGTTACCAGTATTGCAGCAAAAAAAATTAAATAGAAAGACCACTCGTAAATTCTGGCAGTTTCAAGATAATTTTTGCTCGCTTGTGAATATATTAACTCAGTTCTTTGGCTGTTAATTCTTTGTAATTCAGCTTGCGATGCTTTGATTTTTTTATTTAAACTTTCTATTTTTCTATCATGCAAAATTTGAGTATTTAAAAATATTTTGTATGAAGTTAACCATTCGCTAAAGTCGTAACTTGCTTGAGCTACATCATCTAAAACTAGCAAAGCAATGTCTCTGTCTACTTTTTGGCAAGCTTTAAAAGCTTCAAGTAAAACTCGTTTTAAACGGAACAACCGTAATCTTAGAGTTCTATTTTTATGACTTGTAGTAATATACGATCTGTATTCAGATATTTTAAGAAATTCCGCATATTCTTCCAACATATTTTCTATGTCTAAAAGATAATTCTTTAAATCATTTTTTTCTTCTTGGTTGAAATACGTGCTGCTCTCTAGATTCAATAATATACGAAATATATTTTTTAGATTTTCCATTATATCTTGAGTATACCCAGTGACTACTCTGACTTCTTTTTCAAAATCCTCAACTGGTACTATTTTAGAATTTTCCATTAACGACCACTATAAAATTATATAACCTGCCCCCATGCATCGTATCAACATGACCCGATCCATTAGCTCACAATGAGCCAAAGCATTGTATCAAAAAGAACTTTTCTTCTATATATAAATAGAATAAAGAATAGAGTTATAAAAGAATGATCAAAGTTAAAAACAGTTGACTAAAAAAATATTTAAATTATATTGTCCATATCACAGCAAAATCTGTGATCAGATGTGGAAGTCTGTTTATTATCTAGAAGCGCAAAATCACAGTCGCTTATGCGGCATTTTTTTTGCCCACTGTTTAGTCAGTCGTTATGGCAGGCTATGCAGGGCAGCCTTGTGCTGACCGTTACTTCTAGAACGGTACTTCCACCCCTGTGTAGTCTGCCACCATTCTGTGGAAGGAATGTTGGTAGGTGTTAAAACTTACTAGAAGAGTAAACGACTATGAACACTCAAAATAAAAGTGTGCATTCAGCACCTGTACGCCTCGACACCCTCTGTCTACAACGCTTACAAGCATCTAACTTTGCTCAACCCCAAATTCATAAACAAATTTTAAATTTTATTCGCCTACGTTTCACACGTTAAGGGGAATCGTATGCCTAAAATTTATATCAACACTGAACTCGGTACAGAAAAACGCTGCACTCTATGTGGCGACTACTATCCTCTCGACACAGACTTCTTCTATAAAAATGGTATTTGGCGGGGCAAAACACAATGGCGATCACATTGTAAAGCTTGTTTCACTGAAACCTATCGGGGAGAAAAATAATGAAAAATATCCTCCTTCAACACCAAGAATATCCACTCATTGCCTCCCCTCAGCTCGCTAAAGAGCTGGGGACTGCAGCAGCCACATTCTTGCAGAAATTGCACTTCCTCATCAGTGAAACACGTAAGTACAAACAAAAGAAAAACCTCACTGTCTACCTAAACCGTAAGTGGTGGTTTCACACCTTTGAAGAATGGCAGTCGACACTGGGTTTGTTCAGTATTTCGACCATCAAAAGAGCTGTGGCCAAACTCAAGGAGCTCGGCTTAATCGAGATCAATAAGCTCTCAAAAATTAAGTCTATGCGGGTGAATTACTACACCATCAACTATAAAAAATTAAAGCAACTCTTTGGCATTGGCACATCACAGCCAACTAAAAAAGATCCTAGTACTCCATCCCCGGCTGAGCCAATCAATGGGACTGATACTCCAATTAATCCAGTTGCAGCAAAAGAAGATTTATCACTTTTCCATAGCGACTATCGCTCACTGTATTTACAGCTTCGCCAGTACAAACTGGACATTGCCCATGACGATCCTCGACTAAACCAGTGGCTTAACATCGCCCGAAAAATAATTACCTACACTGCTTCAGCACCAACAAGGTTAAACATCAACAGATGGCAATGGCACACGCCAGAACAAATACTACCAACCGAATTTTTACGAGGGACTGATCATGGGTATTGAAAAGCACGTTATGCGCCTACAAGAGCCAAGTACCAAGAAGCGTAAGTTCTTCATCAGTTCAAAGCATTTGTACCGCTTGCTCGACACGGACGTGTCATACAAAACATTTGTTGAAACCAACATTACCTGGTCTCGCCTTCGTGAGCATATCGACTACCATTTCAATGAGCAGCATGAGACCTACAACCTTTCTATCTGTGCTGTACAGGCAATTTTGATATTAGAAAATACAGAAAAAAGCTGGCGATTCTTCAATGAACTGTCCGACCTGATAAACAACGGTTTTAACCGTTAGAGGGAAAATATCATGGATATTCAAACAAGATTATCATTATTAGATCAGCACTTATCTTTACTCATTGAGTCGACGGAAAGCTGTGATTCTTTAACTGGAGAATCGGTAGCTGCGACATTATTTATTATTCAGGAACAGGTACGACAGATTCAAAAAGCTGTAGATAAAGAGTGATAAAAAAGCCCTCTTAGGAGGGCTTTTTTATTAGTAGCGTCTTCTATATTCACTGTAGTTTGAACAAGTAGAATTACTTTGCATATCTAATTTTTCTCTGTCTTCTTTCTTCTTTTGTTCATCATAAATTCTATATGCATTGTAAAACCTGGACAAAAACATGGATGTATCATCCATTGCAATAGCTAACATCGGAAAAAGAAAGGCTAAGAAAAAAGTAATGGTTCCAAAAATCACAGGAAATGCAAAATCATAAAAGTTTGTCGAAGTTAAAACTAAATATGAAAAAAATAGTGAATATAAAATCAACACTATAAAAAATGCATAGAAGCTTATGCTTGCCATTTTTTTTGTATTTTTGACTTTTTCAACATTTGAATAATATTGCAGGCTATTACTTTTACTAAATCTAAAGCTAAAACACTCATAGATATCGATATTTTTTTCATATTTTAAATATCCAAATTTGTATCCTCTTTTGAACAAATACATCATTTCGTTTAAATCTATAAGCTTTCTTTCATGTAACTCTAAGAATAGATCAACTAAAAATGAATCTACATCTTTACTGCCAACTAGATCACAAGCAGCTGCATCTTTAACGTGCTTGGAAAAATTATTTTTTCTAGCATTCTTAGAAAATTTTTCATCATACTCAATGCTAGATTTAAGCTTCTTATTCAAAGAATTTTCATGATGATTCTCAAACTCTTTAAATTTGTAAAAAATCATGGCTATAGCAGTTAATGCAGAGAAAAATACACCTCCGAATGCCAATAAATTTTTTATATCTTCTGGAGCCATAAATACCACATATTATAAAGATAATTTTAATTATGAATTGAATGAGTAAATTCTCACTTACTCATTGTTAAATATGATTATTTTTTACCAAAACTTTCCGCAAAATTACGCACTAAAGTCATTAAAGTTTGACGCTGTTCAGGATCAACCTGATCCCAATATTTCAACAACTCTTTTGCTTCATCAGAAAGTAAATCAGGCTGGGTCCGTTCACCAGTGATCAAGTACCAAACATCCACACCCGCTTTATGCAGCGCTTCTAAGTCTTCCTGCCCCATAACGCGCTCGCCTTTCTCGTAGCGCATTACAGCCATGTTTTTCTTACCAAATAACGCAGCGAAATCTTTTTGCGACAGATCTAAGCGTGATCGTTCCTGACGAAGGCGTTCGCCTCTTTGATCGTTATTCTCATTTACCATTTGGGATAAATCCATATATTAATTATCCCAATTGGGATAATATTGCTTTGCTTATTTACCATTTTAACAAAGTTCTCTATTCACCACAGTTTAATAACTGTGGACTCAAAAGGAAACAAACATGGCTACTCAAGAGTCTCAAAAAGAAGTACAGATCAGCTTTCGCACTACACCAGAAAATCGTCGTCTCGCTCGTATCGAAGCAGCAAAGCTCAACATGTCACTGAACGAATGGATTAAAAGCCTTGTTGAAGCTGAACTAGAAACTTCACCTCAAGAAACAAAATCATCATAAGGCACACCTTTTGAGCCACTCACAGATTTACGGGGTTCTGTTTACATATTTTTACAATTCTGTGTAAAGCAAAAAATATTAAGTACTTGGTGTCGGGAGCAACAACTACTTAATTCAATTCAGAGGTAATGATGAGTAAATCAATTGGTTTCTACTGCCCGCACTGTGGAAGACGTATGTATGTATCTAGTCGTAAAAAGCCCTCTCCTCTTTTACACGAACTGATTGTGAGCTGTCAGAACGACCAGTGCCTTGCCAGCTTTGCAGCCAGTCTAGAAATGGTTCGCCCAATTCAAAACAGCATCAATCCAAACATCGAAGTTCAAACCGGGTTACCGCAGCACAAACGTCAATGGGAAGTAGAACTAGAACATCACCTGTCCAGTTTAGAAATGATGACTGTGATCGACAAACAACAAGAAAACTATGTTGAAGGCTTTATCTCTGCCTTATTCCACTCATCCACGATTGATTTGACCAAAGCCAGTGTCTACCGCAATCGGCTTAAACAAATCAGACTCTTATAAGGCGTAGATATGTATCACCTACAGCAACGGATAGATGACCGACTCAACCAGTTATTCCATTTCAAGAAAAAAGGTGAATGGTATCGAGAGGGAGTCTGTCCGAAATGTAAAGAAAAAGAACTCTATACGCATGCAATCACCCCACGTATGGTGAAGTGTGGACGGATCAATAAATGTGGCTACGAAGAACATGTCAAAGAGATCTGTGAGGAGCTTTTTAAAGACTGGTCTGAGTATCACCCGCAAACAACAGCAAACCCACATGCAGCAGCAGATGCTTACCTCAAAGAAGGCCGTGGTTTTGATATCTCAAAGCTCAAGGGGCTGTATACCCAAGAGCTGTATCGTTCACCTAAAAACCGAAGCCTCGTTACAGCGACCGTTCGTTTTAAATTGGCTGAAGGTATTTATTGGGAACGCCTGATCGACCGCCCTGAACGCTTCGAACGCATGAAGGCTAACTTCATTGGAAAGTGGTCTGGCCTTGCTTGGACAGTGCATGATTTAGATGCACTGTGTAACGCAGGCAGTATTTGGATTACTGAAGGTATCTTTAATTCGATCGCACTTAGTCAATCAGAATTGATCAGTATGAGTAATATGAACAGTGGGAATTACCCTGCTGTACTTTTAGAGCAAATTAAGAACCGCTGTCATGAACTCAATAAAAGTAGACCGCGTTTAGTTTGGGCTTTGGACAATGATCCTGCAGGGAAAAAATATCTAGCGAAACACCATAAACGCGCAACGGATGAAGGGTGGATTTCTACTGCTGCCCTACCACCTGCGCCAATGAATGGTAAATCAGTCGACTGGAATGATTTGTTCCAAAGAGGACAGCTCACAGAAAAAGACCAGGATAAATATCTGCACTTCGGAAAGTTACAGATTTCAGAAACGCCTGAAGAAACAGGTTTATTAATTTACAATTTTTACGGTAGCAGTTTAAGCCAATTCTTTTTTAATCACCGTTTCCGTACCTACTGGTGGGAGCTTGATTATGAAAAATATAACAAGGCTGTTCAGTATGTAGAAGAATCTCAAAGCACTGTACTGACTGAAGAAGAAATACGGATTCAAGCATTAAAGACCTGCTCTTCAGCAAAAGAGATTTGTAATGCTCAGCTTGAGCCACTTTATTTCCAACGAAATGAAATTACCGATGAGTCCTGGTACTACTTTCATATTCAGTCACCGTGGGGTGAAGTTAAAACCACATTTACCGCAGAGCAAATGTCCTCTCGCAGCAAGTTTAAACCACGTGTATTAGCCGTATTATCGGGAACTATTTGGTCAGGTAACGACCATCAGCTAGAAACATTCATCAAGCGTAAAACAGAGCGTCTACGTGAAGTAAAAACTATCGACTTTATTGGCTACTCTAAAGAATATGAAGCCTATATTTTTGATAAGTTTGCTGTGCATAAAGGTCAAGTTATCCACAAAAATCAGCATGACTTTTTTAAAACAGGCAATAAGGAAATCAAAACCTTAGCTGCATCCCCTGTTATTCATTTAAATGCGAAACAAGAGTTTTCACCGACATGGTGGAAAGACTTTTATGCACTTCAAGGAGAGAAAGGATTAATCCTTTTAGCTTGGTGGACAGGCACATATTTTGCCGAGCAGATCCGCGCTATCAATTCCTCTTATCCATTCTTTGAGTTCGTCGGACAAGCTGGCTCAGGTAAATCTACCATCATTGAGTTTTTATGGAAGCTGAGTGGCCGTGAAGCCTATGAAGGTTTCGATCCAAACAAATCAACCAACGTGGCGATTTACCGTAACTTTGCCCAAACCTCCAATATGCCAATCGTACTAATTGAAGGTGACCGTAACGACCAGGCTGGATCTCAAAAAGCAAAGTTCAGTTGGGACGAATTAAAAGATGCTTATAACGGTCGAGCAATTCGCTCTAAAGGCCTAAAAACCGCAGGAAATGAAACCTACGAGCCACCTTTCCGTGCTGCGGTAATGATTAGCCAAAACACCCCGATTCAAGCATCTGAAGCAGTGTTATCTCGTACGTTGCATATTTCTGTAGACACTAAAAATCACAGCTTAGAGAAAAAGCACGTTGCCACTCGACTGACACAGATGAGTTTAGAAGATGCATGTAAATACATGACCTTTTGCTTAAAGAATGAGGAAAGCATCCTCAAAACTTATACCGAAAAACATAAAGAAATTGAAATTGAGCTACATCAAAAAGGCATTACCAATACCCGTATCGCCCTCTGTCATGCCCAAGTGTCAGCCATGATTGATGCCATTGCGGAGCACGTCTTTAAAGATGCAATCGATTTATCTGACATCTGTGATGCCAAAAGATATTTAGAGGGTATGGCCATGCGACGTATTGAAGAAATTGCAGCAGATCATCCATTTGTTCAACAGTTTTGGGATGCATTTGAATATCTCAATAGTATTCGTGGTACCAGCTTCCAATTGAACCATTACGCAACTACAGATTCGCAGATCGCCATCAATCTGAATGAGGTCTACAAAGTTGCTGCACGTAATTATCAGGCACTACCTGAGATCAATGAAATGCGGAATTTATTAAAAACAAGTAAGCGCTACAAATTCATTGAGGCAAACAAAACCGTTCGTTCATCACACCAACCTGCAGATGAAAGTAAAGCTATTCAAGGCTATGGCAATCAACCAAGTATTAAAGAAGACCGTATCGTCAAATGCTGGATTTTCTCTAACCCTTATCAAGCTGCAGGTGGGAAAAAATGAATATGACCGAAGTAACAATTTTATTAAGCACTTCAAGCTTTTGTGGTGCTGTCTATTTTTTGACTGAAACAGTTAAGTAAAGAGGGAAACTATAATGAAAGAAACTTCATCTACGATCGTAAAATGGTACTCAATGAGACAAGTGGCTGCTGAGTTAGGTATGGCAGTCAATACATTTAAAAAACACTATTTGGAAAAATACCCACCTGATCGATCATCAGATAAATATAAAGGATGGACCGAAACGTCCTTAAATAAGATCAAAAAAGAAATAGGCGCTTAAAGCGCCTTTTTTACTTTCTTTTAATTGTTAGACAATCCACTTTTCAACTTCATTGCTATACCAGTTCATTAATTCAACGCGCTCTGGCCAGTATTCAGCTCTGTTATAAATCTTGCTCGTTTTATCTGCTTTTGTCGTTTTATTGACATGCGCAATTTGATAATCAATCACTTCTGCCCTAAACAGCTTACTTTCATTTGCATGGGTAGAAAATAATGTCCTAAATCCATGTGTGACCATCTCATTTGCATAACCGTTTCTTTTTATGACTGCCAAAGGCGTTTCAGAAGTCATATGCTTCCAAGGCTCACGTGTATGTTTGAAGATAAAGCCGTCATCACTCCGGGTGTGAAATAAAGCCATAAATAGATCATAGACTTGAGGTGATAAAGGAACCATTAATTCCTTTCGTCGTTTCATACGAAATGCTGGAATTAGCCACACTTTATTTTCAAAATCAATTTCACCTGAATCCCATCTCGCTTTTAAAAGCTCGCTGATTCGAGTACCAGTAAAACAGGCCAGTTTTAGAACAACTTTAGTAATTGGAAACGCATTACATTGCTCTAAACGTCTAAAAAACTCAGGCATTTCACTCGCAGGTAAGCACGGATAACTTTGAACCTCATGCTCAGGAATAAGCTCACCGACTAAAATACATGGGTTCTTTTCTGTATATCCTGATGCGATCGCAAAGTTAAAAACTGCATTGAGTAAACGTAGACAACGTGTGGCTGTTTCGAGTGTTCCTTTGGCCACAATTTCTTTTACTTTGGATGAAACCTGAAAGCGAGTGATTTCATCTAAAGGCAACTCTAAAAAATCTTCAGTGATGTAGTCCAAACGGTATTTAACCGTGCTGATATATTTTTCACTAGACCACTGCGGACTCATTAATTCAAACCATTCATCACACACTTGTTTTAAATGATGAGAGACCTTTGATTTACCTGAAACCTCGGCCTTAAAGTCCCTTGCAATTTTTCTTATGTCTTTACAGCCTACTTCGGGATATTCACCCAGTTGTTTTCTGGTCTGCTTTCCTTCAATTCGATATGAAAGTACCCATTTCTTTTTCCCAGTAGGAAAAACCTCAATAGAAAGCCCTTCCCCATCTGCTATTGAATATCGCTTTTCTTTTGGTTTAAGACTTTTAACTTGGATGTCTGTAAGCATTCTTATTGTTACACGCGTGTCACTATTGTGTCACAAGTATATTTGATAGAAAGCAATTATCAATGACTTACAATAACAGACGCTGATAAACAACAGGCAGAAAAAAAGCCCTGATTTATTTCTAAACCAAGGCTTTTATTCACTTTTTTGATTAAATCTGATCATTAGCGATCATCTTTAATCGGGAATTTTGGTGGAGGTGGCGGGAGTTGAACCCGCAAACATCCAACACAATAAAACTCAATCAAACTTAGACCTTTTAAATACAAGGGTTTGTACTTTTAATTTCTAATAGAATGTGACTGTTTTACACGTCAGTCTGTCAAAAAACCTGTCACTTTTGATTCCCTTAGGCCTTTTCAAGAACTGGCATTTCACCTATATAGTATTGGTCACCCAGCACCTCACTTGACGTACTCAAACAAATAAATGGATCTCTCTTCGACATTTCAGGTGCAGCAAATAAAATTGATACCCCGCAACCTCGGCTTTCAAAAAACTGAAGCGTTAAGAGAAAAGCCCTAAATACATATTGTGGCATACCCCTGATACACCAATTTTTAGTATCAAGTTCTGCTTCTTTAAAGAATCTTTGTGCATGTTCCTTAGAGTAAAATAAAACTAACTCATCACGATTAGTTTTAGAATTATTAAATGCGTAATAGCTACCAGTAACACTTCCATTTCGTAATTCCATGATTGTCCAAAATGGTTCGCCAACAGTTGTTTCATCTGGCAATGCTACTGATTTAATGCGCCCAGCTATTAACTCATTTAACTTAGGAAGATCATCAATAGTTAGCAATAAAACATCATTATCTTCTGCAATTTCCTTAGCTAACTTCTGATAGCCAAATCTTGAAATCATTACTTTTCTTATATCACCAGCATTTTGTAATTTCCCATAAAACGCTGCAACTCGATTATTACAAATTGGCCTTTTATGGTCCTTGCACTCTATTGCTACCTTATGAATTACCCCAGCTTTTTCAAATTGGTAAAAAACATCAACCTGATGTGGTCGCCCAAACTTGTCAACAATTTGGACATTATGCCCGACCACAATTCCTTCATCCTTCATATTTAAAAGAAAGGAATACACTTCCTGAACATGTTTCTCTAATTCCTTCCCATTATTCATACTTTTTCAGACCATATAAGTGAGCTTTATTCAACTTTATATAACAAATATCAATAAAAGGCTGAAAATTAACTTTATCTTTATGTTTTTTCTATAATTTGTATAAGTGCCTGCAAAATAAATGCAAAATTCCTGCAAAACTATTATCGAAAATATAGAAAAGATTGACCTTTTTGACGTATGGAAATTGCTATAGTTAGACTCGGATCCCAGCATTAAAATAAGAATGAATCAAAAATGAAAAACTGGCTTTACTATCACATTCAACATACTTTGAGTATTGCTGAACCTTTCTACAAATACCTCGGATATGGAGTACTTAATACGCACCATGTACACCATGTGCGAGCTATAAATGAATTTGTGTTAAGCGAGGTAAAAAGCTGATGGCCTACATAGTAAAAGACGGCAAATGGCTTGCCTATCGAGATGCAACACAAGAAATACTGGAATATGATGATTTTTCAGATATCCAGCAAGTCTATGAGCCCGAATGGTTTTGGGTTGATGATAAGGATCATGCCAAAGTATTTCATGCTGAAAGTATCGCGAGATCATTTCTGATTCGACGACGCGGGGAGTTTTGGAAAGGCGCAAAGGTTGTTAGTAAGTAAAATTCTAAAATATTTATTTTAAATGTTAAAATTCAAGGATTTTATATAAGATATTTAATACCAAAAAATCAAAATTATACTTCTGAAATTTAAATATGAGGAAAATATGAAAACTTGTCCAAAATGTAATTCCAAAAGCATTGAAAAGCGTAATTATGGAAAACGAACTGGTGCCGTTATTGGTGGGACTTCAGGTGCTGTTGGTGCTGCTGCGGCGACGCTAGCTGGAGCAGCAGCTGGTGGGAAAGTTGGTTCAGAGCTAGGTGCTTTTGCAGGTCCGACAGGTAAGCTTGCTGGTCTCGCAATTGGAACTGTAACAGGAGCAATTACAGGGGCCCTTACTGGTGGAGCAACTGGTGTTGCACTTGGGTCATTTACAGGGCGTCAAATTGATAAGCATATTCTTGATAACTATAAATGTCTAAAATGCGATTATACGTTTAATGAGGCGTAGCCCTCATGCTCATTTGATACGATAGGACTAATATAAAACAACCTTTAGTTAGTGAACTTTCTTAATTCACACACTGCACACAAACACTGATATGAACTTTTGTCGAAATCGAATGCGTTGTGCAGCCTGATAGTAGACTGCACAACAACATGTGGTTAGTTATCCTGAGCAGCATATTTCAAGTTATCCGCTACACGATTCGTCCAGCCTTTGCCATATGTAGACCATGTACCTAGTGAGGTGTAGAACTTCAACCGTTCTGCAGTAAGGCTGAGCAATACATCATTCAGATCAAGTGCATTCACAGCAGCAATAGTTTTAGGACCAATCATGCCGTCAGCAGCCACACCAGCAACTTGTTGTAGCTCAATGATTGCTCGCTTCTTCCCGGCATTAATTGCAAAGTCCCAAAGCTGAAATGTAATGGCTGAATGCAGACCGTGACCACCTAATTTATCCCACCAATCTTTCTTATAAATTTGTTTTGCTTGGGCTAATGTGATGTTTTTAATATCAAGGCTTGGATAGGTGTTAGCAGCCAAGCCGAACTTTGTGCCTTTTAATGTGCCGACACCAACCTTCCCCCCAGTCCAGTTCCCCGGATCACGCTCATCACTGCTGTACCCACCTTCATGGCCAATCAATCGTTGAAAGGCCTGATCAAAGGTAATCGAATTTGTGGGCAGTGTGGTAAAACCTAATAGCTTTGGTACAGGGTGAATTTCAGGTTGCTTTTTCAAACGTGCAAGAACCATGGCCACACCAACAAACATCCCCATCCACTCAGCAACGTTTTCAGGGATCTTATTTTTAAGGTCTTGTGGGATTAAATTCCACACTCCTAAAAACTGCTCTGATAATAAAATCAAGGCATAAAAAAAGGCGCTTGCTGCGCCCACTTGTACTGACTTGAGTTTCCAAGCCTGTTGCCAATTTTCAATTAATTTCATTTCGCTTTCCTTCAATTATTAAAAAACCGCCCTAAGGCGGCATATCATTTGGTACATTATTTCTTCAAATCTTCTCTGGCTTCTTTAAGCTCTTTCACCACTTCAATAATGGTCTTCCCTTCCTGTTTATTGATGAAGTTAAAAGTCCAACGAACCACAGCCCAACCCGGTAACCCACAGACGAAGAAGAATCCACCTAAAGCAATCATCCCCCAAATATCTGTCACCCACTCATGTAACCCCCATTTCACGATAATGAAAGCTCCACCAGTCAGACTTGATACAACCGTACAAATTAAACCCACAGCCCACTCTTGTGGTGAACGTGGCAAACGCATCATGATGACAACTGTTGCAACTAGTGCTATCGCTAAAGTGACCATAATTGCTGCACCGTAGAACTTTAAAAACGCAGCAAAACCACTTGTAGACACTGGTTCCATTTATTTCCCCTAATTTTTGGCAATAAAAAAGCACCTTGAGAAATGCTGTTTTGCAAGGTGCCAATGTTATTAAGTTCACAACTATTTACTTACACACCTACCAGTTTACTGGCATGTGCTGACCACCCATTTGCTGCTTGATACGCAGATAAACTTGCCAGCGGCACTTTTATTACACAAGAAGAATTAATATTTGTAAGTGCGTTTGGAGCCAAAGTAGGAGGTGTTATGGAGAGTACTATCAGCTCAATTAAACTGGTACACCCACTAAATACTAAACTTCCAATATTTGTTGTTGAAGCAGGGAGAGATGCACTTATTAGAAATGCACATTGATAAAACATGCCAGCAGGAATAACGGATAACCCATTAGCAATGGTTGCTTTTGTTATTTTTGCGCCATTAAAGACATAATTGCCCCATGTTTTACCTGCTGGAACAACAACTTCTTGAGATTTAATAACTAATTTAAATGCATAATCACCTATTATCTGTAAGTTAGAAATTGCGAGTATGTCTTGAATTAAAACATTCGAAAATTCAAAAGCATTCCTTCCTATTTCACTACACCCAATAATATTTATTTTCGTTGCTGCTCTAGCAATCATGCCATCATATGCAGTTCCAGTACCAATACAAGAAAATGCATAATCTTGTAACCGACCAGACATAATTATATTAACTTCTTCAATATTTTTTGGGAAATCTTGCATACTCCCACTGAAGGTTAAGCCTGGAAGTTGACTTGGTGCATTAAACTCAATTGATTTTGTTGCACCATCTTTTTCCGCTGTAACAGTAACTTTTTGGCCACTTGTATACGAAGACGAAAAAGGGACAATAAAGTCCCCATTTGCATCAGCTACTCCCGTGTACATTGTCATTTTTTATTCCTCAATATCTACAGTAATTGTTGAACCTGGTTCGGCTTTACCTGAGATGCCTGCTGCATCAAACGTTAGATTTGCGCTTAGTGATTCATCTACATCTACCGTCACATTAGCAAGCGGAACTGTATTTCCTGCAACATGATTACCATCTGTTGTTGCTGTCAGAATCAAGCTAGCAGATTCAACAAAAAATGAATGTTCAAAAAAATTGTAAGAGGCATACCCATCTCGAACAGACCATATTCTTAGCCGGTGTGGCTTGTTTTGAATCAGCACAGCAGCTGGAATTACATAGGTATTCGCACTTATATCAACTGCTTGGTGTAGTACTGTTTCATCTGCATAGATTTCAATAGAATAAGTCACACCTGTTTCTAATGTGATGCCTCCTTCGTAGAATCCTAAAATCTCACCACCAGTTTGCTGTAGTCGATTTCGATGAACCCAAGTCAAAACAATGTCATTTGAAATGACGCTTGTTTCAGGGAAATATGCATCATTTATTTTCACATTTGCCGGTGGATAAGGTCGGATCGCACGTGCTTTGATTTCAACTTGCTGCATATCAACATCATCAATCCCTAAAACACCACTTGGAGTAGTAGTCAGCGCCTTCACGCCAATCACTTCACCTGTGACATATTCAGTAGAATCAACAGTGATAAAGCCATCCGCAAAATAGAGTAAACTGCCTGCGATATGCTTTAGAGGTATGCTATCTAGTGCACCACGTTTTACAGTCAGCAATCCCGTTTCATTCTCATAGGATTGATACACCATGATTTCGTTATTCACGATAATCTGTGTTCCGGTAGTAACCATGTCAATATCACCCGCATTCTTTACAATAAATGCAGTATCTGTTTGCAAAATGTCTTGGTCTAACTCAGCTGTTTCACTGTACTGAATCGTTCCAACCCGCTCAATATCATTGCCAATCCCTGTGTACATCAATGCATTTAATGAATTATTTTGTGGACGTTTCGCCATTACAGCGACATAGCCTGTATCTGAATTAAATGCTAATTCGTCATCTACTGCCTTTTGTCCATTTAATTGCACTGCCTCTAGATAAGACAGCTCTATAGCCTTAAATAAAGCAGGCTGTGGAGGTTTAGGTGTGGTATCGACTGGCGTATCAATCACAATGTTCGAAGAAAGATTGCTTGAATAAGGCACGATTTCTACAAAATCAATGGATACTTCTGTCCCTGTACCCAAGTTGATTTTCATGATCCGAACCAAAATGGTACCACTCCAACGTCTTGGCCATTCAAGCTTTAATACATCATATCGATTCCACTTCCGAGCTTCATAAAATCCCGTACTAAAAGTTCCTTGCCAAACAGGAGTAGATATTTGTTTCAACTTCCATTGGCTCACAACTGCAGCATTACGCTGTACCATGAAGTATGGAAACTTAGCCTCTTCTGGGTTTTCATGACCGTTTAAATTGCGAATAGATGCATTTTCCGATATGGAAAAAGATGAATTTTTAATTGATTCACGATTGTAATAACTCACATTCAACTTATTAATCAGCTCATCTGCAGATGTTGCTCCATCCAACTGCATACTCTTAATTTTGTTGACAGGCAGTGTGTGAACTTCATTCTCTGCAAACCAATCATCACGAAATAGAACCATCTCATATAAGCCAGTTTGACGATTCATTCGGACACCTGCTTCAATGTGTCCGCACAATTCATTGATTGCCTCAAGGCATGATTTCTCTGTTACAGACCAAGATATTCCCAGTTTTTCGGTATAAAGCACATCTGCGGCTTTTTTGAAGTTAACATCGTTGATATCGGACTCAGGCTTATTCATAGCCGTATCATCTGTGAGAATTTCACGAATTTTATGGATAGGATTTATGTCAAAATAGCTGACCTCAGTTTTTGAAATGACATATAAAATAGCATCGGTGATCTGAGTAGATTCCCCCTGTACGATGGGGATTTCATGCTCCATATTATGAAAAGATGCAAGACTACCTATGGTTCCAACGCCTACACCCGCAATTTTTACAATACTACTCACTGATGCAATGTTTTGCTGAGCTGCGCCTACTTCACTCATTGCGCCATCAGATACGATAACCACTAAATCACTTGTGACAGGATTTGTCAGATAAGCAGGTACATCTGCAAATGCCTGTACTGCGTTGGTTAATCCACTCGCATTTAATGCACTAATTGCCCTTGTTAAAATAATAAGGCACTCATTTTTGTTGGCGGCATAAAAACTTTCATGGCTACTTGAGAAGATCGTAATCATCATTTGACTAATTGCAACCACACCAGATTCAATCGAAGAAGCCAAATTCTCAAGCGCTACTTTTAATGCATTTAGTTTAGATCCACTCATCGATCCTGAGTTATCGAGTATGAGTGCAAATCTATTAACTCCTCCTTGCACTCCTTTGATTGTGCCTGCAAAAATTGCAGCCTTGCTGTCATACCACTGCGGTTGCCCATCATTACGCACATGGACGCGTTGTGGCCAAAGCAACATTTCTTTCATGTAGCCTGAGTTGCCATGATAAAACGAGTTGTTATAGTGCTTAGGCGAACCCTGTGTAAATTGACCGATCCCTCCGCTTGTTGCCGGCTTTTTTCCAAGACCACGGAACAACAAATAAGATTGAAAGGGATAACCTGACACCTTTGGAAAGTCAGCGCTATAAGTGGTGTTAGGCAACTGATTTGCAGTTCCTGTATGAATATCAATAAACCCAGCAACCCCACCTTCTTTATCCCCGTATAGATTTGGACTTTCTACACGCAGAAAGGATTCATCATTATCGGGTTTAAAAATCCAGCCGCGATTATCAAAGTTAATCCCAATAAACTTTTCAATTGGATTTCCAATAAAGGTCGTGAGTTTGGCGAAGTATCTTTGACCAATTGTTTGCTTACTGCTTCCGCCCATTTTTTACATACTCCACAACTTGCTGCGCCATGGCATCATTGGTTTGTTCAACAATTTCGATATCGATGCCGTTTTCAAGAAAGGTTGACCAGTCCCAACCTTGAGATAAAAAAAATGCCCGCGATCCGCGAGCACACATTCCTGCTTTTCGAATATCTGACATGTAAATTTTCACTTGCCACCTTTCTGTTTGATATCCGTCGTTGTATGCCCCCAAATATGCGTAATGTTTCCATACATGTGTGGGCTTCCTGCTACGTCTGAAAAAGAAACACCTTCATCAGCAATCGTTCCATCAAGCTGATTGGCGGTTTGCTGGTTTTTCTTTTGCGCTTTGCGCATGGCGTAGTAGCTATAGGCTGCTGTGACCACCATCAGCGCAAGCATGGCGTAAATCACCCAAGGTGCAATAACCATTCGACACCTCGCTTACTTAATCAATTGGGTAAAGATTGGATTGCTGTTCGGGATGAATTGATGCCCGGCATAACGCGCCCAATTGTTAAACTTTTCATCACACATTTTTTTAGATTGGTCGCAACCAGGTACAACTGAGAAAACATCACCCACCGCTAAACCCACATGTTGACGATACAGCGTAAAGCTATTCGTGGTACTAGTCGTGATTAAGGTATGTACTCCACCTTTCAGCATCAACCCCAAATTCAGCCATTGTTCTGGGTAACTCTTGGTTTCCATTATGGCTTGTCCTTCTTCATCAAACATTGGATTGCCATCTGCATCCAGAACCTGAGTGGGAACCACATTGAAAGAAACCTTTAAGCCGTCAATCGCAGTCACTTCAACCTCAAATGACCACTCCTCAAACTTAAGCCCGCACCAGCGGTCATAGATTGAGTTTGGGCAAGAGTACTGAAACTTGCGCGTCAAAATATTACGATTTAGGTAAGATTCTCCCGTTTCACACACCAAGGTCACGGTATCTGCATCTTCATCATACTTTGGCTGGGTCACACGGCCTTTATGCAGGACCAATGTTTCGCCTTGGTAAAGCTCAAGGATGGTAATCGTCACACCACCATAGAAGATCTTGCCTGCAAAGATAGCAGCCAAATCTTCACCCTCAGCATTGAGTAAATGCATCTGCGGAAAGGTCACTTCGGTATCACATTTATCAATACTTTCATCTTCAATGGCTGTTCGTTGCAGTCCACGGATCGGCAGATACTCAATCCCTGCATGTGTGATCGCTTTGCGATGATCCGTAAAATACCAAGCACGTGCACCATGCTTGAGTTGATATAACTCGGCTCTGTTTCTCATGATGATAGTTCCACAATAAGCACCGTCACTTGTGTAATCTGTGCACCTAAAAATTGAAATTCGATTTGATCTGCATCAAAACGGTGTAAGCCCAAATAGCAAATGGTTTGGATGTCGTTGCTGTGTGCATTGATTGCAGGTGACACCGTTAAAGAACCGCCAGTTTTTGCAGTAACCTCATGCGCGGTCCACGTTCCATTTTTACGCTTTACCGCAATATGCTTACGATCGGCCTCAAGCAAATACTTGGTATTGGTACTCAGTGAAGTGGTGATATTTGCCGTATTCAAAATATTGAGATGTTTCTCATATAAAGGCATCCAAAAGGCTTGATAACGCCCCATGCGTCGAAATAAAAATCGGCGGTATTCGCTATATTGATCCCAACCCTTCAGCACAGACTTAAATGGTTTTAAGTAACGGGGTTTCTTCCAGTGGGTGAATTGTTGAAATCCGCCCACATCAGCATCCACAATGTTTTGGTGCTGCATCAGCGTCATTTCTAAAGCGCTGCCATCCAAAAGCAACGGTTTAAAATAGATATCCTCGCCCTGGTACTGTGCAGGAACATCACCGCTATGCTCGGGTGAATCTTCGGCCAATACGCGAAAAACTACGGATGAGCTTGACCAAAACCCGCCTGTGCTAATCGATGCATCACCCTCGATGATGCAGATCCGCAGCGGCATGATTGAAGCATTTGATACAGTCACATTCCGGGCTAATCGGAATCCATCCTGATATTCCGTTTCTAAGGCTTGAAGAATCTCATCTGTTTCAGGATCTCGGATTTCTTCCTGAGTAATGATGTATCGGCCGACTGCAGTAATCTCTACAACCTGAAAACCTGCTGCTGATTCAATTAAAGCAAAGCCGACTCTGAGGTCGGCTATATGGGCTGCTGTAGACAGTGGGATGTAATCACTCTCATCAAGATCTGGAATCAATTGTCTGAACTGGGGTAATGGAATTCCCCATAGATTACGCAAGTTGGCATAGAACATATGAAACATGTCGCCCATCACTTTCTGCATATTCACGTAATTGAAACTGAGGACCTGTCTTGGTGCATCCCGCTGGATGTAACGATCCTCACTACTGTCATAAGCCTCATGAACTTCGGTTTTAAACTCCAATCGCTCAGTCGAATTCAATAGCGGGCAATTTGTTAATACATGCACCTCACCATACTGGGTTTGTATTTTCATTTTGTCCTCAAATTACTTAGGATTTAAACTTTGCTTTTATTACGCTTCATGTGATAAAGAAAGGCCTTCTCCCCATCAGCGCTATAGAGCATATCTTTAGCCTCACTCTCATCTTTAACCATAATGACTCGAAGATTGTTATTGATTGGCTGGCTTTTCGGTGACTGAGAACCCATTTGGTTTAAATAACTTGTCAAATCCTTGTTCTGACGCGCATTTAACACACGCTCCCCTTTGTCGAGCAACCATGTTCCCTCACGTGGCACATTATCAATACCATCATGGGCCATACCTGTTAAGCTCACCCCCTTAATTTTTGCTGCTTGTGCAACCTGTAATGCTGCAGCAGCCGCACCAACAACTGGTGCAATGTAAGGCCCGATGTAAGGTGTTCCAACCACGGCGTCATATGCCTTCGAATATGCTGCAGGAATATTCAACATTGCCTGAGCAACAGCAAATGCTCTTTGAGCAGCAAATAGCACAGCATAGGTTTTTGAATTCTCATCAACTAATTCAGCAAAACCACCGAACATCCCTTCCATGTAGCTTGCAGTTGATTGCATTTGAAGTTGAAGTTTTGCATTTTGATAAGCCTCTTCATTCAGTAAATCCAGTTCCCGCATTTTATCCAACACTTCAAACTGCTGGATTAGTGGTGACTCATCAAACCCCATTACTCCACGATAATCACTGATTGCATTATCGCGCTCATAACTCTGTTCAATATTTTGGTCCGAACTAGCCTGCTGTAATAAAGCCTCCCTCTTCTCAGGCGAATAACTTGCAGAATTGAGGATTTCTTCTCTAACAAGTGCGTAATACTCTTGAGCGTATTCCGTTGCTGACATCCAGTTGCGCTTAGTCTCAAGTAACTGCTTCTGTTGAGAAATTTTGAAAGCAGATTCCTCTAACTTAAAATTTTCTCTCAGAGCTTGAAGTTTGGCTTTTTGCTGTTCTTCGGTCAGCCTTGTGTCTGCAATAATTTCTTGCCGCTTTATTCCATAACTAAATTCAAGTTTCTGTTTTTCGGTAAATCGGTGTTCTGAAATCTCCCAGCCGAACTGCATTTCAGCAAGCTTTTTCTCTTCAGCATAACGTGCCTTTGTAATAGGGATAAAATCAGACATTCCTGCATCAGTTAATCTCTTAACCTCATCATTCAAATCCATTTCCATTTGTTGAGGAAATGCAGAATAGTCGTATAAGATACGATTGCGTTCTTGTAGGATGCGATTTTGATCTGCAAGAGTTTTACTTGTTTGCTTTACTGCTTTCGCTACTCCATTCTGTTTATCTGCTAACTCGCCTAAACCTGAATTTGTATTATGGATTGTCTCACCTAACTCCCTGACACCGCGCAGCTGCTCAGACTTTTTTGATGTTCCACTATTCCACATTTTATCCAAGCGATCTGCAGCACCCATGATAGTTTCATGCATATCACCTTTGATTTCAGAAGTCAGAGCCGCTATTTCACCACGTGCTTCATATGCTGCTTTAGCAATTCCAATTGGATTCATCTCATACCAATCAGTTTCATTCCACACAGCACCTCCAATTGCGGCCAAACCGCCAAGCGCTTTACCAACTAATTGAATAGCTGTAACAGCGCCAATGGCTATAGACGCAAGGACTTTAAGGGTCTTAGAAATTCCTTCCGCAACCTCTTCAAATTGTACGCCCTGTTCTGATCCTCCAAAAAATGCTTCAGCAATATCAACAAATGCAGGTATTACAGCTTGCATCAATTGGTTTTTTGCCCCCTGCATTTGTAGATCAAGCATGTACACCTGATCCTTTAACGCTTTTGCTGATTCAATGGTTTGGTCTGTCATGATAATGCCAGCTCGTTCAGCCATATCAGCATAAAGCTTTAAACCTTCACCACCGTTTGCAAGAAGTGGATACAAGTCTGTTAGATCGGATGCCATTGATTCAAGATAAAATGACATCTGCTGCTGTGTAACACCAGCTTCTTCAAGCTTGTTAACATACATTTGCAAAGCTTCTGGACCACTAAGCTTTTGCATATCTAAAATTAATTGCTGAGCAGCTTCCGATGATCCTTCAGTTTTCATTGCAATTTGTTCAAAGAAATCTACACCACCACCTGCACCTATTGCAGTTAATTCCCCCAGCTTCTCATTAAAGTCTTTCATCATGTCACTGAGCTTATCTTGCTCAATACCAAAAGCACCCGCACCAGCGGTCATCTTTTGGAATTCTTGGGTAGTTGTGTTGGCCCTAAATGCAAACTTTTCCAACTCTACCGCTTGTTCTGAGGTTGAATAAGCCATACCGGCAAGTGCTGTAACCGCACCCGCACCCATAGCAACTAGTGCAGCACCATAGGTATTTACATGTTGGCGCATGTTTTCAAAACTTACTTTGACTTGCTTTTCGCCATCTTTAATAGGCCCTATAAAGTTACCAATCTTAGTAACCAAATCTAGTGTAAGTGTTCCAAGTTTGGTGCTCATATAAAACCTCAGGCAATAAAAAACCGCCTAAATAAAGGCGGTTTTTAAATCAGTTGGAATTAGATCATACATTCTACGTATAACTGGCTAGCATATTCAGATGCAGTTTTATCCAGGTTCTTCCCACTGTAAGAAATAGGGTATTTGAAGGTATCTGCAACTATTAATTGCATGGCTCTTTTAACAATAGGTTCTTCTGTATTAATCACAGAAAACATTTGCTCTGCTTTGACTCCATTTTGCCGAGATTTAAAAGCACTTTCAGCAAATTTCGAAAGCGCTGCGCAGTTTTTATTTTTTATAACTGGATCTCCGGAATCCTCAGTCTCATTCAAGGTGCCATCGGATGTGTAACTGCTATTTTGTAGAATCTGACTATATTTATCTATAAGATCCGCATTACTAAATGAACAAACAAAAATTGATAAGAAAATTAATATTTTACTCTTCATAGCTTACCCTAAATTTATAAATTAGAATAAGATACTAATTCGGTGTGCAAAAAGAAACCTCCCGAAGGAGGTTGTATTTTTGGTGAATACTCTTAGAAGTTGTAACGCAAACCTGCTTTATAGGTTACACCATCATAGTCGCCAATATAATTTGACGAATAGTTATAATCAATTCCGCCATGCCATGAACATGTACCAGAACCTGTACTATCACTCCATGTGCCATCATTACAGCGAGTTTCTTTTTCACCAGTTATATTAAATGACCACTTATAACCAATTCCTCCGTATAGAGAGAAATTAGGAGTGAATGTATAACCGGCTTCCAATCCAACAGGAATTGTTAAATAAGATGATGTATCAAAACCATCCGCATCCAACACACTAAAGCCTGTACCTAAGGTACCTAATGCATAAAAACCGTTTAGATTAATGAAATTTAGATGACCACCAAATGAAAACTCATATGCATTCCCGTCATATTCATTATTCTGCTGATATTCAAATTTACCCCAAAGACCTTTTTTATGTGGAGAAGTAGAGAAACCTACACCAAAACCTGTAAGATCTTCATCTATATCATTCTCAAACTTTCCGTTCTGCGATGAATATTCCAACATTAAAGACTTATTAAGTGCAGCTTCATTCTTATAACGAACTGGTTGCAATGGCTTATACTGCGTTGCTGCAACTGGTGTATCAGATGCATTTGATAAAGGTGCAGGTTCACCCTGCTGGATCATCAAAGGCTTATTTGCAAACCCCATTGAAGAAGATAAAGATAAAGCCCAGATTACTAAATATTTTTTCATAATACCCCCTTAAAATTATGGAGATAAATTAATCATTATTTAACAAAAAGTCCACTCAGTAGAAAGAAACCAACCTAAGTCAGTTCCCTAAACCTTTCGCAAACATCTCATCGACACTGTATTCAATTTCATCGGGATGATCTTCATGCATCATAAAAGCATAAGCATCAACATCCTTAGCGCCATTGAAAGCAAGGAATGATGCGATTAAATTCCCCAACCCCTGTTCAATTCTCCGCCCAAAAAAAAGTGAGCCATATTTTTGACGATAGGCCCACCACATTTTGTACTCTTTCGGACTTACTTGTCGCTTGGCTTCTTCAATGGTTCTTCCGCCAATTCCGTTGAGGACGAGCTCGCACCAGAACTCTTCTGATTTGAAATCCACTTCTTTCCCGAAAAGTCATTGACCTCATCAACTGCTTTCAACATCGCGCTAATGATTTCAAAGTTCACAGCACCAGTGTCTTTAATTTCAGGAAAGAACTTTTCATCAGGTGATGAGTACACAGATACAAACAATGTTGCCTTTGAGTGCTGATCAACTGTCGCTTTGGAGTTATCATCTAAATTCCATGCGTCAATTGCACTTTTAAGCTCAGCGTGTGATAGGCGTTTTACTAAAATTTCACCTTCAAAAGCCTTACCTTTAGAATCAACAAAACTAATTGTCTTTTCGATCAGCTCGCCTACCCCCGCAGCCTTCTTCGCAGTGGCAAGCGTTAATTTTTTCTTAGCCATAACCTACCCTTAAGGAATTGTGCGCATTGTTTCGTTAACACTAGAAGTGCGTTTAAGCGGATAGTTGTAACCAACAAACTGCCCCTTTTCGAATGTACGTGCAGGTGTTTTCAAATAACTCTCGAAAGCCCACCACATACGGCTAGGTGGAAGAGTGACTACTCCAGCTGCAACTGTTGGTGGTGCATCAGAATGACTTGAACCTAAATACCACATTACTTTTTTTCGTGGATTCGTTTTGGACAATGCAAGAATCTTCAAATGTGATTCATTTTCATCATCAAAGTCAGTTCCTAATGACCCTTCACCCGGTGTTGTTTTCCCTGGATCGAAATTATCTTCGGCATCATCAAGACAAGTCACATCAATATCTTCTTCCGTGTCATCGCCAAGGTTTAGGTTTTTTGCACATTGCACAGCGATAACTTCATCACCATCCACATAGTACAACTGTGATTTTTGTACTTTAATACGCGCCATGAGTAGCTACTCCTCAATTTTTTGGCATAAAAAAAGCACCTCTATAGGTGCTAAATAAAAATTAAATTAAGTGTTAGCGATCGAGCCACCAACTCCCTGAAAAACCACGAGCAAAAAGCTTTGCATTTGACTCGTAGTGACCGATACGTTGTTCGATCAAGCTGTGTTCTTGAAGCACATTACATACAGCTGTTCGAATATCTGAAGCTGTCTTTTGGTTTGGGCTATAGACCATCACCTGATACAAAACATTATCTTGATTAGTGATGTTATCCAGTGAGGTATTTGGGGTGCCCGATAAGTCAGACCAAACCAAATAAGGTGGTGGTGTCTTTTCAGGTGCCACATCTTCATAAATATGCTCACCCAACATGCCAAATACTTGAGCATCAGCCTTCAAGATTCGATAAATAGGTAATTGCTTCATTCGGTCTTGCCCTTCTTGATTGCGGATTCAATCGACTTCATAAACGCCTTGTTAAATTCAGCCGTTACTGCATCAATGTTTTGAGCTAATGCTGGTCTTAAAAATGGAACTGGCGGTGAAGTTGATGTACCGAACTCAATAAAGCGCCAGTAAAAAGTATCGCCGCCCGGGTTCTTGCTGCTTCCGTCGGTGGTGTACTGCTTACCAGCGCGCCCCTTACGAATATTTTCCTTGGTGTTGGCATAGTTTTTCGCCCCACCAAGCACCCCAACTCGCATACGAACGGTGTTTATATCGCGGCTTTTACCATTACGAATCACTAAGTTTTCTTGAATGCTTTCCCGCGTATCAGGATCATCAATACGTGAAGCTCCAACCTTGGCAGCAAAGAGCACTAGTTGCATGCCTTTACGTGCAGCGGATCGAGCACGGCGGTTAACGGCTTTGCCATCTGTCAAAGTTTGGAGTTTTTTTGAAAGTTCATCCATGCCCTCAATCTTAAATTCGACAGACATAAGCACTTCCTTATTTCTCTACACCATGACTGAGCATCAAAGTGCAATAGATTTTTCCATTCTCAGCATCGGGTAAAGGCTCACCAGTAATGCTATAAATTTTCCCATCGTATACAACACGCATGGTTGTATCGATATCGGATCGTTTACGGATCTTACAACGCGCGACAATTTCAGAATTATTGGCCTGTGCAACTAATGTGTCTTTGACAGAAAGCCATGTGACCTTCGCCCAAAGAGTTGCATGTGTGGTCCATAATGGATCTAGGATGTTGCCATCGTCATCACGCGCTGAAGTTAACTTTTCAATACGGATGCGGTGGCAGAGTTCAGGGGCTAAATCCATGTCTATACCCCCATTTCCCTAAACTTTTGCAATAAATCCCAATATGCCTTTGGTTTCCCATCTGCACTGCGGCTATATCGATATTGAACAAAGATAAGACGAGCCGAATCCAAAGCGGCATTATCAACTAGATCAGTTTCATTCACCCGATCAGTTTCTGTTGCAATAATCTTGCGATCGAGATCATTTTGAATAACAACCTCTGCCTCATCAATCCATTGGGTTAAAAGGTCATCTTCTACATCATCATCGATACGACAATGTAATTTAGCTTTCGGAAGGTCGATCATTTTGATTTACCTTTTTGGTTGGAGTTTTTGCTGCTGGTTTTGGTTTATCACCTTCACCCAACTCAACTAAAATACCCTTGGCAACAAGATGCTTTACATCAACCGGATTGGCTTCACGTTGCTCCCCAGTAAGGTAAAACTTATCACCAAGATGCTCACGCATTACTTTATATTTAGTCAATTTCTGCCTCCATAAATTAGGGGCTAATAGCCCCTAATTGGCGTTTATTAAGGTCCAGCAGGAACGATATCACCGTAAATAAATGCTTCTGGGCGATAGACAGCAAGTGCTAAGCGCTCTTCGGCAAGAATCGTGACTAAGTTTTTAACAAAGTCATCTTCGTTCTCTGTAGCAACTTCCACACGCGAAAGCCAGCGGTCAAAAATTTGAGCACCCATTGAAAATGCGCCAGTAAGAAACTTATTGACCGTAATTGCCTGAGTCTCAACTACTGGCAACTTCCATAGTGTTGGGTTGAGCGCACCTTGAGGATTACCAATGATGTATTGGCCTGATGTGTCCTTCAGGGTTTCAATCGCTGCCCAGTCAATTGGGTTTAGAACATGCCCACTTGCAGGATATTCAGCAAGTACTGCTTGCAACATTGCAAAGCGTAGAGTGTCGATTTTACTTTCTGCTGTTGTAGTAACACCTGTAGGTCGAACATATGGTGTTGCTTGCGGGATAATGCCCAGTAAGTTTTGACCTGTACCATCACCATTAAGGATTTGCTGTTCTTCTTTGAATGCCAAACCGTAACGAAGACGACCATCAATATAAGACTGCAACTGTGAAGAATCGTCCAGAATTTGGCGAGAAGCCTTCATAAAGTGGGCAATCACTTTGGCTGTTGTTGATTTAAGATCAAACTTAATATCAGATTGAGCCTTTTTAGCACCTTCTGCTACAACATCAGCATTATTGGTAAACCCAGTTTCTTGAACGAATTCAAGAGCATTACCATCCATACGACCCGGCATAAGCAAATCACGAATTGTAAGCTTACGATCAGGTGGTGGAATAATTCCCGGAATACGTGTAGCTTGCACTAAGTCACCAGCAGATCCGGCCGCATCAGTGGTTGCTGATGTAATGGTTGCTTTAATTTCTAAGTTTGCTTTACCACGCTGTCCTGCTTCACCTTGCAAAGATTTAAACTGCTCAGATTCCACAAATTGACGTCCAAGTGATTTATGCTCCTCACCACCTTCTTGTGGTCGGCGAGCCATTTTCTGCTCTAGCTCATCAATACGGGCTTTTGTTTCATTCAGCTTAGTAATTGCTTCATCGGCAGCTTGCTTTGCACCTTCAGCAATTTTGTCACCATGTTCACGCTTACCTTTGAAGTCTTCGGCGATGCCTTTTACTTCATCAACTTGTTTTTTAAACTCTTGAGCGAGTTGTTCTAAATTTTGATCAGGCATTGCTGACTCCTTTTAAAATATTTAAGGCATTTGAAACTGATTTCGCTTCTTTGATTTGTTCCTCTGACTCGCTCAGAAGAGAGCGCAACCCTTTGCTAGCGATGGCAGTAGATTGCGATTTTGAAAATCCTGACTCTCTCAGGAATTTTTCGAATTCTGGTAAGGTCGGTAACTCACCGTCTTCTAATTTGTTTTTTACAGAAGTAATAAGACTTCGATCATTTGCGGGTTGTGTGACAATCGAAATTTCACCAATATCCACTTCGATTAACTCTCGAACCCCATTTCCTTGCTGATTTGCCTTCTTTGTTGAATAACCAATACTTAAGCCATCAATAGCGCCAGCTTTCAAAAGCGCATATGTCGATTTGGCTCTTGGAACATCATCAATAAGCAATTTCCCTTCAACAAATAGTCCTTTCTCATCTTCATAAATTTGTGTGTAAACACCGATTGGCTCACTGTCGTTGTGATTCCATAGGACTGGCGGCATCTTATTTTTGGACTGCCATTTTTCGAGTGACGCTTTAAATGCACCTGGTAAAATCACATCGTTGTACCAGTCAACATTTCCGAAAACTGCACCATACCCCGAAAAAAAACCGTCCTCTTGGACGGCTTTAAGCTCAAAATTAAAACTTTTTCTAGTCATTAGGTTTCCCCTGTTCTTGTCCCAAAGGCACCATTTGCATTTGCACCATGAGTTTATCGGCTGATGGATCGTCCGCCTTTGGCATATCCTCAAGCTCACGGACTTCATTACGGGTATATAGACCGTTTTGCGTCATCTTCACGTAAAATTCCGCCCTTGCTGTATTGTTAGCTCGCAACAAACCGTCAACCGCGAATTTAGGTCTAAATTGATATTTTTCATGTGGTAGCAAAAGTTTTCGCGCAATGGTTTGTTCGTAACGTACTAACTGAGGATTCAGTGAATAGGTCAAAAATCCCTGATTTGTTTGTTCTAAGCTAGATGCCCATGAACTTGCTTTGTTGGTATGGCCAATCAATTGCGGCGGTACGCCAAAAGCTCTACAAATTTCCTCAATACCAAAGTAACGTGACTCTAAAAGCTGTGCGTCTACTGGGTTAATTCTGATGTTGCTGGCAGAAGATAGTTTCATACCTGCCTCAAGAATCATATATTTCCCTGAATTCTCAGGTTTACTGAATTTTTCCAAATGATTGCGCATTTTTGTGCGTTGCTCACCAGTTAAAGTCTTCTCGCCTGTTTCAAGAAACCCACCAACCTTAAGACCGTTCTTAAACCAATCTTGTGCTTGATTGTTGGCATCAAATTGCATACCAATTGTTTGCGCAAAAAATTGGATTGCTGATAGCCCCACATAACCATCTAAAGTGAATCCTTTAAAATGTAGAATTTCATCATCCTTATAGATTTTTACTTTCCCATTTTCAGTGTAATGGTATTCAAAACTTCCATCTTTTAAGCGTTTTTTAACCATTTCGCTTGGAAACAATGGCTCTAAAGATATAACGCTTCGGTTATTGCGACGAGCAATATAACTATAAGCATTGCCCCATAAATCTAAACACGCCGACTGGATCTGCCAATATTCACTTGCACACATATCTGCATTCGGTGAATCGTGCAAAATTCTATACAGATCATGATCTTTAGCGATCTTCTTATTTGAATCGTATAAGTGTAAAGGCAGTGTTGAAATAGTTTCAGCGCGTAATTTCACACAAGCCCAAACTGCTGAAAGTTTTAGCGCTGTTTCAGGACTAACAACCGCACCACCTGAAGACATATAGCTGTCAAAAGGATGTGAAGTATCACCTTTTCTAAGTTGGGTTCTTCCAGTCAATCGTGACCAGAAACGGGACCAAAAACCCGTATCTTGTAAATCGCTCATGCTATCACGACGTCCTCTAAATACCCGTCAATATCAAAATCCTTAACTTCAGGATTCAAACTCATCAATGCCACGGCGTTAAAAGTCGCAATTAACGGATCAATTTTCCCAATTCCCGAATCTTGCTTTGTAATCCGCATTCCATTGCCGACCATCACGACCCGAGCATTTCCAGCACACCAGGTCATTAGGTCTTGCCCTGCATGGTATAGATTGCCCTCTGCTAACTTACGCTCGGTTGTCATGATATAGCCCATCAACTTATGACCCTGAGGAACTGCGAACATACTTTCTTGTGGGATTCCAACATCAAGAAGACCATCTAAAAGCCCACCGAGCCCTAACGGATCCAGCCCAATTTTGTTGAGCTTACCGCTGTCATAAACCTGCTTTGCAATTAAGGCTAAGTCATCAATATCTTCACCCACTTTTTCAACAATTGTTAGGCTCCCCTCATCCTCAAAGTCTTGGTATTTAGGAATGTTTTCTTTTCGGCGTTCTAAGGCAACTTTATTTGCCCATGCATGATTCCAAAGCCACCAAATACGCGGATCTGCTTTCAAACGACCAAGAGCCGAAAAGCCCAACAAATCATCAAGTCCACCACCATCAATACCTAAAGTAATAACTTCTGATTTCTCTATTAATTGTTCAAGCTTGATTTCTTTAGACTGCTCTAACCAATACTCAGCACCCGCCCAACGGTTTGCCCGTAGATTTATCCCAATTTCTACATTTAAGCGTTTGGCTAGAAAGTCTCGGAAGTCTGTTTCCTCTCCATCGCGGGATTGATCAAAGTCATCTTCAAGCTGTACGGGATCTACAGAAGTTCCATAGTTTGGATTAGGAATATGAAAATTCTCTTTTTTAAGATGCTCTCCATCCTCAATCCACTGTTTTGGAAACTCATAAATCAAAGGTAAAAACTTGTTGTTTTCCTTTATGCCATCCCGAACATCTCGTGCGTAATCTAGTTTCTGCTTGAAAACACCGCATGGTTGTTCATTTGCTTGTGTTGTCAGGTAAATTACACAACCTTCAGGTCGTGAAGCTAAGCCACCTGTAGCCTCACGGAACATACTCGCAGCACCGGCATTCTTTTGAAATAAGTGCAACTCATCAATTAAAATCCACGACGCTTTTTTACCACCTACCGTATTCGACTCTGCTGCAACCACCTTCAGGGTTGCGTTTGTAGATCGATGTGTAATTGTCTTGGTATGCTCTGAAATATTTAGTAATTCACTTAACTCATCATCTGCCTTAATCGCATCACGAATAGGATTGAAAGAGTTATCCGCTACTTCTTTAGTTGGGGCCAAAATAATGAGCTCAGCTGAACCACGATCATTCATAATTAATGCAGTTAGCATAATGAATGCAGCAAGCGTAGATTTTGAGTTTTTCTTTGGTATCAAAAGGAAAAACTCACGTATTAACCGCCGACTGTCATCTTCACTATATGCACCAAAAATCGAAGCAACAAACTCAAAAACCCATGGACGTGTGATTTCACCCATGGTTGGTTGGCCAATCACATCCGTTACAATTAAACTTTTGAATACCTCTAAAGCCATTTCAGCCTCATGAGGAAATAAAGGCTCACAAGGAATTAATGATTTCCCTTTGACGATCTTTTCTTCCCAATCGGGGCAACTGGTACTCCAACTGAGTTCTGTCATTTTATTACCTAACTATAATTTGCTTTACGTGCAGCCCGAGTAGCAAACCTACCAGTGCCTTTTGCTGCAGCATGGGCTTGCTCTTCTTGAGATTGCTTTTTCCCTTTATCTGCCACTTTTCCATGAACATATGGCAATGCTGCTTTCGCACATGAAGCTCGAAGTTCGGGATCTTGTCTATCATCAGTCCAAATAGATTTTAGATATTCAAGTGGATCTTGAATTGAACCTAGTGGTATCTCATCACGACCTACGAAATGGCCTTGTGCTTGTTCAGGTCCTGATTCAATTTTCTCTACCTTAACTACCTGAACCTGTGACTCCTTCTTCAATCTTGAAGAAGTTAACTTTTCATCCTCTTGAGTTAACTTTTTACTTTTTGGAGTTAACTTTTTAGCAGCAGTTAACTTTTCAATATAGGCGATTATTTCAGGATTTTTCGCAAGTTTTGCTCCTTGCTGCATGGCAGTTTTTTCACTATATCCTGCTGATATTGCTGCATCTTTGTTACTCATGCCATCAGCAACAGCTTGAGCAAATGCTTTACCTTTTGCTGTTAAAGCCATTGCTGCTCCTCAATACGAAAAGTTAACTTTTAACTGAGAAAATTATCTCTTCAAAATGTTTCTAAGTAGGCTAAAACCCTTTGGCTTCAAGCATCTTGTGGATTTCCTGCCAATCGAAAAGTTAACTTTTAGGGCAAAAAGTTAACTTTTGCTGAAAAGGGAAATTTTTTTGTACGTGCGATGGGGGGTGGTGTCCGAGGGCAAAAGGTTTTGAACTTTTGACCTCCCCCCTACCTATTAATCATTTATTCGCGCAGCTTTCGCTTGCTCTTTCATAACGCTTACAAGCATATCCAACTGATCTTCGTAGCTATCACCACACAAGTGGAATAGATCTGCTGAGGCGCGCAACATGATGGTTGAAGCAAAAACTTCTTTCCCTTCATTTTTCTTTATCTCGTCAGAAAATGGCTTGAGCTTTTCATCATAAAGACGATTAGCTGAACGTGATGCAATAACACCTATTTGTGTGATTTGTTTACGCATACTTAAATTCCTCTAGATTCTTTTTGTGTCTTCTTCTTATGACACTCAACGCACAACGATTGCAGGTTCGATTCGTCATCGGTTCCACCCTGTGCAACGTTAACAATATGGTCTAGTTCTAATTGTGTAGTAACACGGCGGCAATGCTGGCATGTCCAGTTATCACGTAGATGAATCTTTTCTTTAAGTCTTCGCCATGGCCTACCACCGCGACCTGATCCCCAGTTCTTTGGCGGTCTAGGTTGCTTAGGTGTGATGGCATCCAGTCTGCTCTGCAATCGCTGTAGCTTTGGCATATTTACTGATCCATATACTCATGGCTGTTTGGTTCTTCCTGCTCTTCGAGTGTTAACAATAATTCGTTGTTCAGGTTCGTCTGCACTTGCAGATGATTGATCAATTGATTGTTCTGTTTTACCACCTCGGTTAGTAAGGTTAGTAATTGCTTTTGTGATGGATTCTTTTGACTGCTCATACATTGCCTTCAGTTTCTGTCGACGTTCTTCACATGATTTACATGACATGATTAATCACCATTCAGATTGGTTTCGATGTTGTGAATCTTACGGCGCTGGTCACGAATGAAATAAGCCAACCCATCAACCAAATGTTGTGGCATATCCATTGGGTGAATCATTGATGCGCCCTTTATGTTTTGCTCATAACGTTCTTTGTTTCGCTTTGCTTCAACTTGATCCATATGCACCACTCCTATTTCATATAGGCAATAAAAAACCACCCGAAGGTGGCTTGAATTTGGAAAAAAATTGATTTGTATACTTTTAAATCATTATTTAATTGGATGTAATTACTTTAAATCACAAAATTATTGTTCCACCCAACCACGTTCCAAATCCTGCAGGGGATAATCTTTGTTGTGTACATAATGAAAACTTAGCGTAATTTCCCCAAAAATCAGGATGAAGATTACTCTCTGATATTGCATCTTGAACAATACTATTCCAAGTTATCATTTGGTCATGATGCAAAATCTGCCACATATCACCCCAACCATGCGGCTCAACAAAATTGAACTTCTCAAAACAACGTTTGCACCCATAAGCAAATAAAAGCTGATCTCCATCAACTAAAATCATAGTCGCTAATGACAATGGGATCATTTTATCTGTAAGAATATCTACCCCACATTCCATGCAGGGCAAAGGATGATATGCTTCGGCTGATACATGCTGTACAAAACCAACCAAGGTTGGCGGTCCGTATTTTTGTAAAATAAACAGCGGCATCCGCCCAACATAAGAACAAATTTCTGAATAGTCATAAACAATAAACTCATAAGAGAAATTTGGATTAAGTGTTATTTGTTCAAACCTATTTTGAAGAGCTGTAGAAACACTAGTTGAATAAAATCCTATAAAGACCTGACAATTATGCTGAGCTAATCGCTCTACAAGTTGGTCTTCATGTTGCTGACCTACTGCTTTACTAGAATTTAAATAGTGTTTACAACTTACTAAACACCTTCTATCATTTTGATCGACAACTATTAAATCTTTTCCACCATCAGGCCCTCTGGATACTCCGCTAATTAGCCTATATCCGAGCCAACCGAAGAAATCTTGAGCAAAAAACTCCCATTGTTCTGGAGTTAATGGTTTAAAAAAATCATCGTACCTATTCATGAATTAAAATCGTTTTGCTAATTATTAAGTTTAATATTCACCAGTGAATGTATACAAATACTAATGGAAACACAATTTTTTGTTTATAAGAACCAAAAAAACCAGCATATTCGAGGTTTAAAGATAGCGAATTCTCCAAAATTAAAAATAACTCAAAAACTTTAAAATATCTTTACAAAAGAAGATCTGAAGTTCGCTTTTGTATGACCTTATATATTTCTTGCAAGAGTTACTTGATCCACGAAACCTTCACCATCAATCGTGTGATCAATCTCACTTGCACCATGAAGGCCAAATAAATACATTAACAATCGGAGCATTTTGCAATCTCTTATTTTCGAGTATTCCAAATTTTCACAGCAAAATTTACAGCTTCTCGCTCATCTTCCCAGTCCACATCGTCATATTGATTACATAACGTATGATCAGGCCATTTAGCAATTTCTGGATCGGAGGATTGTGCACCACACTCATGACAGCTTGCTTGTGCCGACCATAGATTAATGTGCTCACCCTTAAAAAGAGTGGAATCAACCACCACTGAGTCATGTCCACACCATGGGCATGCCAATGGCTTAACATCAGGACGCATATTATTTTCTTGATCAGCATGCCATCGATTACCCATAAAAGACTCCAATGAAGTGAAAACAAAAAAGCCCGACCATTTGATCGAGCTTTGATGTAAGTAAATATCTGGGAGGCGGCATTAAAATTTAAACCACTACGAATAAAGTTAAGCCGCCATTGGGTGCCTTGATATTGCTTTCACGGAACATTTCTCAAGGCAACAAAAAGCCCATCGAATGATGAGCTTTTAAATCAACCAAGTGCGTTAAATACACTTCGGTCACTTATAACATAAATATACACATATATGGTGCACCAAGCAAATATTATTTTGAAAACTTGTTCTCTAACATAAAATCATATAAAACAATGCATTAACTTCTTAAATATAAGCTTAATTGAGTTAAGAATGATTAATTCGTTACATATCAAAAAAATCGCCACATATAATTCTATTGGCGTAGAAATAAATGAACTAAATAAAGTCAATTTTATCTATGGTGGAAACGGTTGTGGAAAAACAACTATTTCAAATTTTCTATTTAATCGCACCCATCCTGATGAATCTGATAACATTTATTCTTCTTGTGAAATTGCATTTAAAAACCAAGAAAAGGTAAAAATTTTAACTTACAATAAAAAGTTCAGGGATCTAAATTTCTATAAAGATGCTGAAATACCAGGTGTTTTCACCTTAGGGGAAGCCTCAGTTGAACAAATACAAGCCATAAATAGCAAAACAGAGGAATTAAATCTAGCGAACAAAGATTTAGGTAAAGTTCAAACTCAAATTGCTAAATTCACAAAACTTTCAGATGATCAAGAAAAAGAATCGATAGATAAATGTTGGAGCGTATTTAAACAGTATGAAGATGATTTCAGACCTGCACTCCTAGGTTCTGGATTTATAGGCTCTAAAGTTAACTTTAGAAAGAAAATTCTAAATACATTACCTATTGGTGGGAGAGTCATCCAACCACATTCCTCTCTTGTTGATCGCACAAAAATTCTTTATTCAACCAAATTAGAAACCCTAGCTACAATTCACCTAAACGAATCAAATCCACTGGAATTCTATGAATTATCAGATATTTGGAAAACTATTATCATCGGTAAAAAAGATTTAGATATAGCTAAATTAATTAATAATTTAAATATTACTGATTGGGTAAATCAAGGACGTTCTTACATCAAAGATTCAACTTGTCCATTCTGCCAAAAAGAAACTATTGATGATGTATTTCAAAGTAGGCTTGAGGAGTATTTTGATAATGAATTCGAAACCAAGGTAGAAAATCTAAAATCTTTGCAAGGAAAATATGAACTTGCATGTACGAATCTGATTAAAGAATTAGAAAACATCTTATCAAAAGAAACGAGTATAAACAGTAAGCTCAATACAAAAGAGTTTGCAATCGAACTAGAAAGTTTTAAAAACCTACTAAGATTAAATATTCAACTATCACGGAAAAAACTAACTAGCATAAGCAGCATAATAAAATTAGACTCATCTAAAGGTATATTTGATGAAATTGTTTCACTTATTAAAAATGCAAATATCGAGATTAAAAATCACAATGATTTAGTCAATTCACACGATCAAGAAACTATTAAATTGATTTCAGAAATTTGGGATTTTTTAACATTTGAAGCTAATCACCGTATTTCATCACATGAAGCACAAATGGGAAATTATGGCAAGGCCCTCAAAGGAATGAAGATATCTGAAGAAAACGGAAAAGTAAAAATTCAGCGCTTAAGAAGTGAACTTTCACAATTAAACTCAAATTCAACAAGTGTTCAACCTGCAGTAGATGAAATTAATCTTTTATTAAAAGGATTTGGTTTTACTAATTTTATGATTGATGAGACTGAAAAGCCTAATCATTACTGGATCAAGCGTGATAATGGTGATAATGCCTTGCACTCACTCAGTGAAGGTGAATCTACATTCATTACATTTTTGTATTATCTACAAGTAGTTAAAGGCTTATCTACTAAAGATGAAGTAGTAACAAACAAAATCTTAGTTATTGATGATCCAATTTCCAGCTTAGATAGTAATGTACTATTTATGGTAAGCACATTAATTAAAAATCTTATAAAAGAAACAATATCCAGTAATAGCACACTTGGTATTAAGCAAATTATCATCCTCACTCATAATGTTTATTTCCATAAAGAGATTTCATTTCAACTCCAAAAGGATGATTCACACCATGTCAATTATTGGATATTAAGAAAAAAAGAGAACACTACATTTATAACAAATCATGGAAAGAACAATCCTATTTCCTCAACATATCAAATGCTATGGAATGATATAAAAGAAGCAAACAACAGTAGTTCAACATCAATACAAAATGTCATCAGGAGAATTCTTGAAAATTATTTCAAAATTTTAGGTAATTACAGCGACACAAAAATTATTGATGAATTTGATACATTTGAAGAACAGAAAATTTGCCAATCACTTTTACATTGGATAAATGATGGGTCTCATTGCATTCCTGATGATTTATTTATTCAACCTATAGATTCAGAAATAGACACTTATCTAGACGTTTTCAAAAAAATCTTTGAAAAATCTGGACATGAGGCACATTATAATATGATGATGGGCATAACTAATCACTAATGATTAGTTATTGTATTTTGGACACTAAACTCTATTTTAACAAATAGAGTTTAGTTCACATATATACTCTAGCCGACAATCCAACCAAGTTTCACCTGCTACTAGATATTTATCAATCACTCTTCTTTCTACCTTACTAAGCTTTTCGAGTGCTCTAATTGATAATCCCTTTAAGTAGTGAAACTCAATCCACTGAAACAAATCAGGCCGTGAAAACTTCAACTGCGTCACTAGATGATCTATAGCAATCAAAGCATCATCATCCAGCACCACCTTGACACCTGCACTCTTTTGCCCCTGTTTTAAACGCATCAGCCCCAGTGACGGCGATTGGTAACTCAACTCACTCGGATTGTAGTGAGAATTTCTCGCCCATTTTCCCCACTGCTCAAGTTCATTCTGCATCATTCGAATTGTTGGCTTAATTTCTGTCACTGCATTCATCCTATTTCCCTCAAAACTTCGCAAATCTTTTAAAAACCAACATAGCTGCATCACGCGCATGCTCATTCGTACGTTCAATCCACCCGGTGCGCTTTTTAAAAACATCGGCCTTTGTTTTGGTTGCATTGGCTGCTGGGTGAATCATTAAGTAATTCAGCTTTTGCTCCTTACACCAATCTTCCCAAATCTGCGCATCTCGCTTGACTGATCCAACACCTTGGGCTTTCTCACGACCACCAGTGAACCAGGTGCGCTTCCGAGCATCTTCAATGAATAAACAGACGTTTTCTTTTCCATAGTGCACAACAAACTCAAGCGTTCGACTCATGGCCTGAGTAATTGTTAAGGATGTAACTTCAAATAGTTCACCACCATTGCCTTTGTCTTCTGCCACGGCGTAGCCCGTGTTCACACCTGTATCGATGCCAATGAGATACTTAGTCAATTTTTGGGCCCCATTCTGCTAGTGAATTGCGTGTTTCTTCTTTACCGCAATATGTACAAACCAAATGCTGTTCAATATCGCCGTGTGCGGCACATCCTCCCAATCATGATCACAAGTCTCTTGTAGGATCGCAGTGGGCGTTAAATGTTGTTCAGTTTGTTCTGGAAGAATTTCAAAGTTCCGATGGCACTGCTTACACCCAAATAATGTAAAACCGATTGCATCAGCCTTTGTAATTGTGTCCACGCAACACTGGTACAGTTGTGTCATTGCTCAACTACCTCAACATCAGCACATAGACACATAAACGGCGTTCCATCATCCAAGCGTCCAAATACACGACCATCTTCAACTCGGTCTAATACGCCGTAACCAGTGAATCGCTTGCCTGAGTAAATCGTTGCTGATTCACCAATAAAATCTACTTTTATGCGATCGCCTTTTTTAGGTTCTGTTTTGTTGTGCCAAACGCGCTTACCATCAACGGTACCAAAGCCACAAATAAGACAAGCAACGTCATAACCATGTTGGCATGGTTGGGTTACATGGTCAGCTGTATCAGAGCGCAAGATGTTAAGGTCTACGCAATGTGCGCAGCGCTTCATAATTTTCATTTGCTTAAAATAGGCGTCAGTAGCGCAACAGTATGTATCTCGTCCTTCAGGTGCACGTTTTAAAATTTCATGCTTTTGTTCGATGGTTAGATTCATGGTTGCACCTCAAATAACTGTTTAGCCTTTTCAGTAGCCTTAAGACTCATAGGGCTTTTGCTGTTTGTCTCCAAATACCCTTCCGCTAAAAGCTGATTTACAAATACATTGGCATTACGTGGTGATATCCCCATCCACTCGGTAACTTCTTTCAAACTGGTTCGTCCAGACTTTTGAATGATTTTTTTCAAGACCAGTACCATGCGTTCGCCTTGTTTCACGGCTTGTTTTGTACTGAAGTTCTGCTGCTTCACACTTCACCCCCAACACGATTAAAAGTCTTCCCTATTCTTGCTGCCAACTCAGGCGGGCAAGGAACACCTGTACGGTTTCGGTCATGATTGTCGAGCTGCTTTGGAGCCTTAGGCTTCACCCACATTTCTTGCGGCTTGCCACTGGCTTTTGCACGGCGTAGATAATCCACATAAATATCTTTGAAAGCGAAATGGGCCGATTTTTGCCCTTCTGCGCTTAACACATGGCGAACTTCATCAAGCACACGCTTGGTCAGCGTTGTGATCTTTGTTTGTGGATCTGATTCAAACTGCATAGCCTTTGCCCACGCCATATCAGCAGTCCACCAATCACCGCCCTGTTCACACCAGCTACGGAATGTCGGTAAATTCTTCGGGCACCACTCCTCTGAGTTCATGCGCGTCAAACCACGTGCGATATCTGCAGGAGTTAGGCCATTTAGGACTGTGCAAGCCAACTGAACAAGTTCTTGGTTGTCTTTATAAACTTCAAAGTTCTTTCTGAAAGATTCGCCGTATAGTGCGCTCATGCGATCCAACACCATCTCAGCCACTTCGACTGGGAAATCAATCGCAAATGCTTGCTCAAATAATTGGATATTGCTCATGCACACTCTCCTTGAACATCACGCATCGGTGCTGGTTGATGTGCTTGGCTACCAAATCGACGGCGTTCCAAAGGTTGTTGAACTGGTGCTTGTGGTTGCGAAGTGCGGCTTTGCTCGTTGAAATACCACTGTGCCTCAAATGCTGCCCAAGGTTTTTGACGGTTTAAGCAATACTCAATGCCTTGAGTAAAAGTTAAATTTGCTTTTGCAATTTGGCTTTCAAGAAGTTTGAATGCACGTTCGGTATTCACCCCGCCTTTTGCCTTACGAACCTGCATAAATTCAGTTGCAGTTTTTTCAGATACACCGTTTTTGATCAACGTAGATTTGAAATCAAATTTATCCGCCTTTGTTTTCTCTGATTTCTCAGAAACAGATTTCGATTCCTCAGGCGTATTAATATTTGTTTTTGTATTAGTTGTTTTATAGTTGTTATTGTGGGTCGATTTTTTAGAGTGCGTGCTATCTAAAGTTTCGACTGCACTATCTAAAGATTCGACGGCGATATTTTCGCTATCTAAAATATCGACTGCAAAAATACTATCAGTTAGCTCATATTTTGCAGGCTGATTAGTAAACGATTTACGCACCACAATTCCAAGTTCGACTAACTTTTCACAACCTTTCAAAACTGAGTCTTTGTTGTAGCCAGTGCCTTCGACAAGCTGAGAAACACTGATGCTATCTGTTGATTTATTCCAACCACGTGTTTTGCGTGCAATGAATAAATAACAAGCCAATGCAGGCCCTTTCATAAGTGCCATATACCCCTTGTCGATCAAGTCGTTAGGTAGCATGAATGCGTTTGAAATAAAGTTACTCATTTATGCAATAACCCCGCAGCAGCAACGAGCGCTGTCAATCTTGTTAATCCAAAGGCTGTAATGCGAGCTTGGGTGTACACCTTGTCACCCTCTACACATGCAATCACCTGTGAAACCTTGTTTACCATTACCTTTTGCTCTACTCGTTGCGCGTATGCACATAACCGTCGGTGACGGCTGTTTTCTCTAAATACCCAGCGCTTCTTCAACATGAAGTCAATGAGCTTTGATTCTTGGATGCCGATGGTCTTTGCTGAATCACGGATTGAATAAGTGTTTACCGTGTCTGCAATCACATCCATCACCTGTGCCTTAGGCTCTAACACGGCGACATGGTCCTTAAGCGCTTGGTTTTCTTGTTCAGCAGCTAAGGCCAATTGGATTAGCTCCATTCGGCTGAGTTCGACAGGCTTTGCCGTTTGGCTTTCCAACTCATACCAACGCTTCACCAGTAGCGCCGTGAATTGAGGGCAAAGCTGTGCAACCACGGTAATGCTGTCTAATTTCCCTTGCTCACCGCTAAAAACGTATGCATCAGAGAATCTATTAGGACTAAGTGACTGTTTGTTCTCAACTTTCGCCATTGGCGGTAGTTGAATTACGTCCTTATTGGCTAAACGCTCAATAGAAAGCTTCACATTGCGCGGTTCGGTATGAACAATCTGAGCAATTTCAATGTGATTGATTGAACCGGCAATCGTATGTGGTATAATTGGCATATTCATTAAGATGTACCCTCTGAATTGAATACCGAAAAAGCCTGATCTCAACTCTCAGGCTTTTTCTCTTTTTAAAGCCGACAAATATTTACCTGCCTCTTTTTCTAAAGCCACACGTAAACCGCGCAGGTTTGCTTCCATCTCTTCCAAGATTTGAACTGTGTCTGCCAATTCCGACGGCGTTACAACACCATCTGCCATAACATCTGCAATATGCTGATTCACATGACCGTTATTAATATTGATTTGCAGAAGACGCTCTAAAACGCTCACCTGATGTTCTTTTTCTTCAGCCTGATTTGCTGGTACACACATCAAACCCAACTTATGCGCCCACGCTTTTACCAATGCTGGATTGCGTGTAAATATCATCATTGATTCAATGGCTTTCACTGTTGGCAAATGCTGGTCCATATTCGGGTTTGCATAGTTCAGAACAGTTTTATGAGAAACACCAAGCACCTGAGCAATGTCTTTAGGTTCGATACCTGCTGTGTTATGAATCATTGTGTGTAAAGCATTCTTTGCTTCACGGCTTAGAGTTAGTTCGCTCATATGTGAATCCCTTTGATTTTTCACGTTTCTTTTAAAAGACAATTAACTCAAACTTGCTTTAGAAACTTTTGATGCTTTTTTCTTTAAAAAAAGATTTGGATGTTTGAGTTTTTCACTCGCAGGGATACCACGCGTCTTCCAGTTTTGAACACGCTGAACTTGGTAGCTTAAGAGGTTAGCAAGTGCCGTGGCCCCCCCATGCGATTCGATAATCTTTTTATCAGATTCAATTTGATTCATTTTGCACCAATAAAACATTTTGTTTCATGGAGAATAAAACACTATGTTGTTAGTTGTCAATCATAGTGTTTTACACAAAATGTGTACTTTCTGAGAAAATGAATAACTAATGAATAAGGGTTGTTTTAATAATGAGCACCAAAGAAATCCACCCAACTATGCAGCGTATTTATGATGCAACCAGCTTAAATGGGTCTGATTTGGCTGCATCAATTAATGAATCTCCCCAAACAATTTATAACTGGGATAAACGTGGGGTTTCCAAAAAGGGAGCTTTCGCAATTTCTCAAAAACATAAAATTGATATTGGTTGGATTCTTACAGGTGATGGTGAGCCAAGGATTGAATCAATTTCTAGAAACACTTCAAATGCAGCCCCTATGTCAGGTGGCTGGGTTCCAGTAAAGTCATACAGCAAGATGGGTTATGACGGCTTTTACACTGAAATGGGCTTTTTAGGCAATGGTGGAGATGGTTACGTTCCTTCATTAACCGCAGGACCAAATGCTTATGCTGTAAAAGGTACAGGTGATTCAATGTATCCAGCTATTAGAAGCGGTTGGTACATCGTTTGCGATCCTGACGCAACACCTACCCCAACAGAGTTTGTTGAAGTACGACTAAACGATGGTAGAAGAACCATCAAAGAGTTGATTGGTGTCGTTGGTGGTCTACTTCACTTGCTTTCAGTAAATGGCGAAAAGCGTATGACATTTGAACTGTCAGAAGTGGATGCAATTATCGCTGTAACAGATATTGTTCCGCCGAGTAGACATGTTCAGGAATACCCAACAATGCAGATAAAAAATATAACTTACGAGTAATCATCTATAAAACATAAACCGCCATATTGGCGGTTTTTTTTCGTCTTAAAATCATTTTGTTTTATTTTTTACTTGACTGATTAAAACAATTTGTTTTATTGTTCTTAAAACAAAATGATTGTTTTACTCACTCGAAAAAGGTAATCCGTAATGACAAAACAAACCTCCTTCTGCCAAACCCTTAGCAATTTGCAACATGGCTATTCGCTTCAAGAACTTGACCAATTGCTTACAGAAGCGCTTCAAGCATCACAAGACACAGGCAAGGTCAGCAAAGTAAGTGTGACCTTGACTATCAAGCCTAATGGCGCTGGCACATACAAAATCACAGACGACATCAAGTCGACGCTTCCTAAGTTTGAAAAAGAGGCAACGCTATTGTTTACAGATGGAGAACAGCAACTTGTTCGTGAAGATCCACGCCAACAAAAATTAAAACTTGAGCAAGTTCAGTCAAGCGGCCCAATTGATCTGAAAGGCATTCCTGCTGATTCAAAACCACAAATTAAACCACTTAATTAATTCTTCCTTACCCCCTCAACCTCACTATAAACAGGTGCTTTATGAATAACGAAACAAATCAAAACAACGATTTAGATGCTTATCGCGCAGGTCAGCTTTCACAACAATATGCAAATACGAATCTTCCGTTTGTTGTGGTGCCAGGCGAAGGTAAAGTTCACACCTTCCCTGAAACCCTTGATCGCCCTTTACAGCTTCAGCAAACGGTAAGCTTACATACAGCCAAAGACTTCATTGGTTACGTAAATCGTTTCGCTGATACGAATTCGGTCATTTTCGTTAATGTCCTTGGCGGTAAGATTCAAGCCGTTCTTGATTACCACGAAGCTACACCTGTTGAAGAATATGGATCTAATGCCAAGCAACGTCTTTGCTCTCATAAAGCCATCTTCAATGTTCAACAAACACCTGAGTTCAAAAAAATCAGTGAGAAATCGGGTGAATCAATGTCTCAGTCTGACTTTGCATTGTTCTTAGAAGATGTAATGCCATACATCAATCAACCAGCAGCTGCCGAACTTTATGAAATTGTCAGCACCTTGTCTGCAAAAACCAGTGTCGACTTTAAATCAGGTGTTCGTACTGACAATGGTCAAGTATCTATCACTTATAACGAAAACATTGATGCCAGCGCAGGTCGTGAAGGCAAATTGAATATTCCTGAGCAAATTGTATTTGGTATTCAGGTTCACCGTGGCGGCAGTCACTATGCCCTACCTGCTCGTTTCCGCTATCGCATTAAAGATGGCAATTTACGCATGTGGTATGACCTTGATCAGCTAGAAAAAGCTATCGAAAAGTCTATGGAAGACACAGTTACATATATCAGTGAAGGCAAAGTGATTGATAACGGTGATGGCACTGAAACAGCTCAATTAGGTGTTCATTCTCACGTAACAATTTTGGAAGGCTCTGTTAGCTAAATAACAGGCATTAAAAAGCCCTGATAACTTTGCACGGCGATCAGGGCCCAATGTAAACACTTGTACGCTTACGGGGCTAATTATGAATCAACGCGTATCGCATAGCAAATTACCTGAGTTTGGCGCAACCAAAAGCCAAACATCTGCAATCCTCTACCAAGAACCGACCTTGGAAGAAATCAATCCACCAATTAAACCATGGGTTGAACGTTTTAAGAATTTCACAGCAACCGCAATTGTAGCTGCGTGTCTATTCGGTACTGGGGTAGTCATCCTTAAAGGCTGTGCCGACGATGTTGAACATCAGAAAGCAATGGCTGTTAAACACCAATTGCAATTTGGCACTGGGAAATAGGTTCAGTTAAACGCCAAAAACGGAAAAGAAATAATGAATATTTCGAGCAATTATTTGCGCACTTTCAAGAATAAATCAGAATTTTGCGCAGACATTTGCTCAATAGGTGAAGTCATGAGTAGTAAAGAATTAAAAATTAAGAACATTGATGTAGGTGTAGCTCCGAGTGCAATAGCTCAAGATATTTTCTACAAGGCAGTTTCACCAGTAATGGGCATTCTTAAACAAGAAGGCAGTGATTCCGTAAAAGAATTTTCATTTTGCACTATGTGGTTAGCCATGGGCTTGTATGTAAATAACTTAAGTACCAAAGATGCCGAGAAAGCTCTAAATCATGCAACAGCCAACATAATCATCCAGTTAAAGAAATTACGGAGTGAAGATCAGGAGCAAGGTCATGATTAAACAATTAACACGTGTCGATTTGCCTGAAGACCTTTGCTGGTGGTTTCACTCTGATTTTCATTCCATTGATCCAATGTCAGCCTGTGACGAAGAACGTGGCTACACTCCCGAAGAATGGGAGCAGCTTCAAGCAAACGGCAATATTGATATTTTAATCGATACTTCTGTTGATCTTGAGGAAATCGATCCTAATGCAAATGGTGAGTGGAAAGGCTTCGTACCTACTCCACCATCACCAGAACATTTTTTAATGGCTTCGTTTGATACAGAGCATTTGGACAGCGCTGTTTTTTGGTGGGCTAAAGAGCGTTTACCGCATTCTGTGCAGCAAAGTCTGGGAGAGGTTTCATGAAGACTCCAACACTTGAGCAATTTTTAAAGGATATTGCAAGTCACCAACTTACAGTAAACCTAGATCAAGGTGTGTTCCGTGATTTAACGCTTGCACGTCCAAACACCGTTTCTATGCATTACAACATCACAACTCGCCCAGGCTATTTGGTTATCACTGGTGATATGGGATCTTTTGTATTTACTCGATTGAATGACATGTTCAAGTTCTTCCGTAGTGATGATGGCTATGAGATTAATCTTGGTTATTGGGAAGAAAAACTCGAAGCTGTTAATCGCGGAAATGGTGCACAAGCATTCTCTGTAGATACCGTTTCCCAAATTCTAAAGGATCACCTAAATGATCACTTAGAGGGTTTGGATTGTGGTCATTCAACATCTGACGAGGCAAAAGCCGAGGAAGCAAAAGAAGCAATTCAAAATCTAATTGGATTAGCTGAATCAGATGAACATGACTTCTATTCAAAACTACGTGAATGGGATCCGAAATATGACGGCGGCGTAGATATGGAATGTTGGTGGGAATGGGATTTTAAAGACTATACCTACCACTACATTTGGTGCTGTTACGCAATAGTACATGCAATCAAGCTTTACGATGCTGAGATGTCGAAGGAGCAAAGTCATGTATGACCTACTCCCCCATGAGCTGATTATTGACAACTTTGCAGGCGGTGGCGGTACTAGTACTGGCCTTGAGCAAGCTTTCAATCGCCCTGTTGATGTTGCAATCAACCATGACCCAAAAGCGCTAGCAATGCATCGAGTGAATCATCCTGAAACTAAGCACTATTGCGAAAGCGTTTGGGATATTAATCCGATTGAAGTTACTGGCAATCAACCTGTAGGCCTCGTTTGGCTTTCACCTGACTGCAAGCACTTTTCTAAAGCTAAAGGTGGAAAGCCAGTAGAGAAAAAAATTCGCGGTTTAGCTTGGGTTGCACTCCGTTGGGCTGCAAAGGTTCGCCCTCGAGTAATCATGCTTGAGAATGTTGAAGAATTTAAAACTTGGGGACATCTCAACTCAAAGGGTATGCCTTGCCCTGTGCGAAAAGGAAGGACTTTTAATAGTTTTGTTAATGCTTTAAAGAACCAAGGTTATGAAGTCGATTATCGTGAATTACGAGCATGTGATTTCGGTTCACCGACTATTCGTAAACGCTTCTTTTTAATTGCTCGTCGTGATGGCTTACCTATTCAATGGCCTGTGCCTACCCATGATCATCCTGAATCCATCCAGGTGAAGAAAGGCAAATTGAAGCCATGGCGAACGGCGGCTGAATGCATTGATTGGTCAATTGAATGCCCAAGCATTTTCACACGTACACGTCCGCTTGCAACTGCAACACTTGAGCGCATTGCGGGTGGTCTTAAGAAGTTTGTTTTTGATAATCCCGATCCGTTCATTATTAATGGTATGGCACCAGTTTTAACAGAATGTGCAAATGCATCACACAAACGGTCAATGCCAATTAATGAGCCGCTGCGGACTATCTGCGCGCAAACTAAAGGTGGACATCATGCACTCATTGCTCCAAGCCTTGTAGTAAACACTTCGGGACATCATGGGAATAATGTGATGAATCCCTTACACACAATTGCAACTGGTGGGCATCACGGCTTAGTGTCGGCATTTTTAGCCAAAAACTATACTGGTGTTGTAGGTAGTTCAGCAAAAGAACCTGTCCATACAATTACAGCCAAGGACCATAATTCACTTGTTGTCAGTCATTTATCGAAGATGAAGAACAACTGCATTGGTCAGGAGTTGAGTGAACCGATCCACACCATGACCACTGTTAATCAGTTTGCAGAGGTACGCGCTTTTCTAACTGCCTTCTATGGCAATGAGAAAGACGGTAATTCAATTGGGGAGCCTTTACGCACTATTCCAACACGTGACCGGTTCGGATTGGTAACTGTAGGCCAACAGCAATATCAAATTGTAGATATTGGTTTCCGTATGCTTCAACCAGTAGAGCTATTCAAAGCTCAAGGTTTTCCTGATTCTTATATTTTTGAAAAAGGATTGGATGAACATGGTAGCGAAATTCGCCTGACTAAGACTGAACAAACAAGAATGGTAGGTAACTCAGTCTGCCCTCAGTTATCTCGAGCATTAGTTGAAGCCAACTTTAAACATGAAAGTAAATATCGAGGTGCAGCATGAATGAGGAACTCTTAGAGCTACTTTCGCGCTTTGGTCTAATCCCATTGGATTGGGTTAGTGCCAGCCAGTTTTCAGCACTAACAGGCATTAATGAAGAGAAACTGACTCACCGCCGTAAAAATTGGCAAGAAGATCTTGTTTGGACTAAACAAGATGGAAATATCTATTACTCAATTAAAGGTTTTAATGAATGGCTGACTCAAAAAGCACAAAGTCGATGCCAACTGGCGTGCGGATCAGAAACGGGGCGATCCAAATCTACTTCGAGAGAAGAAAGAAAGAGTACAACATCACGCTACCTCACCCCCCAAGTGCAGAAGGTATCTCGGCGGCCGCTAAAATTAGAGCTCAGTTAGTAACAAAGGCTGAATGGGGTATTTTAACTGATAGTGATATTGCCGAAGCAAGAGGCCAGCTCGTTGATGATGATGCAGTCATTGTCAACGGCGGTATTCTATTTCAAGAGGTCGCTCAGAAATATCTTAAATTCTGTGAAAGTAATACCGATACCAAAAAAGGTTATTTAAATATTTTGGAATTTCATTGGATGGGTTATTTCGCACTTATGCCAATCAACTCAATATCAATTGAGAACATTAAAGAGGCTATTATTGATCGTGATTTTAAAACAGCCAAAACTCTAAATAATTGCCTTATTCCTTTACGTGGGGTTTTCGATTGTGCAATGGAAAATAAATTTATTACAGAAAACCCGTTAGACAGCATAAGGAATAAAAAAGTACAAGTTGATATTCCAGATCCTTTTAGTAGACCAGAAATGGACGCAATACTTGAAAATCTTAAAACGACTTTAAAGGGAGATGAAATTTTATATTATTGGTACTACGAACTAGCTTTTTGGACTGGATGCCGCCCCTCTGAACTAATTGCATTAAAAGAGTCAGATTTTGATTTTTTTAGTGGAATGTTCAAAGTTAATAAAAGTCGGGTTCGCGGTGTTGAAAAAAACGTGACGAAAACTCACACGGCGCGTGAAGTTTGTTTGAATGCACGATCTAAGAAAGCAGCACAAGAGTTAATCAAATATAAAAAGGATAGAAATATTCAGAGTAAATATTTGATGCTCTGCCCTGAAACTGGTGAACCTTTTTTTAATGAGAAACCACCACGTAATAGGTTGGTAGCGGCACTAAAAGCATGCGGTATTCGTCACCGCCCTGCTTACAACGCTCGACACACTTATGCAACAATGATGCTAATGGATGGATTAAACCCCGTTTTTGTATCCAACCAAATGGGCCATAGCTTACAGATGATGATGAAGCGCTATGCGAAGTGGATGCATGGGGATAAGAACAAAATAGAGATGGGAAAGCTCAAGACAGACTAAACCTGTCAAATACCTGTCAAAAAAAACAAGCGCCTATTAAGGCGCTTGTTTTATTTGGGGAATTTTGGTGGAGGTGGCGGGAGTTGAACCCGCGTCCGCCAGCACTACGCTCGAGAATACTACATGCTTAGATATCGTCTATTGTTTTAACTCTTTGTGACCCGACGAACAGGGTACAAATCGCGATCCTCTTAATTTAGTACAAAACCCCGAGGCTTGGTTTTATACGGACTTGTGTGCGTGCGCTTCAGTCGGACTCTCTAACCACAAGTATTCGGAGAGGCGGACAAGCTGCCCTTAGGCAGCTAGAGCGTATGATTCGTCGTTTGCGACTAAAAAATGCAAATTTGATTTACGAGAGAAAATGCGCTCTCGACATGCATCTATGAGTTTCATCACCAGCGTCGAAGCCAGAAACACCCCCAAAGTAGCGGTAATCATAGCATAGTTGCTAGAAAATACGATCTATTTTCTAAACAAACACACATATTGATGCGCTTAATTACATAATTGCGCTAATATTTTAGTTTTCAAGTCCAACAATAAAATAATTTATGAGCTACTTACTTGCACTCGACCAAGGAACCACTTCGAGTCGTGCCATTATTTTCAATGAACAAGGTCAAGTTCAGGCAACGGCGCAACGCGAAACGCGTATACATACCCCTCAATCAGGCTGGGTAGAACAAGATGCTCAAGAGATTTGGAGCTCACAAATTGCCGTTGTACAGCAGGCTCTGGCCTCTGCTCGTATTTTAGCCAAAGACATCAAAGCCATTGGCCTTACTAACCAAAGAGAAACGACAGTGGTTTGGGATAAACGCACAGGTCAGCCGCTTGCACCAGCCATTATCTGGCAAGACCGTCGTGCATTTGAATGGTGCAATCAGCTCCTACAGCAAAACCTAAAAGATAAGATTCAATCCAAAACTGGACTCCGAATTGACCCTTACTTTAGTGCAGGAAAATTGGTCTGGTTACTCGAGCATGTCAATGGTCTACGCACACTGGCTGAACAGGGGCATGTGGCCTTTGGCACGATTGATAGTTGGCTGATTTGGAATCTTACCCAAGGTGCTCAACATGTCATCGAAGTCAGCAATGCCTCTCGCACCATGCTCATGAACTTAAGTACCCAGCAGTGGGATGAAGAGCTGTTAGATCTATTTAATATTCCGTCTGCATTACTGCCAAAAATCATCAACTCGGACACCTATGTCGCCGATACCGCGGCAGGCTTACTCGGTGCCAATATTCCGATTACAGGCATATTAGGCGACCAACAGTCTGCGCTGTTTGGACAGTCCTGTTTTGACATTGGGACTGCCAAAAATACCTATGGCACAGGTTGTTTTATGCTGTTCAATACAGGCGAGACCGTTCAATACAGTAAGAACAAACTGCTTTCGACGCTGGGTTGGAAAACGCAACATCAAACCACTTATGCCCTAGAAGGCAGTGTATTTATGGCCGGTGCGATTGTTCAGTGGCTACGAGATAATTTAGGCATTATTCAAAAAAGTAGCGATGTTGAAAAATTAGCTTGTACAGTTCAAGATACCGATGGCGTCATGCTAGTTCCGGCATTTACTGGACTCGGTGCACCACATTGGGACAGTGAAGCGCGTGCCCTCTTATGTGGAATGTCGCGTGGAACCAATAAGGCCCATATCGCTCGCGCAGCCTTAGAGTCCATTGCCTTTCAAGTCTCTGATGTACTGACCGCCATGCAAGCCGATATCCAGCAGCCGCTGAAAGAGCTCCGCGTCGATGGTGGTGCCAGCCAAAATGACATGCTGATGCAGTTTCAAGCCGATATTTTAAATGTGCCTGTACTACGCCCTAAGATGCAGGAGTCGACCGCATGGGGCGCAGCGGCCATGGCAGGGTTAAGGTGTGGCGTATTTTCAAGTTTGGATGAAATTGCACAGTCTTGGCAGCTTGAACGTGCTTTTGAACCCAAAATGAGTCCAGATCAACGTGAGTTTCACTTACAACAATGGCAATCTGCCTTGAAACGTGCAAAGTCAGAACTTTGATTATTTAACGCTATTGTTTTGAGATATCAAAAACATCATAAAATTGCATAATAAAAAACCGCTTCAAGAAAGCGGTTTTTTATTACCTTAATGCGCATGCCCGCCACCGCCTGCCCCTATTTTGGGTTTAGGGCAGAGCCAAATAATAGATGCTGCAAATAGGAACACCAAGGCCAAGATCAGGAAAATATAGTTTGCCGACAAGGTCAACGCTTCTTTATCCACCAGACTAGAAATATAGCCTAATGCACCTTCCGCGCTCATTCCCTGCTGCATCAACACCGACTGGGTTTGATCTGTATGCAAACTACCAACCATTTCGCTACGTGCAACTTTAGTATGGTCGTCCCAAATAGTGACAGCAATAGAGGCGCCTATCGCACCTGCCATAGTTCTTAAGAAATTCATTAAACCTGCGGCAGATGCCATTTCGTGCGGCAATACCGATGACAGCGCCATGTTTGATAATGGGATAAAGAAAAATGGCACAGCAAAGCCTTGCAAGATTTGCGGCAATGCCAATGCAAAAAAGTCAGCATCTGTGGTCCAGAACGAGCGCATCAAGGTCACCCCACCCAAGATGCTCAAACCAAAACTGGCCAGTGCACGTTGGTCATATTTGGTTGCCAATTTCGCCACAATGGGTGACATAGCTAAACTGCCAAAACCCATGGTTGCCGTTAAATAGCCTGCCCAAGTTGCGGTATAGCCCAAATTGATCTGTAACCACTGCGGAATCAGTACAATACTGCCGAAAAATGCACCAAAGCCAAAGGCCAGTGCCAAGACAGAAATCGTGAAACTACGGTATCTAAAGATCTGAATATTCACCACTGGATGCCGTTCGGTCAGCTCCCAAATGGTAAAAATCACCAAACCAATCACAGCCGTTAAAGCCAGTACCACGATCGCAGGGCTATTAAACCAGTCGCGTTCATGCCCCAAATCGAGCATGAGCTGTAATGCCCCAATCCATAAAATCAGGAGGATCAATCCACCGCGATCAATTTTGAGTTTGGCCGTTGCTGTTTCCGCAGGTTTAAGTAGACGCATCGCAGCAAAAGCACACGCTATACCGACGGGAATATTAATAAAGAAAATCCAGTGCCAAGACATGTTGTCACTGATGGTTCCCCCTAAAATCGGACCAAGAATCGGGCCAACCACCGTCGTCATTGCCCACATGCCCATCGCTTGGGATTGCTTTTCTGGAGGGAAAATCCGCATCAGTAACATCTGACTGAGCGGCATGATCGGGCCACCAAATAAACCTTGGCCAATTCGGCAGAAGACCAGCATTTCTAAACTGGTCGATAAACCACACAGTACCGAAAATATGGTGAAGCCAATCAGACTTAAGGTAAAAACCCTTACCCCTCCAAAACGGCCTGCAAGCCAGCCTGTTAAGGGAACACAAATCGCTTCAGCCACGGCATAAGAGGTAATCACCCATGTCCCTTGCGAACTCGATACTGCAAGGCTTCCCGTAATATGAGGCACAGAAACATTGGCAATCGTCATGTCCAGCACGACCATAAAGTTGGCCAATGCAAGGACGAAAGCCGCCAACATCAGGCGACCACCCTTTAAGTCACCATAGGGAACATAGCTATTCATGTGCAACTACTTCGATTTCAAATCGATTTGAGCTTCCATCGACAAGCCAACACGTAAAGGATGTTCAGCCAACTCTTTTGGGTCGAGTTGAATACGTACAGGCAAACGCTGTACCACTTTAATCCAGTTGCCTGTAGCATTTTGTGCAGGAATCAGTGCAAAGGCTGAGCCTGTTCCACCAGAAAAGCCCAAGACCGTGCCATGGAACTCAACCGATTCGCCATACAAGTCTGAGGTTAAAACTGCCTTTTGACCTGGGCGTACGTTTTCAAGCTGGCTTTCTTTAAAGTTCGCGTCTACATATAACTGTGAAATTGGAACCACCACCATGAGCACCGAACCCGGCGCCACACGCTGTCCAACTTGAATTTTTCGGCTCGTCACCACCCCATCAAATGGTGCTTTAATTTCAGTACGTTCTAAATCAAGTAAAGCTTGTTTCAGTTTTGCTTGAGCAACTAAAACATCGGGGGTCGAATTTTCATTACTGCCTTGAATTAAAGCTTCATTTGCAGCCAAGTTACTTTGCGCAGCTTTCTGACTGGATTTAGCCTGCGCCCAACCCGCTTGCGCCAAGTTATAGCCTGCTTGCGCATTATTTAAAGCGGCTTGTGCCGTGCTTAATTCTTCTTTAGAAATCGCGCCTGTCGCACTCAACTGCTGACGACGGTTCAAGTCATCTTGCGCTTTATCCAACTCCGCTTTGGCTTTAGCCACTTGCGCTTCAGCACTATGAATGGCGTCATCACTCACAAAGACTTGCGAGTTTAAAGAGCTGCTGTTGGCCGCACTTTGTTTATACTGGCGCTGTGCTTTAAGTAATTCGGCCTGAGCTTGCGCTACAGCAATTTCAGCATCACGATGATCGACCAAAACCAACACATCGCCTTTTTTTACAGTTTGCGTGTCACTGACCAACACTTTTTCAACTTGGCCTGTCACCATAGAGGTAATCGAGGCCGTTTCCGCGCCCACATAAGCATTATCAGTTGAAACCGAATGGTTAAAGAACAGTTTCCAAATCAAGAATAAAATGGCAGCAATGATCAGGATCACAGCCACGAAACCTAAGCCTTTCTTACGTTTAGCTTTCAGTGCTTGATCATTGATTTGATCGGCTGGATCAGTATCTGGCAGTGTATTTGGGGCATCTGTCATTGATTTTTCCTAAATCTAACAGACTTGGTCAGCCGGCATCATCCCTACGAAAGGGACATCAGACAAGTATTGTCTGCATTGGTGTCGATGAGAAAGTCACAATAAAATTTGATGCATTCTAAGAGCAAATAATCACATTTTGAGAAAATAAATTGTAACTGCTCAGTCTATTTTAGTTTTTAGCATCCAACTTCCTATTGGATGCTATAAATTTCACTTGAATATTAAATACTTAATTAATTTAAAACTAATAAGCATAAGAAGCAATAGCTGTGGCAATCGATTTGCCTTCATCATTGACCATGGTCATGCGCATCGTGCAGCCTTTACGCCCCAATCTTAGGGTTTCAGCACGGGCAATAAAGTATTTTCCACGTCCCGGCGCAAGATAATCAACTCGCATATCCACTGTAGCTAAACGGGATACTTTTTTAATGGTGTCCGCAATCGTGTCAGGTTCCGCTTTTTTATACAGCTCCCCCATCGCCACAATACCACCAATACTGTCCAAAACCGTTGCAGCCACGCCCCCGTGTAAAATTTGGAACGCAACATTGCCAATTAAGTAATCTTGCATATCGATATAGGCTTCAATTTGCCCATCAACGACTCGCATAGTCATGGTGTTGTGCTTAAAAAATGGCGACGCATTAAAAGCCTTAACCAACTGCTCAAAAACCACATCAATATCCACTTTTGCTCCTAAGTGTATGCTGCCCGTCCAGCTTTTTTCACCACTACTCATAACAATCTGCTTCACTCTTAAAACAATAAAAACCCGTCAATATGTGCCCAAAGCCATAAGATAGGTCTACAATACTGACCTAGTTTAATACCGATTATCGAGATTTGTATGACCTATACGTTCAATCGTCCCGCCTTCCCCGCTACTCGCATGCGCCGTATTCGTAAAAATGAACATCTGCGCTCTATGGTTCGCGAGACCCATTTAACGACAGATCATCTTATCTATCCAGTATTTGTACTGCCGGGACAAAACCAAACGCAAGACATTCCCAGTATGCCGAAGGTGCAGCGTCTATCTGCAGACTTACTCTTAAAAAAAGCAGAACGTTTACTTGAACTTGGCGTATCGAAACTGGCCCTATTTCCAGTGACTCCCCAAGAAGATAAAAGCTTAACTGCCGAAGCAGCATGGCGTGAAGATGGTGTGGTTCAAAACACGCTACGTCTGCTCAAAAAAGAATTACCTGAAATGGTGCTGATTACCGATGGCGCACTTGACCCGTATACTACGCATGGTCAAGACGGCATCATTGATGACACAGGTTATGTACTCAATGACGAAACCGTTGAAGCACTGATCAAACAAGGCTTAAGCCACGCTGAAGCTGGAGCAGATGTCTTTGCGCCAAGTGACATGATGGATGGTCGTATCGGTGCGATTCGTCAAGCCTTTGAAGCCAATGGTCATATCTACACCTCAATCATGGCCTATTCAGCAAAATACGCGTCGAGCTTCTATGGCCCTTTCCGTGATGCGGTCGGTTCATCCAGCAACCTTAAAGGTGGCAACAAATACAACTATCAAATGGATGTAGGCAACCGCGCAGAAGCATTACATGAAATTGCCCTTGATATTCAAGAAGGGGCTGACATGGTGATTGTGAAACCGGGTATGCCGTATTTGGACATTGTCCGTGAAGTCAAAGACAACTTCGGCGTGCCGACTTTCGTTTACCAAGTCAGCGGTGAATATGCCATGCTCGCAGCGGCCATCCAAAACGGCTGGTTATCGGACAACGTGATTATTGAATCACTAATGAGCTGCCGCCGCGCGGGTGCAGATGGCATCTGGACCTATTTTGCAGAAGAAGCTGCATTAAAACTAAAAGACATGAAATAAAAGCCTGTTTAGAAGGATTGAGTTGCAATGCATATTGCCATCATTGGCGCAGGAATCAGTGGTTTACTGACAGCGCTTGAGCTGATTGAACATGGTTGTTCGGTTGAGATTTTTGACCAACAGCAAGCGGGACAAGCGGCTTCATGGGCAGGTGGAGGGATTCTTTCCCCGATGTACCCATGGCGCTATGCACAAAGTGTCAATGACCTCGCCAAATATGGCAAAAGCATGTATCAAGCATGGAATGAAAAAATTAGTCCGGTTTCGGGGATAGATTTTGAAATCCACGAAACAGGTATGCTGATTTTTGATGAAGCTGATTTTGACATTGGCCTAAATTATAAAGATCAACACCAAGAACCGATGCAGCATTGTGAGCTTTTGCAACGTGAGCAACTGGAACAGGTCAATTCCCGCATTTCGACGCGCTTTCAACAAGCTATCCATTTTCCGCAATTGGCCAACGTCCGTAATCCTCGACTGCTCAAGTCGATTGTGGAATATCTCAAACGGCAGCCACAAGTCACCTTTCATGAGCAAGCGTGGGTACATACGTTTGACATGCTCAATCAGCAAGTTCAAGGGATAAAAACTGCTGATGGTCAGAGCTATTCGGCAGATCATGTGGTGATTGCGACAGGTGCATGGTCACAACATTGGTCCGAACAACTCCAGTGCAGCATTCCAGTGAACCCCGTACAAGGGCAAATGTTACTGTTTAAAACCCCTGAAAACTGGCTACCAACCATGTGTATGAATCAGGTTATGTATCTGATTCCACGTTTGGATGGTCATATCGTTTGTGGTTCAAGCATGGCGGATGTCGGTTTTGACCAACGCCCTTCTCTACAGACCCAGCAAAATATTTATAAAGCCTGTTTGGATATGGTGCCTGAGCTGGCAGATTTCCCAATTGTGAAGCATTGGGCAGGTCTACGCCCAAGTTCACCAACGGGTGTTCCTTATATCGGCCCCTTCCCTGAAATAGCCAATCTCTGGACAAACTTCGGTCACTATAGAAATGGTCTATGTATGGGGCCTGCATCTGCACGACTGCTACGCGAATTGATGTTAGGCCAAAACTTAACGGTTGACGCCAGTGCCTATAGCCCTGAGCGTTTAGTAAGCTTTGCTTGATCAAACGCTATTTGGGTAAATTTTGCGGTTGAATAATGTGGATCAAGGCTTCTTTTAAAGTGGGATATTTGAACTCAAACCCCTGTGCTTTCAATGCTTCGGGGCGAACAAACTGACCATTCAACACCAGTTGAGACTGCTCGCCTAAAAGTAACTTCAGCACAAAAGCGGGTAAAGAAAGTACAGGTCTACGTTTCAGAATTTGCGCTGCGGTTTGTGCAAATGCTGACTGGGTGACTTTTTCTGGACTGACGACATTAAAGACTTGTGCAGTGGTTTCATGCAGCATTAGAAACTCAATCGCTCGCAGCACATCTTGAATATGCACCCAGACCACAGGTTGCCGCCCCGAACCAATACGTCCACATAAGTTCATTTTGATCGGAAACAACATTTGCGGCAAAATGCCGGCCCCACGTCCAAAGACCACGCCTAAACGAATAATTTTGGTATTCTGCGACGGGTCTTGCCGTGCAGATTGTTCCCATTTTTGACACAACTCTGACATAAAAATAGACTGCGACGCTGACTGCTCATTACAACACTCTGACCATTGTTCAGTCGGATCAATACCGTAATAGCCCACTGCCGAACCCGAAATAATACATTTCGGTTGAATCTTTCTTTTAGCGAGATATTGATAGAGCATCGTCGTCATTTCAACGCGACTGGCGATCAGCTTTTGTTTGCGGGCATCTGTCCACCGCCCCTGAGCAATACTTTCGCCAGCCAAATTCACCACATAATCAATGCGATCATGCTTGAGTTCTTCTAAAGCTCGAATCCAAGTCAAATGCGGGTGAATTTTAGGCAGATTCTTCTGTCGACTTAAGCCGATCACGTCATAATCTTTTTCTAATAAATAATCGAGCAAGTTTGAACCAATAAAGCCACTCGCTCCTGTCACCAATACACGTTCTTTTTGCATAGCGTGATCTCAAATGATGCTTTTGCTCAAACTATAGCATTTAGAAGAAAGCTTTACGATTAATCGATCATTTTTGCCGCCATACGCTCCGCTTGTTTGCCATAAAACCAGTAAGTCAGCACATACAGCGGAATCGCGATCAATAAAATCAGAATCACCACCATACTGATAAATTGCGGTTGTTGGACGTAGAGCATAAAGTTTTGCCAAACTTCGGCATCACCTTGCGCAAAGATAAATAAACCTAACATGAGAAAGGCAAAGTTATAGCTCCAAAAAATCAGACTAAAACCTAAAGTGAATTTTTTCCGTTCTACTTGGGTTGGCGCACGGCGCTGCTGCTTAATAAATTTAAGTAAAACCCAAATCATGGCCACCAAATAAGGTACAGCCGTTAATACTGCTCCCATCCCTGTCGGAAGTAGTGCAGCGAGTACACCACAGACACAACTAAAGACAAAACATATGAAAAAAAACCAGAGAAAATATCGTGTTAGCGAAATCATAGCGCTACTTTAAACCCAGTCAAAAAATCATTATAAAAAAAAATCAGTTTTTTTTCATTTTCATGTCAACCAATCGAAGTTGATGTGCGTTAAATAGGGTACAAGGTCGCAGCAACCGTCAACATTGTACCGGCATCCACAATACGTACGGTGACCTTTCCTAGAGCAATAAGATTGGCTCCAAATTTAAATGTTGTCAGCAGCCGACATTTAAGCGTGAAGCAGTTTTCTTTGACCGACGATTTCATCATCACTCGAATCGTCGGTCTTTATTTTTTTGAGGACTGATTTTTCAGTGCTCCCCCACCTCAATAGATGAAGAAGCCCTTAAAAGTTAATATGAGTTTAAGTGCTGGACGTCTTCTGCATCCTGAATGACATAACCATTACGTCCCTGCTCTTTGGCCAAATACAGATTCTGATCGACCTCTTTTAAAAAGGCCATTTTGTCATTTTTCTGGGTTGGGATAATGGTTTTCACCCCTAAACTGACCGATAAACGCTGATCCAATGGCGATGAGCTATGGCAAATATCAGCGGTTCGAATACTCTGTAAAATACGCTCCACCACTTCAATTGCAGACGCTTGTGAGGTATCGGGTAATATCAAAACAAACTCTTCCCCACCAAAACGCGCCACCAAATCACGTGGTCGTGAGACACTTTTTTTCAGTAATTGTGCAATTTGTTTCAAGCAAGCATCACCGAGAATATGGCCATTATAATCGTTATATTGTTTAAAATAATCGATGTCTAGTAACATGAGAGTCAGTGGTTGCTGTTCACGCTGTGCATTGAGCCATTCGCGTTGGTAGCTATCTTCAAAGAAGCGGCGGTTGGCAATCCCCGTTAGACCATCTTGATACGAATATTCTTCCAGTTGCTTTTTCAGTGTTTCTAGCTCTTGTTCCTGTTTTTTACGCTCCGAAATATCGAACATAAATCCGACCAAACTATCGACTTCCCCATCGGGTTTGCGCACCACATGCACCACATCGCGAATCCAAATATATTCTCCATTGATGGTTAGTGCGCGATAATCCGCCTCATGATCAACCCCCGAAATCGACTGCGCCACACAAAAATCAACCACCCATGCACGATCATTTTCATGCATTCGCATCGCCCAATCTTCGACTGTTCTCCACGAGTCTTGCTTCCAACCCAGCACTTTTTCAATTTGTGGGCCAATATAACTAAACGTTTTGGTTTCCCAATCAATACTCCAAGGAATAGCAAGTGTTGATTCAATCAGCGTCTTATACACCAGATCATTGACAATACGGGGCGAATTGAAAATAGAATCAGACATAGTTACGTTCTCCTTATACCCTGTCCTACTCAATACATGACTTATTTTTTAGACATTCTTCATAAATCATTCTTATAAAGTCTCAAAATTGAATCCGTGATCAATCTTCACATTTCTTCTACGACTACAACACGATATACAATTTCACAGAATTACATAATACCCCATTAAAAGAACATTTTTTAATCATAATTTATCTTTTTACTATAGTGTTAATCAAATAAATCCATCGCTTTCTTTTTCACATAAACACTTACTGATTTCTCTGTGCAGTTTAACTTACCAATCTAAACCTAACTGTCAGGTCAGAGATTGCCGTCGTAGCGACAATTATCCATCGAATAATTTTGATTTATGTTAGCTTATAGCTCTATTGCGCTTTGAGCTTGGGGTAACTATGGCTGTTCGTTTTTTTCATACATCTGATTGGCATTTGGGACAGTTTTTTTATAACCATTCCCGTCAGTATGAACATGAACAGTTTTTAGCATGGCTACTGGAGCAAATCAGTGTAAGACAGCCGCATGCGCTTTTGATTGCAGGAGACATTTTCGATGTCATCAACCCAGCGTCTAGCGCACAAAAGCAACTCTATCAGTTTTTAGCAGATGTACATGTTCGTGCACCGCATATGCAAACTCTGATGATTGCAGGCAACCATGACTCAGGCTACCGCATTGAACAAGTTGAACCGTTACTGGCCAAATACAATGCCAAAGCGGTAGGAGTGATTCATAAAAATAGCCAACAGCAGATCGATCTTGAGCACTTATTGGTGCCGATTTTAGATGAGCAACAAAATATTGTGGCATGGTGTCTGAGCCTACCTTTTTTACGTCCTGCTGAAATTACAGGCTTTAATGAACATACTACCAATAGTCAAAACGCGATTGCCTATTTGCATCAACAACTGATTGCCGAGGCCAAAGCTCGTAAAACAGCGGATCAAGCCCTGATTTTAATGTCTCATGCACATATGCAAGGCGGTGAAACCTCCGACTCGGAACGGCCCATTGTAATTGGTAATGAAGAAGCACTCTCAACAGCATTATTTGATGAAATCATTGACTATGTGGCACTCGGACATTTGCATAAACCGCAAAAAGTCGGTGAAGAGCATATCCGCTATAGTGGCTCCCCAATTCCACTATCTTTTAGTGAAATTAACTATAAACATCAAGTTATTGAAGTGACACTTGATCCCACACAAAACAATTCCTCCCGTTTTCAATTGAATGTTTTAGCGATACCACGAAGCATTCAACTGCATAAAATACGCGGTGAATTAAATGAGGTACTGGAAAAGCTGCAAGCATTGCCTCAAGGCGCTATCCCAGAGATTGATCAACGTGAATATGTCGATATTGAATACCATACTGCTGTTCCACCGCAGTCCAATTTAAGACAACAATTCGAAGAGGCTCTCCCCAAAGACCGTTATCGTTTAGTCCGTATTTCACGTCAATACTTAGCGACCGAGCAAGACCCCAATGCACCCACTAAAGTGAGTTTAGAACCACCTACACCAGAAAAACTGTTTCAGCAAATTTGGGAAAAACAGGGTTATCACAATGATGCAGAAGTGTTGAACGACTTTATAAGCTTAATGCGTGAAGCAGAACAATCCCTTGCAGATGAACAAGAGGCTTAAAGGTTTAGTATGAATATTTTATCGATTCGAATTAAAAACCTTGCTTCACTTTCTGGCGAACATTTGATTGATTTTGAAAGTGATCCCTTAGCCAGTGCAGGTCTGATTGCCATTGTGGGGAAAACAGGCGCAGGTAAATCCACCATTTTAGATGCCATGTGTTTGGCCCTGTTTAACCGTATTCCACGGCTAAAAGACAGTGATGGGAAACTTCAAGATGTCGATGGCTCAGAGCTGCTCACCAACTCTCCATTGACCGTACTGCGTCGTGGCACTGCACATGGTTATGCCGAGCTTTGCTTTATTGCACAAGACCAAAAACGCTATATTGCACGTTGGGAATTAAAACGTTCGCGGGAAAAAGCCGATGGTAAACTGCAAAGTGTGCAGCGCTCTTTAAAATGTGTCACCGATGGTGTTGTGGTTGCGGATAAAGCCAAAGCCGTCGATGAAAATATCAAACGCATCACTCAGCTCAGTTTTGAACAATTTACTCGTGCCGTTTTATTGGCCCAATCTGAGGTCACCGTTTTTTTAAAAGCACGGGACAATGAACGCGGTGAGTTGCTGGAATATCTAACCAATTCCGCTATTTTTGGGAAAATTGGTCAACTGGCTTATGAGAAAACCAAATCTGTCGCCACGCAGCGCAAAGAACTGGAAAATGTACTGGGTCATATTGAACTGTTAACTGATGAACAAGTCACAGCGTTATCGATACAGTTTCAGCAGTGTGACAGGGATTATAAACAGCTTGAAGCTCAAAAGTCGCAACTAGAAAAACAACAACAATGGTTTGAACGCAAACATAAACTCGACAGTGAAATCATTAGCAAACAACAACTCTTCGATACGCAAAGCAAGTTACAACAAGATTTAGCTCCTGAGCGCGAACACTTGGCTCGTTTGGAGATCTTTTCTGAAATTCGTGCTGTGGTCTTCCAGCAACAACAGTTACAGCAAACGGTGCAGCAACTGACGCCCCGTATTCAACAACAGCAACAACTGTTCGATCATTTACAGCTTACATTTGAAAGCGAAAAAGCCCAATTCACGCAAGCTGAAATGGCAGTGAATGAACTACAACAGTTTGAACGTACCCATCATGATGCATTAAATGAGGTACGTAAATGTATTCAAGAACGGGATTTTATTGGGGCTGAGTTTAAGAAAGTTCAGGAAAAATTGCAGGCTTTAGAGCAGTCTAAGCTACCCCTAACCCAGCAACAACAAAAGCTTGAACAGCAGATTCAACACATTGATCGACAGCAAACCGAGTGTAATCAGCAACTGGAAAGCTCACAACAGTTTGTAAACTTAGACAAAGGCCTCAGTGCCCATACTCAACAGCTAGAACAGTTCATTCATCAATATCAAAAAATTGAACATCAACTCGGGCCACGTGCTCAAACGGAACATCGGCTAGCATCAGAAAAAGAACAATTACAGCAGTCGATACAACAGTTCGGGACGATCGAACAGCTTGAAATCAAAGTTGCGCAGACACAGCAGCAACGCGAGTTGAAAATCAATCAGCTCAGTCAATTCGAGCTGATTCAGCAAAAAATTCAGCAGTTTTTTGACTTACAGGCTGAATCTACAGAACAGCAAGTACAGCTCGACAACGCCAAAACACAGCTTCAAGCCGTGCAACACAATAGCCGACAAGCTGAACAAGCCTTTCAGGCTGCCAAAAGTGAACGCATCCAACTGCAACAGGTTTTGCAACAACAACGACTTTTACATGCTGAAAATATCGAAGATTTACGCTCGGCACTCCAAGACGGCGAACCCTGTTTAGTCTGTGGCAGTACCTCACATCCTTATAAAGTGGAAGATACTGCGCTCTCCAAGGCCCTGTTTGAGCTTCAACAACAGCAGGAACAACAGGCAACGCTAAAAGAACAGAATTGCTTTGATGACTGGCAGTGCGCGCAGCAACAGCTGACTAAACTGAATACTGAAATAGAACAACGCCAAACTCTAATTCAGCAACTTTCTGAAAAAATTAGTACTTTGCAACACGTGTTAATCGAGCACAGTCAAACAGCAAATATGACACTCGACTTCACCCTAACGGCATTGGAGTTGAAGAGTCTATTCATGCAAATGGCTCAGCAATATCAGTTGGATTTGCAACAACTCAAACAACAGTCTGAGTTGTTGCAACACAATATTAAAATCCAGCAACAATGCATCCAAAACATTCAACAGATTGAACATTTATTACAAACAGCGAACGGTTTGCACAACCAAGTTCAGCATATCGTGCAGTGCTTATCTGAGGCTGAGAAAACGACTTGGCAACAGCAGACCACCCAAACCGCTCAGCAAATCTTGATACGTCTAAATACCCGTTCACAACAACTGGAACAGTTGGAACAATGGCGTCAGCAATGCGAACAAACCACGCAACAGTTCAAGACCAATCAACTGAATATCGAAAATACCAGTAGGCACATCACTGAAACCAACAAGCAGCTCAGTGAGATCAAACAAAGAGGACAGCAAAATACAGAAATAGCCAATCAATTAATCCAACAAATGACAGGCTTAACTGACATTAAAGCCAATGAGTGGCTCATCCAGCACGATCAATATCGTCAGCAGACGCAAAGCCATTATCAACAGCTGAAACAGCATTTTGATCAATTGCGCCATCAATTCGAACAAGAAAAAAATCAGCTAGAACAGCTCAAAGCCCAGTTACAGCAGAATCAGACCAGTGCCAGCCAAGTAGAAAATACCCTTCAACACTGGCTCAGTGCGCATCCTGATTTCCATAAGCCTGATTTAGATGCGCTGGCTCAAATTAACTCGGCTCAGGAACAGCACATTCGTCAGAAATTACAGCATGCAGAACGCCTAGTAAATGAAGCACATGCTGCATTGAAAACTATGCAAGAGCAGTTGAGTGAACATCTGGGCCAGCAACCTGAGATTGACCCAACACAGTTACAACAGCAAATGCAGGAGCATCAAGTCGCACTGCAAACACAACTTGAAATACGCGATCAACTCAAACTCAAACTTGAGTTGCATCAGCAAAATATCGCGAAACAAAAGCAATTTGCAGATCAGATTCAAGCCATACAACAGGAAGAACACCGTTGGGGGAAAATTTCAGGTCTGATGGGAGATGCCACTGGCAAAAAATTCCGTGATTATGCACAGCAATATAATCTCGATATTTTACTGGAACATGCCAACCAACAGCTTAACCAACTCTCACAGCGTTATACCTTAAAGCGTTTAGAACATTCGCTGAGTCTGGCTATTATTGATCATGATATGGATGGAGAGACCCGCTCCGTTGCATCACTTTCTGGGGGCGAGTCTTTCCTGACTGCCCTTGCCCTATCTCTTGCCATTGCCAATATGGCCTCAGGCTCAATGAAAATCGAATCTCTATTTATTGATGAAGGCTTTGGGACTTTAGATGCATCATCCCTTCACATGGTCATGAATGCTCTCGATCAACTGCAAAACCAAGGACGTAAAGTGGTGCTGATTTCACACATCCAAGAAATGCATGAGCGTATTCCTGTGCAAATCCAAGTTAAAGCTTTGGGTGCAGGTGCCAGTACCATTGAAGTGGTGGGATAATTTCAGATTTTTGAAAGTCAAAGTTTGATCTGTTTTTAAGGCACTATCTCTCGGTTAAAAATAAAGGGAGCATCCTACTTAATGTAAGTGCTCCCTGTGAGATCCAAACGAATGCTTTAATCCGCTGGGAATGCTTTTGGTGGAGGTGCATATTTAGATGCATCTGCGGCTTTGTCCGTAGCCGCCATAGACTGTAACGGATAGATCACGGTACCAATCACACCTGTATTTTGGATGGAACCATGATCTGAGTTTGCAGCATAGGCATCTTCAGGACGACTAAAGGTAAAGGATGCTACCGCAGAGTCACTCTTACGGAAGCCTTCAATAATCAACTCCCCCTGTGGACGAAGCACATAACCTGAATTGCTACGTGATGCTGCACGTCCATCAATAACATCTAAACCATCCACACTGGCAACCACTTCAAACGTGCTATTGCTATGGTTCTGGTATTTGAGCTGATAACTTTGTCCATCTTTACCAGATAAATAATACTGCTGACCATCTCGAAATAAAGGCAGTGGACGCTGTGCATCATCTACAATCGAAAAGCTAATTTTTCCAGCCGCCAATGACAGACTATTCACGGCCTTACCCACATATTTTTTGCTGGCATAGCGAACTTGTGATTCAGCAATTGGGCTACTGGATAAACGTTTTAAATTGACTTCCGTGACGTTTGAACTGATCTCATCGCCCCACTTGGTGCCTAATTTTTCACTTTTAGCGACCTGAGCATTCTGAACCGTAGATTCCGCACTCATCTCACTCATTTTGGTATTTGTACTACTACAAGCTGCCACAAATAAGCTCAAAAGCAGGGAGATAAATAAATAGAGTTTTTTCATTTTGGCTTCATCCTAAATGCAATTTTTATCGTTGTCAGGCAATCATTGTTCATCTGTCTAATCTATAGACGGTTCAATTCATGAGTTTAAATTAAGCCTATTTTTTTCAGCAGCCTATTAGTTTTATATAATTGTAAGTTAAGCGCTTCTCACTGCCTTTAAGCTCAAGAAGCCCTATTTAGACTTAATGCTGTGAATAATCTCTCGCTCCGAACAAGGCGGTTCCAACGCGAACCATAGTCGACCCAGCTGCAATTGCATCGACCATATCGCCTGACATACCCATGCTTAAGGTATCCCAGTTTTCAGGGTGAACATGCAGCTCTTTTACTTGGTCAAATAACACTTTCGCCGCCTTAAAGGCTTGAGTATTGTTCGGTGCAGGAATCACCATCAACCCACGCAGTTTGATGTGAGGCAACTGACTGATACTTTTTACCAACTCAGCAACTTCATCAGGTTGGCAGCCATCTTTGCTGTCTTGAGCATCGATATTGACCTGTAGACAAAGATTTAATGGTGGTTGTGTTATCAGACGCTGCGCCGATAAACGCTCTGCAATAATTAAACGATCAACTCCATGCACCCATGCAAACTGTTCAGCCAAATGTTTGGTTTTATTGCGTTGTACATGCCCAATAAAATGCCATTCGATCTCTAAATCTTGTAGCGCCTCTATCTTCTGCAAAGCCTCTTGTAGGTAGTTCTCACCAAAGGCGCGTTGACCACAAGCGTACATGTCTCGTAACACTTCGCTCGGATGTGTTTTAGAAACCGCCAAAAGTTCTACAGACTCCACGTCACGACCTGAAATTTCGCAGGCCTGTTGAATTTGGGATAACACGTATTGACGTGAATTTTGCAAGATATTCATTGACGAGGGTCTCATTTCGGTCATCTTTTTTGCTTTGCCTTTCAACAAACTGTTGGTTAAGTTGATTGAAAGCCTTATTATTCTATCAAAATAATTAGCATTTAAATGAACTCGGGGAAATAATGGATATCACAGAATTACTAGCCTTTTCGGCTAAGAACGGGGCATCAGATTTACACTTATCTGCAGGTATGCCACCGATGATTCGTGTCGATGGTGAAGTTCGTCGTATCAATTTACCAGCTTTAGAACACAAAGAAGTGCATAAACTGGTCTATGACATCATGAATGACAAACAACGTCGTGATTTCGAAGAAAAATTAGAAACGGACTTTTCCTTTGAAGTTCCAAGTATTGCTCGTTTTCGTGTGAACGCATTCAACCAAAACCGCGGTGCAGGTGCAGTATTCCGTACCATTCCTTCTAAAGTCCTGACCATGGAAGACTTAGGTTTAGGGCAAACCTTTAAAGAGTTGTGTGAATTACCACGTGGTTTAGTTTTAGTGACGGGGCCTACTGGTTCTGGTAAATCTACCACTTTGGCGGCAATGATCGATTATATTAACGATAACCGCTATGACCATATCTTAACGGTTGAAGACCCAATCGAATTTGTACACCAGTCAAAAAAATGCTTGATCAACCAACGTGAAGTACACCGTGATACGCATGGTTTTAACGAAGCACTGCGTTCTGCACTCCGTGAAGACCCCGATATTATCCTCGTGGGTGAGATGCGTGACCTTGAAACCATTCGTTTGGCGCTCACTGCCGCTGAAACGGGTCACTTGGTCTTCGGTACACTACATACCACCTCTGCGGCAAAAACCATTGACCGTGTGATTGACGTATTCCCTGCTGAAGAAAAAGACATGGTTCGTGCCATGTTATCTGAATCGCTACAAGCCGTGATTTCTCAAACCTTACTCAAGAAAAATGGCGGTGGTCGTGTTGCCGCGCATGAAATCATGATTGGTATTCCTGCCATTCGTAACTTAATTCGTGAAAACAAAGTGGCACAGATGTATTCTGCTATTCAGACTGGTGCAAACTACGGTATGACCACACTGGATCAAAGTCTGAAAAACTTGGTCACCAAAGGGGTGATCAGTCCACAGACTGCGCGTACAGCTGCCAAGCAACCTGAAACCTTCTTATAAGAAAACAATGGATTTGGGGTATAGATATGGATTTTAACGACTTACTCAATTATATGATTCAACAAAAAGCGTCGGATTTATTTATCACTGCTGATGTTGAACCTTCCATGAAAATTAACGGTCAAATTGTGCCTGTGGCTAAGGGTAAGCTGACGGGTGATGTCGCGGGGCAACTGCTCAACTCGATTATGAGTGAAAAGCAGCGTAAAGAATTTGCAGATACACATGAGTGCAACTTCGCGATTATGAATCGGGATAAAACGGCACGTTTTCGTGTCAGTGCCTTTCAACAGCGTGATATGCCAGGCATGGTTTTGCGTCGGATTGAGACGCAAATTCCAACCATGGACGAGTTAAAACTCCCGCCTGTGCTCAAAGAGTTGGCCATGACCAAACGTGGCATCATCATCTTTGTAGGTGCAACAGGTACGGGTAAATCGACCTCTTTGGCTTCGATCATTGGTTACCGTAACCAAAACTCGAAAGGCCATATCATTACCATTGAAGACCCAATTGAATTTATTCATGAGCATGCAGGCTGTATCATTACCCAACGTGAAGTGGGCATTGATACTGACTCTTTTGAAATCGCGCTGAAAAACACCTTACGTCAGGCACCCGATGTGATCCTGATTGGTGAGATTCGTTCCCGTGAAACCATGGATTATGCGATTGCCTTTGCTGAAACAGGTCACTTGGTATTTGCAACGCTACACGCCAACAACGCCAACCAAGCCATCGACCGTATTATTCACTTTTTTGAAGCAGACCGTCATAGCCAATTGTTTATGGACTTGTCTTTAAACCTTAAAGCGATGGTTGCTCAGCAGTTGATTCCAACACCAGACGGCAATTCTCGTCGTGCTGCAATTGAGATTTTGATTAACTCACCGTTAATTTCCGATTTGATCCGTAAAGGTGAAATCCACGAAATTAAAGACCTGATGAAGCGTTCTCGTGAACTTGGTATGCAAACTTTTGACCAAGCCTTATTCGATTTGTACAAAGCTAAGCAGATTACCTATAAAGATGCGCTGAAACACGCCGACTCTCCAAACGACTTACGCTTACAAATCAAGTTGTCTGAAGAAGGCGGTGATCGTCTATTGCATGCCAGTGCAAACATCACGTTTGACGGACAAGCTTAAGCATTTCTTTAAGCAATAAAAAAGGGCTTCTCATGAAGCCCTTTTTTAGGTCTAAGTTATTACTTTTTACGAAGTGCTTCTTGGCACTCCGCAGCATCACAGTAACCATATAGGTTGAGTGAGTGACCTGTTAAAGTAAAGCCATGCTTTTCAGCAACTTCGTGCTGCTCATGCTCAATCACTTCGTTGCTAAACTCAACCACTTTGTTGCAGTTTTGACAAACGATATGATCATGATGATCGTCTTGCATGATTTCGAAAACAGAATGGTTATTTTCAAAGTGATGGCGCTGAATAATGCCCGCTGCTTCAAACTGCGTTAACACGCGGTAAACAGTTGCTAAACCGACATCTTCACCTTGTTCAAGTAAAGTCTTATAAATATCTTCCGCACTTAAATGGTGTTGCTTTGAATTTTCTAGTAGTTCTAATATTTTAATTCGTGGAAGTGTAACTTTAAGTCCAGCTTTGCGTAGATCTTGATTTGAAATTGGCATGTAAAAAGGTCTCTCAACAAATTTAAAGTTAGAATATGCAACAAAGTGTAGATGCAGTATGATCTATCCGTGGCTCAATTGCATCATAATTAATTTGGGATAGTGTAGCAAAATGCAAAAAATCATGTTGGCGTTATTCGTCACTTCACTGCTCGCAGGCTGTTCGACCTTGGGCGTTTATAAAGTTGATATTCCTCAAGGTACGCCATTAACTCAAGCACAAGCGTCAAAAATACAAGTTGGCATGAGCCATCAACAAGTTCGCTTTTTGCTTGGCAGCCCGACAGTTTCAGATCCAATGAATCCGCTACGTTGGGACTACATCTACAATTATACCCCAGGAACGTATGCTAAAAAAGCCAAGATTCCTGCTGCACAAGGTCAACACCTGAAAGTCTATTTCGACCCAAACGGTATTGTGCAAAAAATTGAAGGCTTAGAAACCATTCCTGCATCTCAGCCGGGCTTACCAGCATCGAAAGAAGCGATTCTAAACGCGCCCCCACTATAAAGCCTTATTCTAAAAAAGAAACCCCTCAACTGAGGGGTTTTTCATATCATTTCGATTGTTTTAAGCGATTGCCTTTTGCAAAGCGACCCACAGGATTATTTTGTGCACGTATCCTTCTAATATCTTTAGGATTAATGCTCAAAGGACGATAAATTTCAACACGATCCCCTACTTGCAAAACCTGTTGAAGATCTTTCAAGCGGATACCAAAGATGCCCAATTGTAAAGGCTCAGGCAATTCAACCTGCGAACCTATACCACTCAGTTGAATCGCATCCTGCGCCGTCATTCCTTCAGAAAATGGCACACTGATATGAAACTGCTGGTCTGCTGTTGCATAAGCAACCCAGACTTGTTGAAGCATGCGCATTAGATCAGTTTTCCAAGTACGGCTACAATTGCCAATACGATAGAAACAGGTAATACCACACGCACGGCAATGCGCCAAATATTATAAAAAGCTTCATTACTAAAGTTCATCGACTTACGTAAATGGCTAATTTTCATAATCCAACCGGCAAAAATGGCATAAATCAAACAAATCACTAAGCCCCACAGCATCAGTAAGATGTTAAAAATCGGGCCAGTGGCTGGAATCAACCAAACCAACGTTGCAGCTAGCAATACGATCCATTGAATCACAATATTTAACTGGCGCTGTGCCAACTGCTCACGTGCCATCTGTAACAGCACGGCTGCCGCTGCAACTGCAGTTAAGGCAATCGCATACGCAGGTAATGCCGCTTGGACTGCAAAAAATGCAAAAGCAACCACAGCTAAAATTTGTGCAATCCAAATCGGTAAAACAGTCTTGCTTGCAGCATCTTGCTGTTGAACTTGTGCCAAACTGTTCTGCCAGTACAGGCCGAGTCCTAAACCGCTTGCCACCAAAGCCAATACCGTTGCACTGCCCCATTCTGAAAATTCAACCGGCGTCACTTGCCACTCAGCCGTTCCTGTACCAGAGAGGTTTGCAAGCACTAAGGAGATCAGCACACCGACCGCCGTTAACGCTAAGGTCAACAGACGTGGGGCAAAAGACAACGCGATGGCAACCACGGCCAAAGTAATAAAGATCACGGACGATGTCATATCGGCCAGTGCATATTGATTTAATAATTGCGCAGCATTAGACAACATGCCGCCCGCTAAAAAAGGAATAAAGACAACAGCAAGCCATCCAACAAGACGCCACGTCTGAGAAGCATCGGCATCACGCGTCAAACTCAACAAAGCATTCAATGCCGTGGTTTTTGAACGCTTGGCTAAGGCAATTTCTAAGTAACACACAGGTAAAGCCAAGATCACCATGGTCACTAACCAAAGTAACCAAAAGTCGAGCTGACGTTCAACCTGAATTCCCACCAAGGGTGCAAGTGTGGCAATGATAATAAATGATAAACAAAATGCCATCAGCGGCGATAACCATCGTGACAGAGCATTGTCTTGCATGATGCGTTCCTTCAATAAGTCTTGCGCTATTTTGCCTTGCTCGCTTATGAAAATCAAAAACAAAAAGCAAACCATCAAAACTGATGATTTGCTGCGCTAAATATAATTAAAATTTATTGTTTTTATCCCTCGTTTGGCTCACTTATGAAAAGAAACGAGCAAACCAATTTTTTCCTTTTTTCTTTTCTTTTTCTTTGATGATGCCCATCATATTTTCTTTTACGGCACCGACATAATCTGCATCATCGTGCTGGATATGATTAATCAGCCATTTCGACAACACTTCATGCAGTTCAGCTTCGATTGAATGACCCAACTCAAAACGATCACGATAAGATTCAATTTTTTTAATAAATAAATCATGTACACGTTTGTGCGGTACACGATATTTATAACCCGCTTCTTCTTGGAGAGACTCTTCAAAAGTAAAGTGAGACTGTGTGTAATCAATAATATTTTCTAAAATCTGTTTGACGCGTTCACGGTCAGTATTGACATCAATCGCATCAATTTCATTGATATAATCGAGAATACGACGGTGTTGATCGTCAATCACATCGATACCAGTATTATATTCTGGAACCCACTTCATTATCATTCCGACCACCCAATAAAAATTAATAGATTAATTACATGAATTAATCATATCGATTAGAATTAAAAATAAAAGTGAATCAAATTGGTTGGTTTTATACTATTTTCATTAAATTAAACTTAAGTATTTATTTTAAATAAGTAAATAAATTTAAATCCGACCAAAAGAATCAGTTATTATTTAATCAATTTTATTATTTTATAAGTATGTACCAAAATAAAAGCATGTTTTATATTATTATCAACATGCTTTCATATTCTAATCATTTTGAAATAAATTAATATTTATCTGCTTTAGTAACGCGTTTTAAAGAGGGATCTTTAGCTTCTCGGATTAAACGTTCCACATGGGTCATTTGGTGGCGGATCGCTTTGCCATATTGAAATAAAATCATTTCACCGGGTGCAAAGGCTGTCCACGCTTCATTTTGAGTCAACGGTTCCGTAGTAATCACGGCCACGCGGTCCTCAGCGGTAGTGACTTGACTAAAATCAACTTCAACATCAATGTCGATCAGCTGCGCAGGTTTAAATGGGTACTCACGCACCAACCAATGCAGTTTGGTAATGGCATAACTAAACAGGGCTTGTCCATTCGATAAACAGAAATTGAACGTGCCATGCTCTGCAATTCGTGGAGAAACATCAGTTAATAAATCAAAAACTTGATCTAGACTTGGCTCGGTATAGCCAAACTTATTCACCAGTTGGTCCAGTAAATAGCAAAATGCACGTTCGCTGTCGGTATTACCAACTGGCGTAAAGCGTCCTGACAGTACAGGATCAAAGTTATGCAAATCGCCATTATGCGCAAAAATCCACTGTCGTCCCCACAACTCACGGCTAAATGGATGTGAGTTTTCTAAGTTAATTTTTCCCTGTGTCGCTTTGCGGATATGTGCAATCACATTGCGTGATTTGATCGGATAATTACGAATTAATTCAGCAATCGGCGATTCAACTGCAGATTGATTATCCACGAATAAACGGCAGGCTTTATCCTCAAAAAAAGCAATCCCGAAACCGTCACAATGGTCTGAAGTAATCCCCGCGCGCTGTGAAAAGCCTCGAAATGAAAAGGTAATATCAGTCGGTGTTGCACAGTTCATTCCGAGCAGTTGGCACATAATATTGATCTTATTTAAACATATTTATTTATGATGGTTTTATTGTGCATGAGTCCTGACTGGCTTGCAATTCACAATGCTTCATAACCCGAACACATTCACGCATAAAACTATTGTTATAAAATGCATAGGCCTAAAAAAAGCCTCTGAGGAGGCTTTTCAAAATATTTAGTGCTTATTACTGCGATTGGTAATTAATGTACCGACACCATGATCGGTGAAAATCTCCAACAGCGTTGCATGTGGCACACGACCATCCACAATATGCGCGCTTACCACACCACCTTTCACCGCATCTAGAGCACAACCCACTTTCGGAATCATACCGCCATAAATCACGCCCGTTTCAATGAGGCGGTCAACTTCTTGAGTGGTTAGACCGGTGAGCAGGTTTTTATTTTCATCTAAAACACCTGAAATATTGGTCAACAAAATCAGCTTTTCAGCACCGAGGGCTTCAGCCACTTTTCCAGCCACCAAATCAGCGTTGATGTTATAAGTATTGCCCTCTTCATCCACACCTAATGGTGCAATCACAGGAATAAAATCACCACTGGTAAACATTTCCAATACATCGGTTTTAACACTGGTCACTTCGCCCACTAGGCCAAGATCAATTTTTTGTACCGTGCCATCTTCCGCCGTTTTTTCCATCAGTAACTTTTGTGCACGCAGTAAGTTACCATCTTTACCCGTTAAACCAATGGCACGACCACCATGTTGGTTAATCAAATTCACGATAGATTTATTCACACTACCGCCCAACACCATTTCAACCACTTCCATGGTCGCTGGATCGGTCACTCGCATGCCATCAATACGGTCCGACTCACGCCCCAATTGCTTTAAAAATGAATCCACTTGTGGACCACCGCCATGCACCACGATTGGATTTAAACCGACGGTTTTTAACAAAACGATGTCACGTGCAAACGAGCTCTCAAGCTCAGGATCGGTCATTGCATTGCCACCATATTTCACTACTAGCGTTTTTCCAGCAAAACGTTGAATGTACGGCAAAGCTTCAGTCAGAACTTGTGCTTTGTCGAGGCCAGTATGTTGATGTGGCATGTGCCTCTCCTTAATGGGCGTCTAATAGGTCTTGTGCAATCTGCGGATAATCTGCCGTCAGCATGTGCACAAAGTTATGGCGAATTTGATGGAGCCGCTGATCACTGTCCGCGTCGAAACGCACAGTAAAATACTCGCCCGTATTCGATGCTCGAATAATGCCAAATCCATCCTCAAAATCAAGTCTTACGCCATCAATTTTACTCATTTCCGCTTGAAAGTGCTGACTTTGTTTTTCCACATTCGCTAAAACCAGCGCCGGGGAAATCTGATGGGTGCTGATATAAATATCTTCTGTACTGGCACGTTCTGGGTAGTCTGCCAGTGCTTCCGACAAAGTGCATTGCTTCAAGCTTAAGTATTCCAACACACGTAGTGCGGCATATAAACCATCGTCATAACCAAAACCACGACCATCATTAAACACATAATGCCCTGCATACTCACCGCCAAAAACAGCATCTCCTTCAGATTGCGCCAAATATTTACGCAAAAAAGAACTGCCTGTGCGAATCATTTTTGGAATACCGTGATGAGCCAATACGGTATTTCGAACCATCGTGGAACATTTCACATCAAAAACCACTTCATGTGCTGGATGATCAGCCAAACACATGTGCGCAAACAAGGACAATAAACGGTCTGCTGAAATGATTACGCCCTTTTCATCAATCAATACAACACGATCACCATCACCATCAAAGGCAATACCGATATCGGCATGCTGTTGCTGCACGGCGTTACGCAGCAGATTTAGATGTTTGGCTTGAGATGGATCGGGGGCATGTTCAGGAAATTCACCATTAGCCTCACAGCGTAAAGCATGCACCTCACAGCCGAGTTTCTTTAAGACCAAAACGGCACAACGCCCCGCTGAACCGTATAAACCATCCACCACAACTTTATAGGGTCGAGGTTGAGGCATGAGCTGTATATCATTGAGCAATGCCACCTGATAAGCCAGACAATATTCAGGCACGATCTGATGTGACAACATTTGCCAGTTCATCTCTGCATGGCTGTCAAAATATTCATTTGCATCGCGTGCCACCTGTTGGATTGCCTCAGGTAAAGGAGGCTCACCTTGTATAATCCATTTGATCCCATTATCCGACTTCGGATTGTGGCTGGCTGTCACCATAATTCCATTGCCATCAAACTGGCGTGCCGTGTAATACAACACAGGGCTAGCACAACATCCGATAATTTTCGCATCTAAGCCCTGTGTAAGACATTCTTTGTAAATAATTTCTGCAAAGGCAGGACTACTTTGTCTGGCATCATAACCAATGGCTAGACGTGTCTGCCCAGCATTTAAGTATTGCGTTGCGAGCGCCTGTGCAATGGCACGAATCAGCTGAGCACTCATGACATCCAATTTGCCACGAATGTCATAGGCACGAAAAATATGTGCAGGAAATTTTGGCTGAAAATCCATAGGTCTAACTTCTAATTTATTCATTTTGAGCAATTCATTATCAACTGCCCTTGTTTTTATGCTTAACGCTGCATTTAATTTTACTAAGGATTCAAAAAAGAGTTGTAACTTTTTATGAACTAAAAATGATCATTCAGCATTAAAACAACAAAGCCTCTTTCAAGGAGAGGCTTTGTTGTTTTAATTTATCACTGACAGATTAGTTTTGACCAGTATGTCCAAAACCACCTGCACCACGTTCTGTCGCTTCAAACTCATTCACAATATCAAACTGTGCTTGAATCACAGGTACGAGTACATACTGTGCAAGACGTTCACCCGGTTCTAAACTGAAAGCAGTTTGACTACGGTTCCAAACTGAAACCATTAACTCACCTTGATAGTCCGAATCAATTAATCCCACCAAGTTACCCAAAACAATGCCGTGCTTATGACCTAGGCCTGAACGCGGTAAAATTAAACCTGCAAAGTGTGGGTCTTCAATATAAATCGACAGACCTGTTTTGACCAAAACAGTTTGTCCCGGTTCAATGACGGTCGCAGCATCAACACATGCACGAAGGTCTAAGCCTGCTGAACCCGTTGTCGCATAAGTTGGCATTGGCCATTCATTGCCTAAACGTGAATCCAACACTTTAACCTGAACTTTCATTCTCTTTTTCCTAGTACAATGAATTTCTAAAACAAAAAAATATTTAGCGCTTAATCAACGCACGTAAATTGTCTAAATAATGCTGCGCTTGTAATTTCGGATCGACATTGCCCGCTAGTTTCTTTTTACGCCCCAGCCACTCCAACTCATCTTGCGGCAACTCATCCAAGAAACGGCTTGGTGTCATTTGCTTCATTTGACCGCCTGCCTTACGTTGTTCTGCAAGCGTGATAGTTAAACCCTGACGGGCACGGGTAATGCCCACGTACATCAGGCGACGCTCTTCCTCAACTGTATCGGCGGCAATCGAGTTTTTATGCGGCAGCAATTCTTCCTCAAGACCAATCAGATAAACATATGGAAACTCAAGACCTTTGGATGCATGCAGCGTCAACAAGTTTACTTTGTCAGTGTCTTCTTCTTCTTGCTGCTGCTCTAACATATCTAGCAACACCATTTTACGAATTACACTTTCAATGTTTTTCTCATCAACATCTTCAGCACGGTTAATCAAACTTTGAATACTGCTATACAGCACTTCAATATTATCTAGCTTGGTTTTTTCCTGTGCAGGCGTCGCCGCAGACTCTTTGACATAGTCGATATAGCCTGCTTCAACCATCATCTTACGGATAATGGGCACAGGTTCATCATCCTCAAGCAACTCACGAGTGAAGGTGGTAATGAAGTCTGCAAACTCCGCCAACTGTGTGGTGGCTTTTTTAGGAATCACCATGGTGAGACGCTGATCACCCGCTGCAGAGAGCAACGACAAATGATTTTCTTGTGCAAACAGACCCAGCTTTTCTAAAGTCACAGGCCCAATGGCACGTTTAGGTGTATTGATAATTCGCAAAAATGCACTGTCATCTTCAGGGTTAATAATGACGCGCAAATAGCTCATCACGTCTTTGATTTCAGCCCGTCCGAAGAACGACTGACCACCCGATAATTTATATGGAATCTGCATTTGACGCAGTTGTGTTTCCAGTGCTCGTGCTTGGAAGTTCCCCCGATACAAAATCGCGTAATCCTTCCAATTTTTACCATTCATCAGTTTATGGGTAATTAAGTCTTTCACTACGCGTTCTGACTCATCGTCATCATTGCGGCACGTAATCACTCGAATTACTTCACCATGTCCTTTATCTGACCACAGTTTTTTATCAAAAATATGCGGATTGTTACCAATCACGGTATTCGCCGCTTTCAAAATACGACTGGTCGAACGATAGTTCTGTTCGAGTTTAATCACTTTTAAATTGTGAAAATCCTCATTCAGCAAAGCCATATTTTCAGGCTTGGCACCACGCCATGCGTAGATCGATTGATCATCATCACCCACCGCTGTGAACTGTCCCATCACCCCGACCAGCAATTTCACCAAAATATACTGTGCGGTGTTGGTGTCTTGATACTCATCGACCAATAAATAGCGAATGCGATTTTGCCAGCGCTCACGTACTTCTGCATTTTCTTGTAAAAGACGCGTCGGCATCACGATCAGGTCATCAAAATCGACCGCATTATAGGCCCGTAAATTACGCTCATACAGTTGATACAAGTGCGCAAACTGAACATCTTCTGCGGTTTCACAGGTGGTGTGTGCTTGCTCAGGTGGAATCAGATCATTTTTCCAATCTGAAATCATCTTCATGGCTTTGGCAATCAGTTCTTTACTTTCCGCACCGGATAAATTGTCACGGTGCATCAAGTCCATCAAAATACGCTTACAGTCGTCCGCATCTAAAATAGAAAAATTATTTTTTAATGGTGTGTGTTTCAGCTCTAAACGCAGCATGTTTAGACCGAAGGTGTGAAAGGTCGAGACTGAAAGCCCTTTTGCCTCTTCACGTGACAGCAGCTTGGTGACACGTTCTTTCATTTCACGTGCTGCTTTGTTGGTAAACGTCATCGCGGTAATACGATAAGCAGGAATGCCGCAGTGTTTCACCAAGTAGGCAATCTTACGGGTAATCACCGAAGTTTTACCTGAACCAGCCCCTGCAAGTACTAACAAGGGTCCTTGAGTGTATTTCATGGCTTCAAGTTGCTTGTCGTTTAATTGACTTGCCAGTGACATAGTCTTTCCTCTATTTCATTCCGAGCTCGATTATAGTCATCTCCGCAACAGATGCATAATGCAAATTCATATTTTAACAATCATAAAAAAACCACCCGAAGGTGGTTTTTCAGTCTTCAATAAAAATTATTGAATTGCGTAGATGCTGATTTCTACACGACGGTTTTGCTCACGGCCTTCAGCAGTTGCGTTAGACGCGATTGGGTTTGCTGAACCTTGACCTTGTGCATTAATACGTGTTGTAGAAACACCTTGAGATGCCAAGTAGCTTGCTACAGATTGCGCACGCGCTTGAGACAGAGGAATGTTGATTGAATCATTACCTGTACTGTCTGTATAACCTGTTACAAGAATACCGCTCTTGTTATCTTCAGTTAGGGTTTGCGCAACTTTGTTTAAAGTTGAATAGAAGTTCGGCTTGATGTTTGATTTGTTGGTATCAAAAGTAATGTTACCCGGCATAACCAAACCTACAGAACCATCTGGATTACGGTTAACTTCTACACCAGTACCCGCCATTTGTTGACGAAGTTTTTTCTCTTTGTTGTCAAGGTAAACACCAGTCGCACCACCGACAACTGCGCCAATCGCTGCAGCACGGTTGTTTTGACGGCTAGTATTTGCACTTCCTTTAGAAATACCATAACCCGCAGCAGCACCAATTAAGGTTCCTAAAGCAGCTTTATCGTATTCTACACCACCAATGTTATTACCAGTGCTTTGACAACCTGTAAGAACCATTGCCCCAACGACTGCGGAAATTGCTAGTGCACGCATCGCATGCCTCCTTCTTTGTGTGTTTTGTTTATAGAACGAATATTGTCGTAAAACGATGATCTAGACCATTGATTTTTTGTTAATAATAAAGCCTTTATTTACAATATGTAATAAAAAATTTCCTTTTCAAGGCTTTCTTCGTCACAATTTCTACACAGTTAATGTTTGGTGCTTTTCTATTTGATCATCCCGTACTATATTGACCTTTAGAAATAGAACGAGTTGCGAAACGCATTATATTTTAGGGTTTATTTTTATGTCATCACCAAACCAAAAACAACCTTTATTAAAAAAAATCACACGTGGTTTAACTGTTGGTTCAGTCATTACAGGCAGTACTTTTTTTCATGGCCCGCCAGTGCTTGCGCTTGGCCTGACCAAACTGTTTAAAAAATCTAAAAAGGTGGATGAGACCAATATTCAAATCACCAACAGTTGGCTCGCTGTGAACAATTATTTAATCGATCATGTCTTACCCAACACAAAATGGGACATTTCTGTCGACGATGATCTTGAGCTAAGTATGCAGGGCCGTTACCTCATGACTTGCAACCATCAAAGTTGGGTCGACACCACGGTTAACCAATATTTTGGTTTAACCCGTATGCCCCTCACCCGTTTTTTTACCAAGTGGGAACTTATTTTTATTCCATTTGTCGGCCAAGCTTTTAAAATTCTAGGCTTCCCGATGATGAAGCGGCATAGTAAAGAACAAATTGCGAAAAATCCTGCGTTGAAAACACGCGATATGGAAGAGGCACGCAAGTCTTGTGAACAACTGCTTAGCCAACCCTTTACCCTGTTAAACTATTTGGAAGGCACGCGTTTTACGCAAGAAAAACATGCACAGCAGCAGTCGCCTTACCAAAATTTACTTAAACCGAAAGCGGGTGGCTTGGCCTTGGCCTTAAGTATTTTAGGTAATGACATTGATGCCTTGGTAGATATGACCATTGTTTATCCCGACGGCGCGCCTGGCTATAGCGAATTTTGGCTCGGGGAAGTCCCACGGATTGCGGTCAATTTGCGTAAAATTGATATTCCTGCATGGGTCCTCGCTGGAAACTATGAAGACGATGCAGACTTTCGTGAACAATTCCAACAGTGGGTCGATCAACTTTGGACTGAAAAAGACCAGTTGATTGAAAAAATGAAAGCCAAATACTCAATGTCCAATTTAACCCAGTAAGGGTCTATGCATGATGCAGAATAACCAAGTCAAAAAGTCTAAATATCATCAGGTTGATCCACAAAGTTTGTATTTCAAACTGTTTTTGATCTATGACATTTTTATGGTGTTTCTCATCATTTTTAACTTGTTTTGTTTATGTGCTAATTTTTTTATCATGAGCAATATCGGTGGATGGTTTTTCCATGCCATTCACCTAGAAAGTGTCTTAAGCTTCTATCGTGAGCATTTGCATCCGTGGGTTATCACCACAGAAGCTTGGTTTATTCTGTTCTTGATTACTGAATTATTGGTGCGTTGGGGCATTGCCATCGTGTATCGACACCATCGTCGCTGGTTTTTCTTTCCCTTTATTCATTGGTACGAAATTTTAGCGATTATTCCTCATTTACGTTTTTTAAGATTATTTCGTGCAGGGGTGATTGCTTTTCGACTACATGAATTAGGCTATAACGTAATTCCTGAGTCGGTACAAACCAAGGCCAAATTTTACTACCGAGTAGTGATGGAAGAACTCTCTGACCGCGTCGTGATTACTGTATTAGATGGGGTGAAGCACGAATTAAATACCAGCTCTACCCATAAAAAAATTATCCATGACCTGGTCGATCATCATCGGGCTTTATTTGCACAAGCATTGGCTGAAATTTTACAAGAATCTCTCGCCACCGAACTGAAACAGCGACAGTATTTCATTGCCCAAAATGTCGGTCTGATTGTGAATCGTGCGATTGAAGATACCCCTGAACTGACCCAATTACTGCGTTTAATCCCAATTGTGGGTGGAAGAATTGAGCAACAAATTCAAAGTATCGGACAACGACTTGGTGAAAACATCACACAAGGTTTACTGGAACCGATGGTGGTGGGAAATGCAGCACAGCCCAATGCCACTTATCGCTTGATAGCTGAAAAAGTCAGTGATTTAAAAATCGATAATCAGTCTTTGGAACAGTTGGTTGAGTCTGTTGTTTATGAAAGTTTGGATGCCATTCGCAAGCAAGTTAAGGTGAAACAGTGGTTAGAAGAGCTTGAAAAAGATGATCAAGCCAAAGAATAAGCATTAAGGTAAAAATATTACAAACGCAGCTAGTGCAATCCTTCATTTTGTTCTAGGATTTGCTCTATTTACAACATCACTTCTTTAGTAAAAAATAAATCTGAGAAGTCTTAAGGAAAAATTATGGCTGATATCCGGATAACTGGCAGAATGGTCAATGCGATTCGCATTACCCTTGACACCAATGATCATGATGCAATCCGACAGCAATTAAGTAAAACATTACAAAATGCATCGACTGCTGGAGCGTTAGTTGTTCTGGAAAGTAGCGTGGAGCAAGAGCTAATTTCCTTGATTCAATTATTACTGGATCTGGATGTACAGCCAATGGCAGTACAAGAAGGAATTTTGGCTGAACAGGCCCGTGCCATTCAGTTCCCTGTGATTCCCGCGCAAGGTCATGGTATTAGCTCGCAACTTCAAGAAGTCAAAGCAACCAAAGAGCAAGTGGTTGAAGCCCCTGCTCCTGCTGCGACAGCTTCGACCAATACGCCAGTTATGCCAGTACCTGTTATTCGTCATGCAACTTCATACCATGACGAAATTTTACGTACAGGTCAGTGCTTGGTTCAAAATCAAGGCGATATCATTATTACCGCAGGCATTAACAGTGGCTCGGAAGTGATTGCTTCAGGAAATATACATATTTATGGCAGTGCTCGTGGTAGAGTCATTGCCGGCGCGGGCGGAAACAGCGCTGCACGCATCTTCTGTCATGCTTTAGAAGCTGAATTGGTTTCAATTGCAGGGACCTATTGTGTTGCAGATGATATTCCAGCGCAGCATTTAAAACGCCCAACACATATTTACTTAAATGATCAACAAGAGCTTGTATTTGAAGCGCTTGAATTTTAATGTATAAATAAACACCAAAAGCCCCAAATGATAAATAAGGGGATTTAAACCATAACAGGAGTGGATTCGGTGGCGAAAATTGTTGTCGTAACATCAGGCAAAGGTGGCGTAGGCAAAACTACGACAAGCGCATCTTTTGCAACAGGTTTAGCCCTACGTGGTCACAAAACTGTTGTGATCGATTTTGACGTAGGTTTACGTAACCTTGATTTGATCATGGGTTGTGAACGCCGCGTTGTGTATGATTTTGTCAATGTATTAAATAACGAAGCTCGATTACAACAAGCGCTTATCCGCGATAAAGATATCGAGAATTTATATATTTTACCTGCGTCGCAAACCCGTGATAAAGATGCCTTAACTGATGAAGGCGTAGCACGTGTCATGGATGAGTTGTCACAAGAGTTTGACTACATTATTTGTGACTCACCTGCAGGTATCGAACGCGGTGCAATTTTAGCAATGTACCATGCCGATGAAGCGATTATTGTGACCAACCCTGAAATTTCATCTGTACGTGACTCTGACCGTATTATTGGTATGCTCGACAGCAAAACCAAAAAAGTTGAAATGAATGAAGGTCGTATTCGTAAACACTTGTGTATCACACGCTTCAACCCTGAACGTGCTGATAAACAAGAAATGTTAACCATTGACGACATTTCTAAAGATATTTTACGTGTGCCAACTTTGGGAGTGATTCCTGAATGTAAGAGCGTTTTACAAGCATCGAATGAAGGTAAACCAGTGATTCTCTTTACTGAAGAATCAGCAGGCCAAGCCTATGATGACCTTGTGGCACGTTTCTTAGGTGAAGAACGTCCTTACCGTCACATTACCGTGAAGCCTAAAGGCTGGTTAGCACGATTATTTGGAGCGTAGACATGGCAGGATTTTGGAGTAAGCTTTTTAGTAATGATGAAAAACCGTCTAGTGCTCAAACAGCGAAAGATCGTTTGAAAGTCATCGTAGCATCTGAAAGTGGTTTAGGTAAACGTCTTAGCCAAGACAAAATCGACCAAATGAAGAAAGAAATCATGCAAGTGGTGAATCGCTATGTTCGCGGTGTAGATGAACAGCACATTCAAATGGCTGTCCGTTCTGAAGCGAATATTGAAATGCTTGAAATGAATATCAATTTGCCTGAAGAACGTTAATCTGATTTTTGATTAGTCAAGCAAATTGAATCAAGGCAGAATATGCGCAGACACAAGAAAGTATTTTCTTTGTCTCTCATATTTTGCCTTTTTTAATGATTAAACCAGCAAGGAGATTGCTATGGCATTATCTCAGCCAGCAACGTTCAATGAAGAATGGTCAGATGAGCGTGTATTTGCCTACTTAACTCAGCTTCCTCCTGAAGGTGTGAATGGCGATTTTCATGTGTTGTACCATGCATTTAAACACATGCGCCCAAGTGATTATGAGCGACTGCTCACCCAATTTAAAACGGATGGTCGCGACATTAACGCTACCAATCCCGAAGGTCAGCGCATCCATGACGTAATTGCCGCTTACCCACGTCAGGCAGCACCGTTTTTAGAAGTCTTGGCTAAATTTGCCTAACTCTTCAAAAACAGCAATTTTAAAATGCCAGCTCAGTACGATAGAACTGGCATTTTTTATGTCTGTAAAAACCACATCCAAAGTGGAAAAGTCAAACCGAAGCACAAAGTTTGCAAACTAATGATTGCTGCCATGAGCTGGCTGTCCCCTTGAAAATATTTGGTTAGGACATAGGCTGCTGAGGCCGTCGGCAGTGAGAAGAATACCACCACAATCATGGTTTCAAATGTTGCTAAACCAAATAAAAGACAGCCTACATAGGCCAAAATAGGCACCAAGATTAAACGCCCAAAAGTGTTTAAAATTAGCGCTCGGCCAGCATATTTTAACGCATCAAACTGGAGTGCTGCGCCCACACACAATAGCCCAAGCGGGAGGCTCATCCCTGCTACTAGCTTTAAAGATTGGTTAATGCTCTCGGACAAATGCATACCTGAAAAATTAAAAATGATCCCGACCAGACAGGCGAGAATCAGTGGATTTTTCGCAACAGACCACGCAATATTTTTATAAGACAGTCCCTGCCCTTGAGAAAAACCAAGTACGGAAAGTACATTCACTAAAGGAATAACAAAGGCAATAATCATGGCAAAGACTTGCATCCCTGCAGCGCCAAAAATCAAAGCCATACTGGTCAAACCAATATAAGTATTGAAACGAATATGACTCTGCAAATAGACGCCAAATTGCGCCACAGGCGTACCATACACCGCTTTTAATACCCACAGCACCACACTCATCAGCAAGGTCACACTAAAGACCACAGCAAGCGCTGGCAAGACTTGCCCGACATTAAAATGAACGGTGGCTAGACTACTGAACAGCAAAACAGGAAACAAAATCCAATAATTCAGTCTTTCAGCGCCTTGCCAAAATTCTACCGTTAAAAAGCGATACCGCTTTAATACATACCCCATGGCAATGAGTACTACCAATGGAATTAATGCATCAATAATTTGCATGACTGGATGCCTAAACTGAATGATTAAGAAAAAGCCTGCAATCCGCAGGCTTTCTTTTTAAACTAAAATTTCTCGCTTACCGTTCGCACCTTGCGCACTCACGATCCCATTTTCTTCCATTTGGTCGACAATCCGCGCGGCACGGTTATAGCCCAAACTAAACTTACGTTGTAGCGAGGACACCGAAACCTTGCGTGTTTCCAATACAAAGGATACGCACTGGTCATAAAGTGCATCACGGTTTGGATCGCCATCACCATCTTCAAAGCCACGAGAACTTGGCTCTTCATCAAACGGCGTTAGGATTTCATCAACATAATTTGGCGAGCCACGTTCACGCCAAGCATCACAGATGCGGTTCACTTCATCATCAGCAATAAAGGCACCATGTACACGTTCAGGTTCAATTTTACCCGGCCCTAAGAACAACATATCACCATGACCCAGTAAGTCTTCCGCCCCACCAGCATCCAAAATCGTGCGAGAGTCAATTTTTGAGTTCACACGTAAAGCCACACGTGTTGGGATATTGGCTTTAATCAGACCCGTAATTACATCGACCGATGGACGCTGCGTTGCAAGTAACAAATGAATGCCTGCGGCACGTGACTTTTGTGCCAAACGCGTAATCATTTCTTCAGCTTTCTTACCGACCTGCATAATCATATCGGCAAACTCGTCCGCCACAATCACAATCGATGGTAATGGGGTCAAACGTGGTGCACGCTCACCGGCAACCGAATCACTGGCTTTCCAGGTCGGATCAATCAGCTCTTCGCCATTGGCAATCGCTTCTTCCACTTTGCGGTTATAGTCCGCTAGCTTACGAATTTTTAAGAAAGACATCAGCTTATAGCGACGTTCCATTTCATTCACACACCAGTTCAATGCACTGACCGCATCTTTCATATCAGTCACAACTGGGGTGAGCAAATGTGGAATATCGTTATAGTTAGCAAGTTCTAACTGTTTCGGGTCAATCAAAATTAAACGCAACTCATTCGGCGTATATTTCAATAACATCGATAAAATCATCGAGTTCACTGCAACAGACTTACCTGAACCTGTGGTGCCTGCAACCAGCATATGCGGGGCTTTACCTAAGTCAGCAATGACAGGATTACCTGAAATATCTTTGCCCATTGCCATCGAAAGAATGCTATTCGGATCGGTAAAAGCAGGAATGGTCAACAACTCGATTAAACGCACCATTTCACGTGTGCTATTCGGCACTTCAATCCCGATATACGGTTTACCCGGAATAACTTCAACCACACGTACAGATGCCATGGACATTGAACGCGCAAGGTCACGGGAAATATTGGTCACTTTAGAGGCTTTCACGCCCGGTGCTAAATCCAACTCAAAACGAGTTACTACTGGCCCGGGCTGCGCTTCGACCACTTTGGCTTTGACATTGAACTCTTGTAATTTAATTTCAAGCAATTCAGATAAACGTGCCAACTGTTCAGCTGTGAAATTGACTTTTTTATTCAGGTCAACTTCATCCAGTAAATCCAGTCCTGGCAGTGGTGATAAATCACGACGACGCTCTGCTACTTGCATGGACAAAGACATTGGACGGCCTGATGCATCAGTCAATGGCGCATCAAAGTCAAACTCTTCTTCATCTTGCGGTTTTCCAGCGGTATCTTGCCATGCTTCAATAAACGCTTCTTTGGACAAAACTTCTTTGGCTACAGCAGCTGTAGCACTTGTGCTTACGGTATTATGATGCTGAATGGGTGCTTGTACAAAAGCTGATGACTGCGCATAGCTGCTGCTGGTCCGTACATCTGAAGCAGCTACTTTCTGCTCTGACCAATCCTCAGCAAGGAATTCGTCTAAATCATCCAATTCATCAAGCTGTGCTTTTGCAATTCCACTCGGCGCTGGTTGTAATGCAACGGGACTTGCAGCAGCACTTAAGGTTGCAACCTCGGCTACCGCAATTGGATCTTCAACCACATGTAAATGAGACACCAGTTCAGGTGTATTGAATGGGCTGTGAACATCCGTTGCTGTTTTGCCATTGGGTACGGCAGCAAGCAGCTCGTCAAAGATTTCATCATCATCCCAGTCGACATTTTTCTTCTGTGCAGGGGCATCGTCTTGGAAATAATGAGGATCAGCAATTGGCGCTGTATGATCTTGCACCACTGCTTGAAAATGTTGTTCTGGGCTAAATGGGCGATCTTCTTCGGCAGCACGAAGTAAAGCATCAATATCATTTTTATGACGTTGATCTTCACCTGAGTTTAATGCACGCCACACTTCCCCTGTCGCTACGACACGCTGACTGTCTTGTTCTAATTGGTGCGCTTTTTCTATAGTCCGCTCAAGCTCTACTTCATCATCCACATCCACATGTTGTTCTTGAACACGTTGCTCTTTGGCCACCATGTCATTAAACAAATGCTCTGCTGAATAGTCGCGCTGAGGTGCTTTAACCGATAGCTCTTGCACGGCTACTGGCGGCTCGACCAATTCCGTTGCTTCAATACCCTTTTTCGGTGCCGTTGCAATCACTTCTTTTTTGACGCTTGGCGTCGTACGATCAAAGGCAGACTCGCTTTCAGGTACGTTACGGTAAAATAAATCTTGTAAATATGCAGGAGTTGCTTTGAGGGTCGCGAAAGTACGGTTCCATTTGATACCGAAAGCCAAGGTCAATAAGACCACGGTAAACACGACCAAAAATAAGGTTGCACCGTAAATGGTTAAAATCTGCGACAAACTTTGTCCCAGTTCATAACCAATAATGCCGCCAGAGGCATTGTCTAAAGTGTCCGCTGGAACTTTCCAAAACAAGAACAGTAAGCTGGCGGTTGCAAGCAAAATAAAGAATTGTGCAGCATAACGAAATGGGCGGTTTAAAAAACTATGCGGCCACCAGACTTGAATGGCTTCAATGAACAAAAACACAGGAATAAGTAGACTTGCCCAGCCTAAAAAACCGAACAGTAGGTCAGCAATCCACGCCCCTGCAACGCCACTGGCATTCGAGACTTGCAAGGTATCACTTGATATATGCATCCAGCCCGGATCAAATGGGGTATAGGTCACGGTAGCAAGGAACAAATAAATGCCAAACGAGACTAAAAATAATGTCATTAATAAGCGCTGTGCATAAGCACCCGACACCTCAGTCATATACTGTCCTGTAACAAATTCTTCATTAATGTTTTTGTTCGAAACCTAAAGCAAAAGTTTCACAATAAACGTCATATTATGCACCTCTTCTTTATAAAAAGATGCACTATTCTTAAATGCTTTATGTATAGCGAGCAGATGATTTTTCCACTTTTTCCCGCTCTACGCCGCATATTTCTTCTATATAGCTCAAATCGATTTGATTGATCAATAATATCGACATTGAACTCACACAACTGTTATAGAGTTTCACGTATAATTCCACAAATTTCTAAATAAAAAAAGGATTCTACGTATGAGCGCTCGTCACTCACGTTTGATTATTCTCGGTTCAGGCCCTGCGGGTTACAGCGCTGCGGTATATGCTGCGCGTGCCAACTTAAAGCCTACATTGATTGCGGGTATCCAACTCGGTGGTCAGCTAACAACAACGACTGAAGTCGATAACTGGCCGGGTGACCCTGAAGGCTTAACAGGTCCTGCACTGATGGAACGTATGCAAGCGCACGCGGAACGTTTTGGTACTGAAATCATCTACGATCATATCAATGAAGTCGACCTTTCTGTACGTCCATTTGTACTCAAAGGTGACATGGATGAGTTCACTTGTGATGCACTGATTATTGCCACAGGTGCAACCGCTCAGTACTTAGGTCTTGAATCTGAAGCTGCTTTTATGGGCCAAGGCGTGAGCGCATGTGCAACCTGTGATGGTTTCTTCTACAAAAACCAAAAAGTGATGGTTGTGGGTGGTGGTAATACTGCCGTTGAAGAAGCACTATATTTGTCTAACATTGCATCGCATGTGACTTTGGTTCACCGTCGTGACTCATTGCGTTCTGAAAAGATCCTTCAAGATCATTTATTTGAAAAGGAAAAAGAAGGCAAAATCAGCATCATTTGGAATCACCAAGTGGATGAGGTTTTAGGTGACAACACGGGTGTAACCGCAGTTCGCTTAAAATCGACTCAAGACGAATCTACACAAGATATTGATGTCCAAGGTTTGTTTGTTGCCATTGGCCACAAGCCAAACAGCGCGATGTTTGATGGTCAATTGAACTTACGTGATGGCTATATTCAAGTTCAAAGCGGTACATCTGGTAATGCCACAGCTGCTTCTGTTGCAGGTGTATTCGCAGCAGGTGACATTGCTGATAGTGTTTATCGTCAAGCGATCACTTCAGCGGGTTCTGGCTGTATGGCTGCGCTAGATGCGGAAAAGTATTTGGATGCTTTAGGCGAATAATCTAAGCCTTGAAAAAGACCGCCTTCCATAGGCGGTTTTTTATGTATGATCTTAAAGTCATTTTTTATCATGTATACACACCACTATGCAGCAGTTACCACCTTCTGAGTATATCTTTCCCGATCCACTTGAAGTTGACCCCGAAGGTGAAGGCTTAATTTGTATCGGTGCAGACCTCTCCCCTTCTACCTTATTTGAAGCCTACACCCATGGTTTGTTTCCATGGTTCTCAACAGGCGAGCCCATTTGCTGGTGGTGCCCCGAGCCACGTTGCATCATCCGTCCGCAGGATTATCAGCCCAGCAAAACCCTCATTCGTAGCATGAAAAAGCAGGATTACCGCATCACCATCAATCAAGCTTTTGAACGGGTGATCCGTGCCTGCTCACTACCACGCAGCTACGCTGATGACACGTGGATCAGTGAAGACATTATAGATGGCTACTGCGCAATGTTTGATGCGGGTTATGGCTATAGCGTTGAAGTTTGGGATCAAACACGCTTAGTTGGTGGATTATACGGCATCAGCATTGGACACGGCTGTTTTGGGGAGTCCATGTTCAGTACCGAAACTGATGTCTCAAAAATGGCATTTTATACGCTGATGTTGATTGGCCGTGAAAATAAGCTGCCTTGGATCGACTGCCAATTGGTCAATGATCATCTTTTAAGCCTCGGTGCTTGTACACTTTCTCGGCAAACCTACTTAAAATCGTTACAAGATGTTGTAAATCAACCCGCTATCGATTGGAAAATGTATCAGGAGGGTGTATTTTCAAGTAAAACAATAGCGCAAAATGCGCGACTGACCGAATAAAGAATAATAGAGGGATTTATCATGAATTCGTATCACCCGAAGTCCCTACTGAATGATTTACAGTATTACATCACGCCACCGCATGACTGTAGCTATCTAGAAAAAAAGTCAGCCCGGATGGTATTTCTCGATCCAGCGCATCGTATTGATGTCGTCACGCTGTCCGAACTTTCTCGTGTAGGTTTTCGCCGGAGTGGTGATTTTGTCTACCGCCCAGAGTGTCATCTGTGTCGACAGTGCCTATCTAGCCGCGTACCTGTACGCGAATTTAAAATGAACAGCAGTCAAAAAAAAGCATGGAAGCGTAATCAAGATCTGACTTTAAAAATTACCCGCACTGCGGATGCCACCAAAAAACATTATGACTTATATGAGCGTTATATCTTTAAACGGCATGCCGATGGAGACATGTTCCCGCCCAGTCGTGATCAGTTTGATAAATTCCTTGTACATAGCTGTACCGAGAGCTTTTTCTTAGAGCTGTGGAAAGAAGACCAACTCATCTGTGTTTCGACCTGCGACCCTTTAGATGATGGCTTATCTGCGGTTTATACCTTTTTTGATCCCGATGAAAACAAACGCTCACTCGGCACTTTCGCCATTTTAAAACAAATCGAGCTCGCCAAAGCACGCGCTTTGCAGTTTGTGTATTTGGGCTATTGGGTGCCGCACTCAGAAAAAATGAACTACAAATCGCAGTATTTACCGCTAGAGTTGCTGATTGATGGTCAGTGGCGCAGACTCAATCATAGCCTGAGCAGCGAGGAAGTGCAGCAACTGGGAAACTCCTTAATGACCACCCTACCTTCGGGGTGGAATAACGCCATTATTAAATAATGACGTTATACAGAAACTCGACTTTTCTCTCATTTAAACAACTCGGAAAAGTCATCACTACACGATTTCACCATAATAATGGCATGTTCACGACCACCATCTGGTTTAGGATAATAATTTTTACGCAAATCAATTTGATGAAAACCGGACTTTTCATACAAGGCAATCGCTGCTTGATTGCTCTCACGAACTTCTAAGAACACTTGTATCGGGTTGTTTTTGAGTTGTGCCAGTGACGCATCTAATAGCTGATACCCCAGCCCTTTGCCTTGCTGGCTTGGATGAATGGCCATCAACAATAAATTGGCCTCATCAAGAACGGGCTGAAGGATACAAAAACCCACCACCTGTCCTGCCTGTTCAATCACAGTACTGTGATAAGACTGCATGGACTCTTGGAACTGTTGTAGGCTCCAAGGATGGGTTTGAACTAAATTTTCAATCCGCGCAACTTGGCTTAAGTCCGCAGCTTGCATTAAACGAATCATCTTCGTTTATCTTTCTAAAATGTGGAGGTCACAGTATAAAAAATTTGTGCTAAAAACCGAACAAAAAAAAGAGCGATTTACATCGCTCAAAGAGCCAAAACTGCTTAAAACCCTAATTTTAGCTTCCACTTCTCAAGTAAAGCGTCGGTGTCGTGATGATTAGGATGAAAACCTGGTTTAAAGTACATGATCATTTCACGTGCCATCCCTGTAATAATTCCTTTCGATGGACTATATGCATAGGTATAAATATCTTTCAGCGCAGCCCTGTTCAATTGTTTATCTTGCTTTAATAACCGAAACACAAAATACGACTGCACGCAGAATAAAATGGCCATGGCTGCAACCAGTGATCCCGTTCGTAGTAGATAGGATTTGATTCCCTTTCCAAAAACTCCTTCAAATACATCATAAGCCACAGCTTTGTGCTCATTTTCTTCAATAGCATGCCATAACCACATGGTTTTCATGGTTTCATCGCTCATCAGCTCTTGAATGTGGTTATTGACCAACAACTGAGAGGCAATAGTTGCAGTAAAATGTTCCAGCGCGGTGGTTGCTGTTAAATCCACTATCTCTTGTGTAATACCCACAGGCTTGCCTAGAAAAGCAAACACCTTACGCGTGGTTTGAATTGCGCGATCGGTATAGCGGTCAAGTGTTGCAACATCGTGCCCATACTTTTGCGCAGAGACATTAAAACCTTCATGCTCTTGTGTGTGCATCGCTTCTTGACCAATGAAGGCTGAAATTTCTTTTTGTAATTCGACATTGTCTTTGATCGAAGGATGCTGTCTAACCGCACGAACACTATCGATAAAAAACATTTCACCTGCTGGAAAGAGTGCTGACAGCGCAGTCATAAAATGGGTCAGTCCAGCTGAACCATTCATCCAATATTCAGGTACGCTTTCAAACTCAAAGTTCATCCGACGTACAGGAAAACTCGCACCCGCACGGTTAGTGATTTTTACCTTCGCATTCATCTTTCTGCTCCTATGAATATCCTGAAGACATCCACTACTTATAGTTGTTTTCGTCTTTTTATCTTACGCGATTGGACTTCACCCATAAGTGCAGTTAGGGTCAGCAAAATATCAGTTTAGGACAGTTTTGAAGGCAGATTGTTAGACAATTAAAATATAAAATCATGTGAATATAAAAAAAGAGGCTAAAAGCCTCTTTTTAATTATGCCGCGACAGTAAGCTCAGCATGTGCTGGACAATGCTTCTTGAGGAAGTTAATTTGCAAAGTAATATTTTGCTCAAATAGCTCCCCATCACAGAACTCAAAGTGATTGCTGTTCAGCATATAGTATTCAGCATTTGGCATTTTCTGTGCTGCAGCACGAATGCATTGTTCGGGAATAATGGTATCGCGTTGACCTGAAATGACCACCACGGGCATAGATAACTGATGTGCAAAACGTACAGGATTATAGTTGGCTATTTCTAAAAAGATACGTGCACGAGTTTTATTTTCCCATTTAGCATTTTCAGGTAATTGAGATAAATACCCATCCCAAGCATCAGGTGTGGTCATTGCTGCAACTTCATGCCCACGACCAATAATTGGACGATAAACAGGTTTGTTGACCCAACCGCCTAACAAGTCCATAAAGCCAGCAGCACTCAATTTTGCCAATTTAGTCAGTGGAACCCCTTTTAGGCTCGACTTACCATCGACGTGAGGTGCTTGTAAAACAATGGCTTTGATTTTTCCATCACGCGCCGCAGTTTGAATGGCATGTCCACCAGAGAATGAATAGCCCCATAGGATAATTTGTTGCGTATCGATTGAATCGAGTGTTCTTACGAAATCGAGCGCAGCTTTCCAGTCTTCTAAATGGCGTTTAGGACTGACCCAATGACGTGGTTGTCCACCGCTTTCACCAAAGCCACGATAATCAAAAGAAAACACAGCGTAGCCTTGTGCTACGAAGCGTTCTGCAAATTTGGGTAAGCCTGCATCCTTAATCATCCCAAAGCCTTGCGCCATAATAATGACTGGAGCTTTACGATTTTGAGAGGGTAACTGCAAGGTGCCAGCGCAACGCGTACCTTGGCTAATAAAGTTGAGTTGTGACGTGTTCATTATACTTATTCCATTATGTCTTGTATTTGCACTCATATGGCGGATGCCATATGAGCAAAATATTGCGCAATTCCTATGCGGCTTTGATTTTACCTTTCGCCTTTATTTGCTTGGCTTCGGTAGACCAGACCAGACCTGGACTTTCTAAAGATTGAGCAAACATTTCAGAGTCCACTTCGTAGTTATGGCTAACAAACCAATCCTTAGACTTCCCTTGGCGAGGCAATTCGTGACAGCCACGCTGTACATAGCCTGCTTGTAAACTTGAAATAATACTTTCGCCAGTATTTTCGCCAGCAGGGGCTACAGGCTTCACTGCAGTCATTTGACGAATATCCAACTCATTAATTAATCGGCAAATATAATCATTGGCTAAATCAATTTTTAAGGTCCAAGGTGCATTGGTGTAACCGAATAAATAAGCAAAGTTAGGTACATCTTCAAGCAAGACACCACGATAGCTCAATTTATCACTTGGATGAATTTGTTCTTGATCAACTGAAAGATTAACTCCGCCCAACATCTGCAATTCTAGACCTGTTGCTGACACAATAATATCTGCGTCTAGCGTTTGCCCTGATTTGAGTAAAATTCCAGTTTCTGTAATGCGTTCAATCTGATCGGTTACGATTGAAGCTTTACCCTCACGAATCACTTCAAATAAGTCATTGTCAGGAATTGCACATAAACGCTCGTCCCAAGGCATATATTTCGGGGTAAAATGCGTCATATCGTATTGTTCACCTAATTCTTTCTGTGCATTAGAAAGTAGGAATGAACGCATTTGTTTCGGGAAACGACGTGAAATCTTATAAATACCGCGTTGCATGAAAATATTACGTTTACGGAAAAATTTATAAACCAATTCTTCAGAGAACACTTTGCGCGCAGCATCAAATAACTTATCAGTATTTGGTACGTTAATTACGTAGCTTGGTGAGCGTTGTAGCATGGTGATATGTGCAGTTTCATTAGCCATCGCTGGAATTAAGGTCACTGCTGTTGCACCGCTGCCAATCACCACCACACGCTTATTACGATGATCTAAGTCTTCAGGCCATTTTTGTGGATGCACAAATTGACCTTTAAAGTTTTCTAGACCCTCAAACTTTGGCGTATAACCCTGATCATGATTATAGTAACCAGTTGCAGAAACCAGAAAATTACACGTAAATTTTTGAGTTTCACCATTCGACTCATTAACAGTTTCTACCGTCCATTTGTTGGTTTGAGTTGAAAAATTTGCTGAAACAATTTTAACGCCATAACGAATTTTTTGATCAACACCAAACTTTTGTGCTGTTTCGCGCAAATATGCTTTGATCTTGTCCGCTGTTGCAAGAACGGTGTCTGTTTTCCATGGATTATATTTATAACCGAAGCTAATGACATCTGAGTCAGAACGAATACCAGGATAGCGGAATAAATCCCAAGTGCCACCTAAGTCTTGTCGACGTTCTAAAATTGTGTAGGTTTTATTCGGGTTTTGCTGAACAAGTTGGCAAGCCATGCCAATTCCAGACAAACCTGCTCCAATGATTACAACATCATATTCCATTTGCATTTTTGCGGCTCCATGTCGCGGTTTTTGTTATTCCGTATTTATACTAGCAATTGATTAAATTTTAACTTGACTTGAGGAGACATATATTTAACTTTAGAAGACATGACAATAATGGTTCATGCAAGTAGAATTCGGGGTTATCTTGAGGTTATGCAAGACCTTAGCTTTGACCCTAAACCTCTGCTTGCACAACACGAGATCACACTTGAACAAATCAGACAGGACGATGCTTGGCTCGATCAAAAAAGCGTTATAGACCTTTACGAGCACACGGCATATCTAGCAAGGTGTCCTGATCTTGGCTACGGATTTCGAAACATCAAGATATTAGCATCTTAGGAATATTGGGCCTCATTATGCAAAGCGCTTCATCGATGCGTGGCATAATTGACTATTCCTCTGATTTTTTATTTTTGCATGGACCTGGCTTAGCAATCTCTTTAAAAGAGCAAAGTTCTCTTTTTGAAGATGCGGTAGATGTAATCTTTGAAATTCGAATTAATAGTTATGTACCACAACGACAGACCATTGATAATTGTTTGGGGACCACACACCGTATTCTCAAATGGCTAGCAGCAGAAAATTATGAACTGAAGGCTGTATCACTTCCGCATATGCCTTTAGTTTCAATCAAGGAATATCAACGTTTCTTTGGTGCACCTATTTTAATTAATCAAAACCGTGCTGCTTTACACCTAAGTAGACACACTTTAGACAGCCAACCGCATAGTACAAACCCTGCCTTGCGGGAAATTGCAGAAGATTATATTCATCGCTACTTTCGAAATCCTGCCGGAAAAGTCAGCGCAAACGTACGAAAGCCCTCCGCCTTCATTTATCCACACCACGTGCAAATAAAATACATGTAGCCAGCATGCTCGCATTACATCCGCGTACCTTACAGCGAAAATTGGCGCAGGAAGGTGCTTCATTTGATGCCATCAAAGACGATATTCGTAAAGAGCTCTCTTTACAGTATCTTTGGCAAACTGATATCTCAATGAGTCAACTGACCGATATTTTAGGATTTTCTGAGCAACCAACCTTAAGCCGGGCCACTAAACGCTGGTTTGAACTTCCGCCGAAACAATTGCGTCAACAAAAAGGAAAACTCGAGCCCCTTATCTCCAACAAGTTAAACAAATGAATTAAATACAATTATAAAAAAAGCGCCCCAAAGGAGCGCTTTTTTTCACACAATCAGATGATTATGCAGTTACTTTAGCAACTACACCAGCACCAACTGTACGGCCACCTTCACGGATCGCAAAACGTAGACCTGGGTCCATTGCGATTGGGTGGATTAATTCTACTGACATTTCTACGTTGTCACCAGGCATAACCATTTCAACGCCATCTTGTAATTTGATCGCGCCAGTTACGTCAGTTGTACGGAAGTAGAACTGTGGACGGTAACCGTTAAGGAATGGAGTGTGACGACCACCTTCTTCTTTAGAAAGTACGTATACTTCTGCATCGAATTTAGTGTGCGGCTTGATTGCACCTGGTTTAGCAAGTACTTGACCACGTTGTACGTCTTCACGCTTAGTACCACGTAGAAGAACACCACAGTTCTCGCCCGCACGGCCTTCGTCTAGAAGTTTACGGAACATTTCTACGCCAGTTACAGTTGTTTTAACTGTATCTTTGATACCAACGATTTCAACTTCTTCGCCTACTTTCACAATACCAGTTTCTACACGGCCAGTTACTACTGTACCACGACCAGAAATAGAGAATACGTCTTCGATTGGCATTAAGAATGCTTGGTCGATTGCACGTACTGGCTCTGGAATGTAAGTATCAAGCGCGTCAACAAGCGCAACAACTGCTTCTTCGCCATACTGACCAGCGTCACCGTTAAGTGCAAGAAGAGCTGAACCACGGATAACTGGAGTGTCATCACCTGGGAAGTCATAAGTAGAAAGAAGTTCACGAACTTCCATTTCTACTAATTCAAGAAGTTCTTCATCATCAACAAGGTCACACTTGTTAAGGAATACAAGAATGTAAGGTACACCAACCTGACGAGAAAGAAGGATGTGTTCACGAGTCTGTGGCATTGGACCATCAGTCGCTGCACATACAAGGATCGCGCCGTCCATCTGAGCAGCACCAGTAATCATGTTTTTAACATAATCGGCGTGGCCCGGGCAGTCTACGTGTGCGTAGTGACGAGTTGGAGAATCGTATTCTACGTGTGAAGTATTAATTGTAATACCACGTGCTTTTTCTTCTGGTGCAGAGTCAATTGCAGCGTAGTCTTTCGCTTCGCCACCGAATTTCTTCGCACATACAGTTGCAATTGCAGCTGTTAAAGTTGTTTTACCATGGTCAACGTGACCGATTGTGCCCACGTTAACGTGTGGCTTATTACGTTCAAACTTAGCCTTAGCCATGAGATCTTCCTTTTTAAACTACTCATGCAGGATCACTGCATGAGCACTTGGTTTTTAACTATGAATTAGTTTGGGCTTATAGTAATCGAAAGATTACTCGTCGTCACCTTTTTTACCGCCAGACTGGAATTTAGAAATGATGCCTTCAGCCACGTTACGTGGAGTTTCAGCATATTTAGCAAATTCCATAGAGTATGTTGCACGGCCTTGAGACATAGAACGCATTTGAGTCGCGTAACCAAACATCTCTGCAAGTGGAACTTCAGCTTTAATTGCTTTAGTACCGCCAGGCAAGTCATCCATACCTTGAACCATACCACGACGACGGTTTAAGTCACCCATGATATCGCCCATGTAGTCTTCTGGAGTTTCTACTTCAACTTTCATGATCGGTTCAAGCAAGATAGGATCTGCTTTCATGAAACCGTCACGGAATGCGTAAGAACCTGCCATCTTGAACGATAATTCGTCCGAATCGACATCGTGGTAAGAACCGTCAAACAATGTAGCTTTAATGCCAACAACTGGGTAACCAGCAAGGACACCATTCTTCATACGCTCTTGGATACCTTTATCCACAGCACCGAAGAATTCTTTAGGAACTACACCACCAACAACTTCTTCAGCGAACTCGTAGTCTTTACCAGCATCAGCATCCATTGGCTCTAAACGTACGTATACGTGACCAAATTTACCTTTACCACCAGTTTGACGAACGAATTTACCTTCTTGTTCAACTGACTTTTTGATCGTTTCACGGTAAGAAACCATTGGTTTACCAATGTTTGCTTCAACACCGAATTCACGCTTCATACGGTCAACAATAATGTCAAGGTGAAGTTCACCCATACCAGCGATGATTGTTTGACCTGACTCTTCATCAGTACGAACGCGGAATGATGGATCTTCCTTAGCCAAACGACCTAAAGCAATTGACATTTTTTCTTGGTCAGCTTTAGTTTTTGGTTCAACAGCCAATGCAATTACTGGCTCTGGGAATTCCATACGCTCAAGTGTGATGACATTTTTCTCATCACAAAGTGTATCACCTGTAGTTACGTCTTTAAGACCTACACACGCAGCGATATCACCCGCACGAATTTCTTCAACGTCTTGACGATCGTTCGCGTGCATTTGCACGATACGGCCGATACGTTCACGTTTAGATTTAACTGGGTTATAAACAGAATCACCTTGTTTAAGAACACCAGAGTAAACACGTACGAAAGTTAAGTTACCTACGAATTTGTCGTTCATGATTTTGAACGCAAGTGCAGAGAACGGAGCTTCGTCAGATGCTTCACGAATCGCTTTAGTTTCAGCTTTATCGTCAAGAACACCTTCAATCGCTTTAACTTCTGTAGGCGACGGTAAGAATTCAATTACTGCGTCCAACATACGTTGAACACCTTTGTTTTTGAATGCTGTACCACAAAGCATTGGTTGAATTTGACAAGCCAAAGTTTGAACACGTAGACCATTAACGATATCTTCTTTAGAAAGATCGCCTTCTTCTAGGTATTTGTCCATTAGCTCTTCAGAAGCTTCAGCAGCAGCTTCAACCATGTTTACACGCCATTCTTCAGCAGTAGCTTGAAGTTCAGCCGGGATTTCACCGTATTCAAACTTCATACCTTGTGAAGCTTCGTCCCAAATGATCGCTTTCATTTCGATCAAGTCGATTACGCCTTGGAAGTTTTCTTCAGCGCCAACAGGGATTACTACAGGTACTGGAGATGCACCTAAACGTGTCTTCATTTGCTCAACAACACGGAAGAAGTTGGCACCAGTACGGTCCATCTTGTTCACGAATGCTAAACGAGGCACTTGGTATTTGTTCGCTTGACGCCATACAGTTTCAGACTGAGGTTGTACACCACCTACAGCACAGTAAACCATACACGCACCATCAAGAACACGCATAGAACGTTCAACTTCAATTGTGAAGTCAACGTGTCCCGGTGTATCAATTACGTTGATACGGTGTTCAGGGAACTGTTTAGACATACCTGACCAGAATGTAGTCGTAGCAGCAGAAGTAATGGTAATACCACGTTCTTGCTCTTGCTCCATCCAGTCCATTGTTGCTGCACCATCGTGTACTTCACCAATTTTGTGAGATACACCTGTGTAGAACAAAATACGTTCTGTAGTCGTGGTTTTACCAGCATCAATGTGCGCAGAAATACCAATGTTACGATAACGAGAAATTGGGGTTTGACGAGCCATGATTTCTTGCATTCCTAAATTTTGTTGTTTAAAACAGGCGCTTTAAGCTGACGAACAGCTTAAAGCGATTCGATGACAGTTTGGCGTAAGCCAAGCTATCACCCTCCTGAATAGGGGCTGTTTTAGTCGCTTAGAAGCGGTAGTGAGAGAATGCTTTGTTGGCTTCAGCCATACGATGCACGTCATCACGTTTTTTAACCGCTGCGCCTTTACCTTCAGCTGCATCAAGCAACTCACCAGCAAGACGTAAAGCCATAGTTTTTTCAGAACGCTTAGCAGCAGCATCTACTAACCAACGCATAGCTAGAGCAGTACGACGGGATGGGCGTACTTCCATAGGTACTTGATAAGTAGCACCACCAACACGGCGTGCTTTTACTTCAACCATAGGACGAACTTTTTCAAGAGTAGTCTCGAAAAATTCAACTGGGTCTACTTTGTTTTTTTCTTGAACGCGGTCTAAAGCACCGTAAACGATACTTTCAGCAATAGATTTTTTACCATCTTGCATTACGTGGTTCATGAATTTAGCGATTGTTTGGCTGCTGAACTTAGGATCCGGAAGGATTTCACGAGCAGCAACTACGCGACGTCTTGGCATTTTAAACTACCTATATATATGACACTTCAGGTTAATCCAGCCGTAGCACAAAGTGTCATGTGCTTTCGCTGGCCTTACTACACGTCGCTTGAATTTCACAAAATTAATGCAGAAATCAGACAAGCGAGACGATAAAGGATTGCAGTTCTAGCGAACTAAGAAGTTAATCTCGAAAGATTATTTCTTAGGACGTTTAGTACCGTATTTAGAACGAGACTGGTTACGATCTTTCACACCAGCACAGTCTAAAGAACCACGAACGGTATGGTAACGTACACCTGGTAAGTCTTTAACACGACCACCACGGATAAGAACAACACTGTGCTCTTGTAGGTTGTGGCCTTCACCACCGATGTAGCTAGAAACTTCAAAGCCAGAAGTTAAACGCACACGGCAAACTTTACGCATTGCTGAGTTAGGTTTTTTAGGTGTAGTTGTGTAAACACGTGTACAAACACCACGACGTTGTGGACAAGCCTTCAACGCAGGAACTTTAGATTTTTCAACTAAAGTCGTACGACCCTTACGGATCAACTGATTTGTTGTTGCCATTTGGCAATTCTCCCGTTAATAAAAAACCCAAAAAAAGACGACTTTTTGAGGGCATGCAATTGTAAGCTAAGACGTAAAAATGGTCAACATTTCAAACTACATGTAATGTTGACCAAATCAGGGCTTTTACAAATTTCTATCTATTTTAAAGGGTTTATTTTTTACTTGGTGCATTTCGTCTTTTTGTAACCTTTTTTTCCGTCGGCTCTACCGCAGATTTTGCTGTGACTTTTGAAGCCGTAGTAGGTTCATTTGGTGCTAAAGACTCATTATTATTCTGTGTAGCCTCCTCAGCCTCATCCACTGGATATAAATCTGCAAGATCTTCTTCCACGTGTAGGGCTGGTTGCTGCGGTGCGACAGCATCATGGGGTTCAACCATTTGATCTGCGAGCTGTTCCAGCCCTTGTTGAACACGTTCTTCGGTTGCGACAGGCGCTGTGACTTTGTCGGACTTTTTCTGAACTTTTACTTTAGCAATACTTTGATGACCATTTAACTCTACTTCAGCTCCAAGCTTCAAATCTGGGCTATCGGTCTCTGATGTACTGCGCTGTGACAGCAGTCTTGGCGAGGCTTTCACCAAAAGCTCAAGTGAGCGTTCATATGCAGTTAAAGCACTCAGGCTGGTATCTTTTTGTTGAATGATATATTGACGGGCTTGTGAAAAAACCAGTTGTGCTTTTTGGTGTACATCATCAACAAGGCGCCAACTATAAGCTGCACTCACCCCTGCACTGGCAATTGGTGTGAGTTTTGCTAACTTATTCAGTAGCGATAGGTTAACAATCGACTGCCCCCATTTCAGCTGACCATCGGCATTGGTCAACCATTTCTTTAAGGCTTCAATATCATTGCTTGAACCTAAAAGCTGTTGTAACTGAGAGACATCATGGGTTTGCAAGGTACTTGAAATGGCTTTTATCGCCATCAACAAAGTTTGTTTTTCCGCAATCAGCCCAAGATCAATCTGTTTAAAAATGAACTGTACGATATCTTGATCGGACTCTTTACTTAAGTCAAAACCATAAGAGCGCCCCACTTGGTAGATCATACGTAACGACATCACCAAGGAAGCGGGTACATCTACGGTTGAACCCACAAAGCCCGTTGCTCCAGTCAGTGCGCCTTGCAAGATAGCAATAATTTTATTTTGTTCGGACAATGCCAGACTAATCCGCTTTGAACGGTCGACATCTTGGGTCAGCATTTCTAAATCACGCACGCCCGCTTCATCTAAAACCGCATCGACCGAGCTCATACTCGAGCTAAATTGATTAAGCTGGCTAAAAAAATAATCTGCGGCTTTATCGGAAAGTTGTGGCGACACAAAATGCGCGACTCGATTTGCGTTGACATAATGACGTCCCAATAAATGCCGTGATACTGTCGGCAGATGGTCTCTTAAGACTTGCTGCGGATTTTCATAACGCTTATTTTTCGATTTTGTTTTTGTGCTTGCACTATCACCAGTTGTAGCATTGGTCAGTGCTGAGACCGTATCTGGGCTCACTTGGTTTAATATGTTTAAACCTGTATGGCTGAGCTTTTTAGCCACTCCGAAGGCATTTGAAAAGAAACCACTGCGCTGTTTATTGTTTGAATCCGCCATTCCGTACCCCGTGCTTTATAATCTTTCATTTCTAGCTAAATACTAGGTGTAGTACGCATTTATCTCAATAAGAATATGTGTCTTTTAGTAAAGTTGAAATGCCCTGCTCCCGATTTTAAGACAAGTCAAATTGGCATAGGATTTGCCATAAGAATTAAAAATTCTTTCTGCTATTATGATCTGCATTGAAAACATAAGAGTTGCAATTGGCTTAGAAATAAATTGTTGATTCATCTTTAAGCGTAACTCTGCAAAACCACCATATAAGGGATCTTTAAATGAAACGTGTAGTAATCACTGGCATGGGTATCAACTCATGTATCGGTAATACTTTGGAAGAAGTTACTCATGCATTACAAAACGGGATTTCTGGGACACGTTTTAACCCAACCTATGCTGAACTCAATTTTAAAAGCCATATCAGCGCTGCTGCTGAACAAGACTTTGATGGCATCGACCGTAAGCTAAAACGCTTTATGGGTGTTTGTGCCATGTATGCATACAATGCTGCGGTTGCTGCGGTTGAAAATGCAGGCTTAACAGCAGAGCAAATTGGTGGCAACCCACGCTATGGTATCGCGGGCGGTTCAGGTGGTGGTTCAACTGCGTCTGTAGTTGAAATGAAAGAATTGTTAGACACCAAAGGCGCACGTAAAGTTGGTCCGTTCTTCGTACCACGTAATATGTCGAACACAATTACAGCAAACGTTGGCGTTGCTTTTAAAATGCAAGGTGTTGCACACACCATTACTAGCGCATGCGCAACGTCTGCTGATGCCATTGGTTATGCCTATAACCTGATTCAATTGGGCAAGCAAGACTTAATGCTTGCAGGCGGTGGTGAAGAAGATCACTGGTCTCAAAGCCTGTTATTTGATGCAATGGGTGCACTGTGCTCAAAATACAATGACACACCAGAAACAGCGTCTCGTCCTTACTCTGCTGACCGTGACGGTTTCGTGATTGCTGGCGGTGGCGGTTTTGTAGTGCTTGAGTCTTTAGAACATGCGCAAGCACGTGGTGCCAACATTTTGGCTGAAGTTGTAGGCTATGCTGCAAACTCTGACGGTGCAGACATGGTTGCGCCATCGGGTGAAGGGGCGACACGTTGTGTACTGATGGCACTTGAAGAAGCAAAACAACACGGCGTAGACAAAATTGACTATGTGAATACGCACGGTACGTCGACGCCTGCTGGTGACATCACTGAATTGAAAGCAATGGAACGTGCATTTGGCGAAGGTCAAGTTCCTCCACTCAGCTCGACCAAGTCAATGACAGGTCATAGCTTGGGTGCTGCTGGCGTACAAGAAGCGATCTACTCAGTCCTAATGATGCAAAATGACTTTATTGCACCAAACATCAACGTGACTGAACTGGATGAAGGCGCAAAACCATTTGATATCGTGCTTGAAAAACGTGACGCAAAATTGAATACTGTGATGAGTAACAGTTTCGGTTTTGGCGGCGTAAATGCATGTCTCATTTTCAAAAAGTGGGAAGGCTAAGCCGCCCATTTTAGGGTGACTTGATGGATGCTCCTTCTGATGCTTTCTTGTGGGTAAAAGCATTACATATTATTGCCGTGGTGTGTTGGTTCGCTGCATTGTTCTACTTACCACGGCTCTATGTTTACCATGCCATGAGTGATGATGCCGTCAGTCATCAACGTTTCGAGGTCATGGAACGCAAGTTGTACCGTGGCATTATGTGGCCGTCGATGATTGCAACACTGATCACGGCACACTTCTTGGTGGATTGGGGTGATGCAACGCGCCACTACCATGAAGCCCTGTGGTTCTACCTCAAAGTCGGCTTGGTTGGACTGTTAGTGATTTATCACTTTATCTGCGGTTATTACCGTAAGAAATTGATTGGTCATGCGCACTACAAGTCACACAAGTTCTGGCGCTTCTTTAATGAAATGCCGACCCTCATTTTATTTGCTGTGGTGATTTTAGTCGTGGTTAAACCGACATTTTAAAATCCCACACTTAAAAAGCCCCGATTGATTCGGGGCTTTTTAATGCCTATAAAAAATTAACAGCGCAGCTAAAGATCCGCGCTACGAGCGTATCCAAGATTGACGAATTTTTAAATTGAGCGGGGTCGAATAATATTTCTCAATCGCCCAACTCAAAATAAACACCGCGATAAAATAAACAGGCAACAACATCAGCTTTTCAGCCGCTAAAGTGTCTTTGGGGAAATACACCACTTTCATTAAGCCGAGAACAATCAAATGAAACAGATACATTTCATAGCTACGCTGTCCAATCCAGACCAAACTCCGTGCCGTGTATGAGATAGGTTTAACTTTCAGGTCTTGGGTAAAACACAATATGAGTAACACTGTAAGTAAAGCAAATACGCTGATGCCCCAAGTACTCACCTCTTTGATGGGTGCATAAAAATATAAAGCGGTCATTAGAAACGCTGTTACTGCAACAATCATTTTTCGATTGTAAATTACACCTTTAAAATGTTGCGCATATATTGCGGTGAGGCAGCCAATGGCAATTCCATCGAAACTAGAAAAATAATGATACAGATAAGCACCACTTTCCTCGCCAAAATGGAGTGCACGAAAATACGGTGCATACGCAATAACAACGAGCAGAAAAATAATAAAGCCTTTGCCTCGACCCAGTGCTAAACACAGGACAGGAAACGCTAAATAGAAGACTTCTTCAACCGATAAAGACCACAATACGCCCAAAGCATAGTTCACCCAGCCGTATTCAATAATCAGTAGATTCATCCAGAAGCTCAAAGCTGAAAGAACAGTCACAGCATAGGACACCTCTACGCCATTGGGTGACTGATTAATAAAGGGTTTTAATCCTAAACTTCCGAGCACACTGACCATCGCAACCAATAACACCAGACACGGCATGATGCGGGCAATACGACGGATATAAAAATCTTTCAGCTTAATCTGCGCCAAAGACCCACTACGCTGTAAGGTATGCTGAGTAATCAAAAAACCTGAAATGACAAAAAACATGGTCACGCCATAGTTGCCGTTTCGTGCAAGCAAGGTACTTAAGCTCTCGGCCCCAATGGGGATACCGAGAAAGGTATCGTGTAATTTATACGGAATATTGAAATGGTGAATCAGCACCAATAGGATGGACACGCCACGCAGAATGTCGATTTTATAATTACGCATAAATCATTATTAAAATTTTAAAGTGCTTCATTTAAAGTGAAATCACCTGATTTAGACAGCTTTTATATATAAAATCATACAATTATCTAACACTTAGTTAGAACCCATTGATCCAGCTCAAGCAAAAAAAGAAAGCCCTACTTATGCAGGGCTTTCTTTCAAACATCACGAGTACAGAATAAATGTTACTTAGTTATCCAGTTGCTGCCCTAACAGACGTTTTTTCATACGTGGTTTGTACAGCAGCTGATACGTCACGGCTAAAATAATCACCCATAGTGGACTGATCATCAATGCGCGAAGAGTATCCACCTCTAGACTCAAAATAATCAACGTAAAGAACAAGAAGATTAAGACCACATAAGACATCCAAACACCACCCGGCATTTTAAAGGTCGATTTTGCATGTAGCTCAGGACGCAATTTACGGTAGCGGATATAGCACACCATAATAATGCTCCAGATACTGATGAACAGAATCACACACAATGAGCTGGCTAATGTAAAGGCTTCAACCGTGTTTGGTACAAAGTACTGTAGCGCCGCACCTGCCATGATAAAAGCACATGAGAAGAATAAGCCTTTTGCTGGTACCGCACGTTTTGATAGACGCGCTAGACTCTGTGGTGCTTGCCCTTCTCTTGCCAAACCAAACAGCATACGTGATGTAGAGAACACGCCACTATTCATTGAAGACATCACTGAAGACAGCACCACCAAGTTCATAATGATGGCTGAAGTCGGAATACCTGCATGTAAAAATAGTGAAACGAACGGACTTTGATCCGCAGGAATTTGATTCCACGGCGTCACCGACATCACCACAAATAGCGACAAGACATAGAACAAAATGATACGGGTTGGAATCGCATTCACTGCTTTCGGTAAGTTCTTTTCAGGGTCTTTGGTTTCAGCAGCCATGGTTCCAATCAGCTCTACACCGACAAAGGCAAAGAGTGCAATTTGAAAACCTGCTAAAAAGCCACTGCCACCTTGAGGGAACATACCACCATGTGACCAAACATGACTGAAGCTTGCAACTGAACCGCCCGGTGCTTGGAAATGGCTAAACACCATAAAGCCACCAATCACGATCAGCCCTAAAATGGCTAAAATTTTGATTAAAGCAAACCAAAATTCAATTTCACCAAACAGTTTCACGGTCAGCAAATTTAACCCAAGGACAAACAGCACACAGCCGACACTGATTAAAGCCTGCCCCATGGGAGTAAAGGCCATGTCTGGCGGGAGCCAAAAGCCGAGATAGTTAATAATGGCGGCCAAGTCCGCAATACCGACCAAGACCCAACCGAGCCAATAGGACCAACCGATATAGTAACCCGCACCCGGCCCAATCAGATCATGAGCCATATCGATAAACGATTTATAGTGCAAATTTGACAATAAAATTTCGCCCAATGCACGCATTAGGAAAAAGAACATGGTCCCGATAATCATATAAATGATCAGAATAGAAGGACCAGCAAGAGAGATGGTTTTGCCCGAACCCATGAACAGGCCCGTACCAATCGCGCCACCAATGGCAATCAATTGCAGATGGCGGTTGGATAATTTCCGTTGTAATTCATGCGATGATGCATTTGCACCGTCAGCTTGTGGGGTAGTCGTCATAATTTAACATCCTGTTAAAGTCCTTTTTTGCGTATAAACCATGTTCATACAGTGCTCGTTATCCTAACGGGCGGCATTTATACGCTCATCAGCACTTCGGTTGAAACCCAAGCGCTGATATACACGGGGAGAGTTTAAAAATTAGTTTTGTGCAGCCGTCACTGCAATTTCGATCAACCAGTTTGGATTAACCAAATCAGCCTGAATCGTGGCACGTGAAGGCGCCACACAACCATTCATCCAATCAATCCAAATCGCATTGACTGTAGAAAAATCAGAGAGATTTTTGATGTAAAGCTGAGCAGATAACAAACGTGATTTATCTGTATTTGCCAAAGCTAAAAGCTCATCAATAGTTGCTAAAATTTCACGGGTCTGACCTGCGACATCATTGTCGGTATTTTTTGGCACTTGCCCTGACAAATACACCACTTGATTAAACACAGTGACTGCACTCATGACTTCGTTGGTGTTGAATTTTTGAATGTCTGAATGTGACATAGGTCTTTCCTTGTATGAAACTGTATAAAAATAAAATTTAATCTTGGATAAAATTGACACGTGCAGTGACAGCACACATCAGCTCATAGCCAATCGTGCCTGAACCTGCTGCGACTTCATCAATGCTGAGCACAGTGCCCTGTTTCGATGTCCCCCAAAGCACCACTTCACTGCCGACTTGGGCATTTGGGAGGTGAGATAAATCGACTGCTAACATGTCCATGCTGACACGTCCGACTAAACTACTGCGTTGTCCATCAACTAAAATAGGCGTACCTGTTGCGGTAATCCGTTGATAACCATCGGCATAACCACAAGCCACAATACCCACACGCATGTCGCTTTCAGCAATGAACTTTGAGCCATAACCGACGCTATCGCCTGCTTTTAATTGCTGAATGGCAATCAACTCGCTGCGCAAACTCATGGCAGGTTGCAAATCCCAGTCTTGAATCGAATGGCTTGGATAATCTGGAGAACTACCATAGAGCATGATGCCGCTACGGATCACATCCGACTGCAACTGTTCATGGCGTAAGATGGCTGCACTGTTGCTAACAGAACGTGCACCCGGCAGATCATGGGTAATGGCATCAAATAACTGGCATTGATGCACAATGCCATCACGTCCGAAACGCTCACCATCGGCATCCGAAAAATGCATCATATGGGTCAAACGTTGAACTTGAGGCAAGCTGGAAAGCTGCTGCCACACTTGACGGTACTGTTCCGGACGAAAACCTAAACGGTTCATGCCGCTGTTCATTTTTAAATAAACATCGAACTGCGCCTCTAAAGGAAAACGTGCTAACCATTCGAGTTGATATTCACTATGAATACTGAAGCTTAGACCCAGCTCATGGCAGTCAAATAGGTCTTGCTCTGAGAAAATACCTTCGAGTAACAGAACTGGACCTGTCCAGCCCAAAGCACGGATACGTTTCGCCTCTGCCAAATCGAGCAACGCAAAACCATCAGCAGATTTGAACGCTTGATAGACACGTTCAATGCCATGACCATAGGCATTGGCTTTGACCACCGCATAGACTTGGCTATTCGGCATTTTAGTGCGAGCAACATTTAAATTATGCTGCAGTGATTGGCTATGAATCACTGCAGTAATTGGACGTGGCATTTTCTTCTTCCTTGAATCAATATGACCTAAAACGAATTAGGCTGCTGAAGGGTAACGTTGAATCGATAGACCTTCAGTACTGATGTCTGGTTGATGATTCATCACCAAGTCACTAATAAGCTTGCCTGAACCACATGCCATAGTCCAACCCAAGGTGCCATGTCCTGTATTCAAGAATAAGTTTTTAAAACGAGTCGCACCAATAATCGGCGTAGAGTCTGGTGTCATTGGACGTAAACCCGTCCAGAAACTTGCTTCAGCTAAATTTCCACCTGGGAATAAGTCTTGAGTCACCATCTCCAAGGTCGCACGGCGGTCTTGATTTAAACCGTGGTTGAAACCACTCAGTTCAGCCATACCCCCCACACGGATACGTTGGTCAAAACGCGTAATGGCAATTTTATAAGTTTCATCAAGAACCGTAGACTGCGGTGCAAATGCAGGATCTACAATTGGGATCGTCAGTGAGTAGCCTTTGACAGGATACACAGGCAAATTCAAATTCAATGGTTTCAAGAAATCACGTGAATAACTACCAAAAGCAAGCACATAACGGTCTGCTGTAAGCACTTGACCATCAACCACTACACCTTTGATTTCATCACCTTCAACCACTAGTTTTTCAACATTTTGGTTAAATTTAAATTCTACGCCCATGTCTTTCGCAAGATTTGCCAAAGCATTGGTAAATAAGTAACAGTCACCTGTTTCATCATTCGGTAAATGTAAACCACCAACCAGTTTGTCTTTGGCATAGGCTAAAGCTGGCTCGACTTTGGCTAAGTCATCTTTTAATAATAATTCGTAGTCGACGCCACATTCTTTTAACACTTGGATGTCACGTTGTACGGCATCCAATTGAGCTTCATTACGGAAAACCTGCAAAGTTCCTTTCGCGCGGTTTTCATAGTGAATGCCTGTTTCTTTACGCAGTTCACGTAAGCAGTCACGGCTGTATTCAGCAACACGCGTCATACGCTCTTTGTTAATAGCATAACTTTGTGGATTGCAGTTTTTCAACATTTGCGCCATCCAGTTCAACTGCCACATGCTACCATCGATGTTAATCGCTAACGGTGCATGGTGTTGGAACATCCACTTTACGGCTTTAAACGGAATACCGGGTGCAGCCCACGGTGTAGAATAACCTGGAGAGATTTGCCCTGCGTTACCAAAGCTAGTTTCTTCAGCAGGACCAGCTTGACGGTCTAAAACCGTAACGCTTGCGCCTTGTTGTGCAAGGTAATACGCACTTGCAACACCAATGACACCACTACCTAAGACAATTACACGCATGACTGATCCCTTACACACACTAGTTTATTTCACTAGTATATTTTTAGGTTAATAGTTTTTTTCACTGTTTTTACTATTATAATCTAGGTAAATCGCCATTTTTGTCGCGCTAAAATTCTAAACATAGGAAATTTATAATGCGTAAATTAGATCGGATTGATCAGCAGATTTTAGACATTTTGCAGCGCGATGGACGAATTGCGATTAGTGAATTGGCCTCTCGCGTCAACCTCTCAACCACCCCCTGTTCAGAACGTGTCAAACGCTTAGAACGCGACGGTATTATCATGGGTTACTACGCACGCCTCAACCCACAACTGGTCGATCGAAACTTATTGGTGTTTTTAGAAATTAAGCTATCGGCCAAGTCTGGCGATGTGTTTGATCAAGTGGCACGTGACTTGGTCGAAATTCCTGAAGTTTTAGAATGCCATCTGATTTCAGGTGAATTCGATTATTTGGTCAAAGCCCGTTTAAAAGAAATGAGTGCTTACCGACGCCTATTGGGTGATTTACTGAAAAAACTGCCCTCTTCAGCATCATCGCACAGTTATATTGTGATGGAAGAAGTCAAAGAAAGTTTTTATTTGGACATTCGCTAACAGCTTATTAAAAATACGCATTTTAAAAATGCATTCACTTTAAATATTTAAAACCTATCGATTCCCTATTGGAAGTTCTGCACCATGTTTAACAAACTCATGTCTAGCCTTGGCTTACAAGGCATTCAAGTCGATACTCGTCTACACACCACCGCACCACAAGCGGGTCAAGCCATTCAAGGTGAGGTTATTTTTAAAGGTGCTGCGTCTAATAAAATTATCAACGGTATTTATTTAAAACTCATGACCACAGCCGAGGTTGAGTCAGATGATGCTGAATACAATAGCGCCTTAAGTATTGCTGAATGGCACATTAGCGGGGCTTTTGAGTTACAAGCCCATCAGTCACATGCATTTCCTTTTTCGATTCAACTGCCCTTTGAAACGCCAGTTACAGATGTGCCTTGCCGCGTCAATAAAACCCGAGTGTGGCTACATACGCATTTAGATGTGGACTGGGGGCTCGATGCAACTGACAAAGACTATTTACAGATCTTACCGACACCGACCATGCAAGCGTTTATTCAAGCCATGCAGCAATGCGGTTTTCAGTTAATGACCGTCGATGTTGAAAAAGGTCAACTACGTGGCAACGGCTTCCACTCGAGCATTGGTTGTTATCAAGAACTTGAATTTAAACCTACGCAATTGTTCAACAGCATCAATGAAGTTGAAGTGTCCTTTGTAGCAGAGCAACATCAAACCCATGTGCTTTTAGAAGTGGATCGTAAATTTCGTGGTGATGGCTTCAACAGCCTTACCATTCCCCATCAGCAAGCCAATCCTGCACTGTTAGTGAATGAAATTAGACGTATATTGGGACTTTAATTTTTAATCCCTGCGCACGACTGTTTCAATATAGAAAGTCGTGCGCAATCGAAAAAGGCGTTATTTAAACCCTGTCCGGATTAAATTCTGTCTGAGTTAAATCAAGTCCAAAACATCAGCAAAGGTTTTAATTCGTGCTTTAGGTGCGGCTTCCGTCAACTCTTGATCAGAACCATAACCGTATTCCACCGCAATGGTTTCAATGCCGTTGCGACGTGCACCCAAAATGTCATGCTCACGATCACCAACCATCAGACATTCTTCTGCTTTTAACTGCTCTTTTTCTAAAATATAAGCAATCAACTCTCCCTTATTGGTCCGCTCACCGTTCAGTTCACTGCCATAGGGATGCACAAAGTATTGCAGTAAATTGAAATGCTCTAAGATTTGACGGGCATAGACTTCTGGTTTTGCTGTCGCCAAATACAAGTGATAGCCCTGCTCGGTCAGTTTTTTTAAGGTCGGTTCAACATCGGCAAATAAATGGTTTTCATATAAACCTTTCACCGCAAAGCGCTCACGATAGCCCAATAAAGCTTGCTCTGCCAAAACATCGTCCACTGTAACATTTAAGAGTTTTGCCAAAGAGGCTTTTAGTGGTGGCCCAATAATCCAGTCAATGTTTAGATCTTCAGCAATGGGGTGTCCGACTTTGTTTAAGCCATAACGCGCACTGGTGGTAATGCCAACTTTCGGATCTGTTAAGGTTCCATCTAAATCTAGCAAAATATGTTTAATCACAGCTGATCCTTCTTGGGCTTTAAATAAAATACTATCGAGAGTTCTGCTAAAGTTGCCTATACTATCGCAAATTTTCGCAACAAGGATATTTCTGTGCGCGCAACCGTACTGTGCTTTTCTGGTTTAGACCCTTCAGGTGGTGCTGGTTTACAGGCCGATATTGAAGCGATTGGTCAAAGTGGTGCGCATGCAGCCATTGCGTGTACAGCACTCACTGTTCAAAACTCGCAACAAGTGTTTGGCTTTGAGGCGACGTCAAAAGAATTGCTGTTAGCTCAGGCGCACGCTGTTGTCGGTGATTTACCGATTAAAGCCGTAAAATCTGGCATGTTAGGCACCACAGATAATATTGCAGCACTGGCTGAGTTTCTACGTGAACATCTTGAGTACAAGTATGTGCTCGACCCTGTTTTAGTGGCGAACAGTGGGGGTTCATTGGGTGATCAAGCAACCTTAGTCAAAGCTTTTGTTGAACTGATCCCATTGGCGGACATTATTACCCCAAATACAGTTGAATTACGGGCGTTAACGGGTCTCGATGACTTAGACGCCGCGACACAAAAACTGTTTGAAATGGGTGCCAAAGCGGTACTGGTCAAAGGTGGTCATGAAGACACACCTGACTATATTCGTAATGCCCTGTTTGTGAATGGCGAGCTCATTTCTGAAACTCGCTGCCCGCGTTTAGCAGGCGAATATCACGGTTCAGGTTGTTCGCTGGCGAGTTTTATTGCAGGTCGTTTGGCGCAAGGTGACAGTGTTAAAGTCGCAGTACATCATGCCGAAACATGGCTCTTTGGTGTATTAAAACAGGCAGAAACACCTGTTGAAGGCGGTCAAAAAATTCCAAAGCGTTTTTAAGTTAGAAAAAACTGCAAAGGTAAAAGCCAGCCCATTTCTTCATGGACTGGCTTTTTTTAAATTCTAGATTTTATTTTCGGCACAAAATGAATGAGTCACCTTTGAAATGGAGTATTTAACCATCTTGATGGCGTTGTTTTAAATGTGCGACATGCTCACGGTTGGTTTTCCATGACTTTTCTAACACTTCTTTTTCAATCCGAAGCTGAATCCGTTTCAGTTTCATCGCTGGAATCACTTCTGTTTTAAAGGTCTTAATATAATCGACCCATGCTTTACCTCTAAATACCGTACTGGGCATCGCAGTTTTAAACTCGCATTCAGGCATAAACACCACAGCAGAATGGATATAATCTACATCGACAATATCTTGCAACACACTTTGCAGTACTTTGACGTGTTTATAATTTTGATGCAGCGGATTTTGAAATTTAAAGCTCTTTTTATAAATTTTCTGCGTCCACATCTTTTGTCGTTCACCACCAAAAATCCATCCCTTATAGTTTTTGGTTTCAATCACAAAAACACCAAAGGGGCTCAATACAATATGGTCAATTTGAGTCGTTCCGCCCTGCTCATCAGGCAAAGTCACATCGTTAATTAAAATATAACGCTCATCCAAATATAATTTCACATGCGCTTGAACTGCGAACTCGCCGAATTTTCCTTTCAGATAAGGCTTAAACGCTTTTAAAAGGCCGATCCCGAACAAGATCAGTAGCATCCACCACAGTTCTGAAAACACATTCCCCACAATTTGACTTATCATATTATTCATCGTTATTTGAGTTAGAGACACGATTCTTCAAAAGAATACAGATTAAAAAACAACGTACTGATTTTTAAATTAAAAAACTAAAATACGAGCGTAAAAACTCCGAAACACACGCTTAATTCACAATTTTCTCAAGTTTCAATAAAATATCTTTATTGTCCAGACCGCCTGCAAAGCCGACCAATTTTCCATTCGCACCTACCACCCGATGGCACGGCGCAATGATTGAAATTGGATTTTTGCCATTAGCCGCGCCCACTGCACGAACGGCTTTGACATTACCAATCTGTAGCGCAATATCTTTATAGCTTCGGGTTTCACCAAACGGAATTTGCAGTAAAGCCAGCCAAACTTGCTTCTGAAAATCTGTCCCCGCAAAATCCAAAGGCAAATCAAAACATTGACGCTTTGCAGCAAAATACTCGCTCAACTGTCGTTCAGTTTCCAGCAGAATCGGATGCTGATTGTGTTCGATCAGCTCAGCTAAACGTACCCGTTTTGGGTTTTCATTTTCCCACAATACGGCAACCAAGGCTTGATCATGTGCCACCAGTCTCAGCACCCCGACAGGAGATGGCATATATTTAAAAAATAAGCGCATGGTTCACCACAAAAATTGTCTATGTATGCAACATTATGACGATGAAAGTTTCATCAGCACAAGCCCAGAAATGATTAAAACCGCTGCGAGCATCCGCATGGCATTGGCAGGTTCACCTAAAATCAAAATACCAACCAAAAATGAACCAATCGCGCCAATCCCTGTCCAAACGGTATAGGCAGTGCCCAAAGGTAAGGTCTTCATGGCATAAGACAGCAGCGCAAAACTGGCCACCATAAATACGAGGGTTAAAATACTCGGTGTCAGTTTAGTAAAACCATCCGATACTTTCATTGCATAGGCCCAAACCACTTCGAGCAATCCTGCAACAATTAAAATCACCCATGCCATAAGCAACACACCTTTTATTCAGAGCAGAAACAACAAAGCTTCAAACGAAGGATCGTTTGAAGCTCTACATATTTGAATGAATTTAGCTTGATGAGAGTTTCATCAAAATCAGGCCCGATACAATCAGCACCGCAGCAAACATCCGCATAGCAGTTGCTGGCTCACCTAAAATAAAAATCCCCACCAAGAAAGACCCAATCGCACCAATTCCTGTCCAAATGGTATACGCGGTCCCTAGCGGCAAGGTTCGCATTGCATAGGCCAGTAAACCAAAACTTAAAATCATGAACACAATGGTAATGATGCTGGGTGTGAGTTTGCTAAACCCTTCGGACAACTTCATTGAATATGCCCAAACGATTTCAAACAGACCCGCAAAGATAAGAAAAACCCAAGCCATGCTACTGACTCCTCTTTACTAGAGTCAGGCCGTCCTGACGAATTTTCTCAATATGAGGGAGGTCGTTCCTCCTAAATATGCCTCAAATTATAGCAAAGAGTGCACCAAAATGAATTATTTTCACACTTAGAAATCATTAAAGTGCAAAAAAGAGTGATCTGAACCAGCAGGTCACTCTTTCAGCACAACCTTAGTGCAATCTTAGATATTCACTTTAAACCTAAACGTCCGACTTAAAACTTAAAGCGAATACCCATTCCATACTGCCAACCTTTCTCTTCGTCACTTTCAGCTTGCCAAGCCGTCGCTTCATTGCCTTTGCTATATTCATAGGCAATGTCCACATAAGGCATGACTTTTTTGCTGATTTCATAACGCGTCTCAAGACCGACAGCTGCATTACTAAGGCCTGTTTTTTTGGCATATTTAGAGTCATCACTGAAAATAATATTCATATCTAAATAAGGCTTGAAAATCAGCTTTTGGGTCAGTAACAAGTCCCGCTCAGTTTCTAAACTAAACGCAGCATAGTTGTCTGCACCAGCATATACATAGGCATCGGTTTCAAAGAAATACGGCGCTAAACCATGTAAGCCAAGCACCCCATCCACTTTTTCTTCCGTATCCCATCCATGCTGTTCACGCTCCACCTTTTCAGCTCGGTAGCGTGCACCCGCCTGTACATCCCAAAAGTCTGAGATCATACGGCTATACAGCACTTTGGCATCATATTCAGCCTTATGCGCTTCCTGCTTATCTGCATGTACTTTGATAAACAGCTTATTTTCATCTGTCCCGATACGGGTTTCAAACTCAGACTTTAAACCACCATCGCCGTCTTCATTTAGCAACCATTTGTTATCGACCGTAGTGACTGCATAAATTTGCGCACCGTGCTCTTTGCGGTGATCATGCATATGTGCTGTGGAATCATGATTGATCTGCTGTACATGTTGTGCGCTAGCCTGTGGAGCAGCTTGAGGTGGAGTGATCATCGCCTGATGCTGTGCATGTTGTGACATCACAGACTCAGTGGTCATGGACATATTTGCATTTGCTTCAGCAGGCATATGATGCCCTTCATGCGCCATAACCGCAGCACTCATCAACACTAAAGAACTGCTCAATATGCTTTTTGAAAAAAGATTAATGGTGCGCATGATGATCCCCTTTCTGAACATTTGGCTGCTTGCTTGGTTGAGTTTGAGCTTGCTTCTCCGATGAAGGCAGACCCACCGCATTTTTCTGTTTCAGCATCTGGGCATGCTCATCGGCACTATGCTGATGATGCTCATGTGCCATATCTTTGGACTGAACTTGACTTGTAGATTTGGCTTTTTGTTTTTCATGCTGTGCATGAGATTCAGCAGCCGTCGCTAACGAACTCAATAAGACACTAACAGCTAGGGCAAAACCTGAAAAAAGATTAGTGATGCGCATATTCATCTCCTTTTGGTTCAACTTGAGCTGCTGTTTTTTGCTCTTGAATTGGGGTTGTGGACACTTGACTATCACTCACATTAGCCACAATCAGTTTATTCATCATGCCTGAGCTCATGTGGTAAAGCAGATGACAGTGAATGGCCCATTCGCCTAACTCATCGGCAGTCAATAAAGCAGTCACTGTTTTGCCCGGTGGCACAATCAAAGTGTGCTTATTTGGCATATCAACTGCGGCTTGTCCATTTTCCAGTTGCATAAACATACCGTGTAAATGCATCGGATGCGCCATCATGCTGTCATTGATAAATTTGATCCGAATACGCTCGCCGTACTTCACTTTCAACGGTTCAGCATCGCTAAATTTTTTCCCATTGATAGTCCACAAATAGCGCTCCATAGTTCCCCCCAAACGAATCACTAACTCGCTCGTCGCCTCACGGGTATCTTTTTGAGGCTCTAAGGATTTCAGATCGCTATATTGCAATGCCTTATCACCTTTAGGCGTAGAGGCATTCGCCCAACCATACACTGGTGTAACAGCTTTCTGTACCGAACTTGCTGTCGTATTCTGTTGCGCATGACCCATCTGTGTATGATCCATCTCAGACATGGTCTCATGATTCATCTTTGAATGATCCATACCAGCCATCGCCGCATGATTCATTTTTGAATGATCCATACCAGCCATCGTTTCATGATTCATCTTTGAGTGATCCATTTCAGGCATTGTTTCATGGTTCATCTGTGAATGATCCATACCTGAATGTTCTGAGCCGTGCCCCATATCTTCCATGGTCAACAATGAGCGTGGACGTGGCGCAGGCATATGTATGCTCTGTGCCATTGCAATCAACTCATTGTGTAAAGTTCCAATGGCGTAGCCTGAACGGTCAATCGACTCTGCTTCAATTTGATAATGCCCTGCTTTCGGTTCCACAATCACATCATAAGTTTCAGCAGTTCCAATCCGAAACTCATCCACTGGAACGGGTTTGACTGGTTGACCATCTGCACTGACCACGGTCATTTTTAAGTGAGGAATACGGATATCAAAAAATGACATGGCTGAAGCATTGATAAAACGCAACCGAACCTTCTCATTCGGCTTAAACATACCTATCCAGTTCTGCTCAGGCGTTTTACCATTGATCAGGAAGGTATAACCCGTAACATCCGACAGATCCGTTTTTAGCATGCGCATTTGGTTCCACATGGAACGGTCTTGCCACGCGGCTTTTAAGCCATCACGTTGCACTTGCTTCCACACATTACCAACGGTTTCACGCTGATTTTGATAATACTCGGCAGAAATTTTCAAATTCTTCTGAATTTTTTCACTACTCTGCTCATGGAAGTCCGATAGCATCACCACATAATCACGCTCGGCTTTTTCATGCTGAGCTAAAGGCTTTTTGTCTTTGGGATAAATAACCAATGCGCCATACAGCCCATCTTGTTCCTGTCCTTTAGAATGCGCATGGTACCAATAGGTGCCACTTTGGCGCACTTTGAACTTATAGACAAATTCGCTCTTCGGCTGAATACCATTAAACCCGTTAAAACCTGGTACACCATCCATCAGCCCAGGCAGAAGCAAACCATGCCAGTGGATCGATGAATCCTGTTTTTTTAAGTTATTTTTAACCCGAATGACCGCATCGTCGCCCTCCTCAAATTCAAGCAAAGGAGCTGGAAACTGTCCGTTGACACTAATCCGCTTGAGCGACTTACCGGTTAAATTGACTGGACTCTCATCAATCACCAATTGGTATTCTTTGACTGCGGCAAAGCTCCAAGAAGATGACATCAGACACACCCCAAGGATGAGGCTTTGTTTAAATTGAATAGACATGACTAAATCCTAATAATTTTAAAAATAAAGTTTTAAAAATCAGGATTAGGCTTTGGGAGGACGTAGAATTTCTTGCCAATAGCCCACTAAATGTTGAGCTTGATAGCGAAAATGGGGGGATGATTGTACTAAAGCGGCTTCAAGCTGAACCAATACAAGTGGCTCAACGTCTAAAAGTGTCAGCATTGTTTGGCAGTGATACTGTGCACACTCCTGACACTGAACTTGCTTATTGTGCAGCATATCCGACACATGACAATTGCTCTTTGTCATGTCGCTTTGAGCCATATGCATTTGATGTCCAGAGACTGGACTCGATGACTTCGTTTGATGACAGTCGGGCATGCTTTGCCTGCCTGTTGCATGCGCTGAACTTTGCTTACTGGTTGCAGTCTGCATACTTAGTTGCATCATTTGATGCATCGGCGCTGCCGAAGCTTGGGCAATACCACTCCACCCCATTACCAAAGTAATGAGTAAGACAAACCAAGAATGTGTCTTGAGCAATGAACGCACAATCAATCCTATTTAGTCAGTGAAGAATGATATCTCAACGCAACAAAACGTTCTGTGCATGTAAATGCCTAACCTTTTGTTGCTGATCCCAATCTACAGGATAAGCAAAGAATGCTTTATACACAAGATTATAAATTTAAATTCAATTGCTGCGACGGTTTAGCACCTCAGCAGACTTAAACAATAAAGTTATTTTTTAAACAGGGCCATTTTTAAGTAAAGATGAATAAAGCATCAGTAACAATCAGGCTTTCACAGCATAAAAAAGGACTCAAATGAGTCCTTTTTATACATTTAACGTCTAAATACTAAACCATTGCTGTGTAAACGTTTGAATATTAATCAAGTTATCCATATCGTTATCAACATAGATATCCACCAGTTTATCCATAAAGTTATCCACAGTCCGTATAGTATTTATACCTATGAGCTTAAACCTTTACCGCACCCACTTTTGCAAGCTCTGCACGCATATCATCAATCACAGCTTTATAATCTGGTTTTCCAAAAATAGCTGAACCAGCAACAAACATATCTGCACCCGCTTCCGCAATCTCGCGAATATTTGCAGGCGACACGCCGCCATCTACTTCTAAACGAATATCACGCCCTGAAGCATCAATAATTTTGCGCGCTTCACGTAGTTTATCTAAAGTCATCGGAATAAATTTTTGACCGCCGAAACCTGGGTTCACACTCATCAACAAAATTTGATCGACTTTATCGAGCACATAATCTAAATAATGTAACGGCGTTGCTGGGTTAAAGACCAAACCCGCTTTTGCACCGCCTGATTTAATCAACTGTAAAGAACGGTCGATATGGTCAGAGGCTTCTGGATGAAAGGTAATAATGTCCGCGCCTGCTTCTAGGAAGTCACCAATCATGCGATCGACAGGTTTTACCATCAAATGCACATCAATTGGGGCTTTGATGCCGTAGTTCTTGAGGGCCTTACAAATACCCGCACCAAAAGTCAGGTTTGGCACATAGTGGTTATCCATCACATCAAAGTGAACCACGTCTGCACCTGCTGCAAGTACATGTTCAACGTCTTCACCTAAACGGGCAAAGTCAGCAGAGAGAATAGATGGTGCAATTAAATAAGGCTTGGACATGCGTGTACCTGGCTTATACAAAAGGGAATAAAGGCATTATAGCAAATTCAGCTTTTGAACTGGGACTTGTGAAAAAAGAAAGCGTTAAGCTTTCTAAATTTGCAACGTAGCGTTGCAACATTCAACTTTTCATTTGACTTGAAACTGTTATGGTAAGAGATCAATCGACGAGGTAAATATGAAAAGTACTGCGGATATTGTCACGACAGATGCGGCTCGAATTGCAAAACGACTGGTGAATCACTGGAAACATAAGTTTGAAATCGAACAAGAACCCAGTAGTTTTACCATTATCATGCCTGAAGCACGGGTCCAGTTAAGCCCTCAAGCCGAACATTTACATGTCAGCATTGAGGCGAGTGAAGAGAAACTGAGTCACTTAGAACACGTGGTCTTAGACCATCTGATCCGTATGGGACAAACGCCACTCACAGCAACATGGACACAAGTTTAAGTCAGCGGCTGGATGAATTAGTTTGATAACCTTTGCTGTTGGTTAAATTGGCGAATAGCCGCAATACGCTCTTGGGTCGCAGGGTGACTTTGGAAAAATGAACCAATGCCACCTTCCTCCTCTTCTTCGGACTTCCCTTGGGGCTGCTTTTCTTCCTCTTCGGCACGTGCATCGGCTTCCATACGCGCTAAAAAGTTTGCCAAATGTAAGCTGGAGATATGGTTTTTATCCAGCACTTGCATGGCATACAAGTCCGCATCACTTTCAAAATTACGTGAATAACTGGCACCCACTAAAGCCACAGGCAACGTTGTAAATAAGGCCGAACTGTCCCCCGTCACCGCAATCAATAGCACACTAAAACCTAAACTGGATAAGGCTTGCTGTAAGCTATGCCGCTCGACCAAGTGCCCTTGCTCATGTGCTAAAACCCCAATAATTTCATGATCATCTTTGGCTAAATTAACCAGTTCATCGGTCAGAATAATGGTGTTGTTTGGCAGCGCTAAAGCATTCGTTCCAATTTGTCCACCTGCACGAAACAGTACTTTGGCAGGTTGTCCATTGGCAACAAGGTCTTGATAGCTTTGTATGATTTGTTTTTGACGTGCAAGAGGGACAGTCGAAGGTCCCGTCAGCTTAAACACTTGTTCTTGCGCTTCATCGCCGAGTTTATAGATGGTATCGGCAGGTAGTTGCATCGCGACATAATGTGCTGCGCTTGGAATACCCCATCTTAAAATGGCGAAGATAAAAGCGGCAACAAACACCACACTAAACAAGATGAGACTTGGTGAGCGTTCTAATTTCCAAATCGAATGCTGTACATGCTTTTTGTTCAGCTCAAACCAGTCAGGCAATGCTTGTGGAAATTCAATCCGTGCATCATCTTTCAACTCAATCACAGGTTGAATCTGCCCCAATGCCCCAATCAACTGCATATCGGCATAGTAATAACGACGCTGCTGCTGGTTATAACAGATCAACACCGTTTCTCGGTCTATAGGTGCAATCGTCGCGGGATAAGGCTTAGAAATCTGCCCATCGTAAAAGGTGATGTTTTGTTCCTGCATTTAAGCCTCGTTACAGCGAAATATCGATGTCAAAAATATCACTCAGCTCTTCAGCAATAGCATTCGGGTCATCTTGAGCCAAATTGTACATACGATCTGGATCATTTTTTAGGGTTAAAGTTAATGACTCAATTTGATACTGATACAAACGCACCGCAGCCCATGCAGATAACAAACCGAGCGAGAGGATTTTTAAAATCCAGTTGGTCATCACGATCCATGCATAATGCATCTGACCACAGTCCGTTTGGAAAGGGCTACGCCCCAACGTGGCTTTATTCCATGTGGTAATAAAAATACGAGCCATCATCAGCGGCCAAATCATAAAAGCAGCAATCATATAAATTACCGCCACAATAACCCCAAACTGTGTTGGAGAACTGCTCCCCACTTGAAGGGTGAAGGCAACGAATAAGCCTAAAACAAAGACGATTCCAATAAACAAAAACACCGGGACATACATGGCACGCATATAGTCAGGCCAATCGGCATGTAGCTCAAAACGTAATTGCCCGAGTTGTAAATTATCCAGCGTGTATTTTTTAAAATACCAAAATAGCACAGGGAAAAAGATCCCAAGGGTAAAGATGTAAATCAAAATGCCTTTCAGCGCCAAGATATAAGCTTCTTTGGTTGTGCCTGTAAAATAAAAGCGGCTATTACCAAATTTACTGTTTCTGGCACGAAAGCGAATAGTAGAACGCACCAACCACGGAACCAATAAAAATATGATGAGGAAACCAATTAAAGAAGCTTGCCAAGATACCTGAGCCAAAGCTGAAGCACCAAAGTACACGCCCAAAGCAATAATTCGACCAATCAGGATACGTGTAGGTACACCCGTAAAATCAAACTTGCGGCGATAAAACACCGTGTTGCCATAAAAATAGCGTAAGCGTCTAACCTTCGCCCAAGGCGCATATAAACTGAAGGTAACAATGGTCAATAAGATATTCACAATCCAAATGCCAAAGTACTCTCGGGCATTACCACGGAATTGGAAACGAAAGGTCTGTCCCAAATAGGCGTTTGGCTCATCCGTGGGAACAGCTGGTGGAGGTGGCCAGCTTGCTTCAAAAGAAGCCTCTACAGGTGGCAAAGATGCCTCTGAATTTTGCATGTATACCCTATCTATTGTTTTACTGTTTTATTTTTTAAGAACAAAAAATCAATCACCCAACCATGTTAATGCCAGTGCTGGATGATTTCTAGTCAAAAATTAAGAATAAATATGACAAATCAAGATTTAAGATTCGAGCTGTACGGCATGAAACTGCAGGTGATCATCAATAAAACTTTGAATAAAGTAATAACCATGGTCATAGCCAGCATGTTCGCGAAGCATCAGTGGCTGGCCCGCAGCCTGACAGGCTTGCTGAAATAATGCAGGATTGAGCTGGCTATAAAACTGATCACTCAAACCCTGATCAATTAAAATATCAGCAAAATGAGCTGTTTTTGTTTGGACCAAAGCGCTTGCATCATGTTTCAGCCACTCAGCTTGATCTGAACCTAAATATTTTGAAAACGCTTTTTCGCCCCAAGGACATTGGCTTGGTGCACAAATCGGAGCAAATGCAGACACCGACTTAAACTTCTCAGGATATTTCAAGGCCAAGGTTAAAGCGCCATGACCGCCCATGCTGTGCCCGAAAATCCCAATACGCTCTGCTTGTACAGCAAATTGCTGAATCACTAAATCATATAACTCTTCAACGATATAGCTTTCCATCTGGAAATGCTCAGCCCACGGCGCTTGGGTGGCATTGATATAAAAACCTGCCCCTTGCCCAATATCCCAATGATCACCTTGCGCAACCTGTTCACCACGAGGAGAAGTATCAGGCGTTACCAAAATCAGACCTAACTGAGCTGCTAAACGCTGTGCGTGCGCTTTAATGGCAAAGGTTTCTTCGGTACAGGTTAAACCTGCCAAATAAAATAATGTTGGACACGCTTGCCCTGCTAAAGCTTGAGCGGGTAAATAAATACCAAACCTGCTCTCGCCTTGAAGGCTGATGGAATTAAATCGGTAAATACGCTGTTCACCATCAAAACTACGGTTAGATTGTACTAATTCCATCAGGGTTCCTTTTTAGATCCAAATTAAGGGGTTGTAACAGCTTTAGGTGGAAACAAGCGCTGTTCAAGTTGTGGAAGCATCAGCTCCATATTTTTACCCATCGACCACTGTGGTTCAGACGGTTCAAAACCTTGTGCTGTTTCCCATTGGCTCACAGTCTTTTGTGCTTGGCTAAAAGCAGTTTCTATACTGTTTTGTTCACGCATTGCTTGATCAAAAAACGCCCGACCAAAATAAGTATAATCGGCTTCATTAGTACAACCAAAAGACTGACGGTCTGCTGCCGAAGCAGTAATGATCAAGGTATTGTCATTTTGCAGTGCAGGCACAAAACTCCCAGAGAAACACGATGAAATAACAATCACACGCCAGCGAATACCCGATGCATCTAAGGTTTCGCGTAACCATTTCGGGTCGACCTGAGTTAAATCTAAAGGTGCATTTTCCATTTCGAACTGGTTCGGTAAACCATGCGAAGTCATATATAAAAATAACACATCGCTTTCACGGTTCATCTGCTGTCCCATACGACGCAACACCATTTCAATACTGTGTTTAGAGGCAATCGGAATTTCTGTTCGTGTAGCAGGGTTATTCACCAACATCATCGAACGGCCCAACGTACCAAAACGCGTGTCGAACTGTTCTTTGATTCGCTCAACTTCCGAACGGAATACATCTTGATAACTCGCTCCCGCCACACCAAGGAAATACCAATGTGACTGGGCAAATTCACCATATTGCAAAGACTCTAGTGCTTTATTCAGTAAACGACTTTGTGCATAAAAGGCATCTTCTGCAAAGGTTGGTGGCGTTTCTTCTACTTTCCAAATCGGCTGACTGGTCACTGACATTTGCCAAACCACAAGGGTAAACAGCGTGGCCAAGACAATCAGGGCACGCTCCCACCAAGGCCATTTCAGCTCACGCGAAAACACCCACACCACAGCCAAACTCTGCCAGACAAACAGTACCATGAACACATTCGGCAGGTAGTCGTAGAAGAAATACGGCAGGACATCAATCATGCCCAAATATTGGATAAAACTTTGTAATAACGCGATATGCGTATCCAACACCAACCAGAGGAGTGCTGGTACCAACATCAAACGCGGATTATTCACCCGTTGAGACAGAAAAATCCCGACAATCAGGGCAATGAAAGGCCAAAGTGCGTAACTGACCAAACCTTGTGGGTTAAAGTCACCGATCTCTCCTGCGCTCAACCAGCTAAATAAAGTATTGGCTGAGCCACCTAAAATCCCCCAGAAGATGAGCTGCATAATCGAAGGATGGACAATTTGCAAAGAGCGTCGTGAGCCTAGAAACAACCACATCCCCGCAGTTTGGTTGCTTTTAAAATCATGCCAAAAGTTGATGGAGGGTTTGAAGTCGATCATAAGATTCTAATTAAATTGTGACTTGCGTAGGGACACACTAAGTTTATGCTTGATCAGCATTTTATCAATGATGTTTTTAACTATATAACAAATCTTTGCATACTTTTGAAGCAGTCTTCCACTTCAGTCTAAGCGTTCATGCTGAAAATAGGCATCAAAACGGCATGCATCACCCAACCACTGATGAGTGGTTTCTTGATTTGCCAAAAATACGGCCAAGCGAGGACGTTTGACCACCACCCGTTTTGCCACTTTTTGCGCTAAGCCAAGCAGATTATCACCCAGATCCATTTCGCCATCTTCAGGCAATAACATATGTAAAAGCTGCATTTGCTTTTTCACTTGCGCCTGTTTTTTCACCGCCTGCTGATTTTGATCCCGTTGCGGAAACATCGGATCTAGATAAACCACATCAACCGTATTGCCCTGCTCTGCCTGTTGCTGCAAATACTGTGCAGAATCTGAAAAAACCAAGTGAATTCGAGTCACCACAGGGTTTAAAAATGCATCCTGCAAAGCCTGTTCCTTACTTGACTCTAGCAAGGTGAATAAAATGGGATGGCGTTCTACCAAAGTAACCTTGGCCCCCAAATGTGCCATGAGCAGTGAATCATGCCCAAGCCCTGCCGTTGCATCAATAAGCTTAGGTTTTTCAGTCAAGTGGCAAGCACGCGCAATCATTTCAGACTTTAACGACGCACGCTTTAAACGTGGAATTTCTGCTTTCCAATCCGGCTGCATTTTCATGCCATTGGCACAAAGCCAAAGCCCATCGGCATCGGCACACAGACCCAGTTCAGGATGAAAACGGAAGAAACGTGCATTTAACTTTTCGGCAACTTCAATACTGACCTCGACACCACGAGAAAAAAGCACAGCAACATAGTGCTGTGCTTTTTCTAAATGCTCTTGTTCCACATATAAGCGCATTGGGCTTACCATAACTTCCAACCCGTAAAGGCAAACAATAGAATCACTAAGCCCGAAGCGATGCGATACCATGCAAAAATCATGAAATCACGCTTCGCCACATAAGCAACTAAAGCACGAATCAGCAGTAAAGCTGAGACAAAAGAAACAATAATACCTGTTGCCAACACGATCCAATCTTGTTGTCCATCAAACACATGCGCACTTTGGTACAAATCTAAAAGACCCGCACCAATAATTACTGGAATACCCAAGAAGAATGAAAACTCAGTCGCCGCTTTACGCGATACACCTAAGAACATCGCACCAATAATGGTTGCACCCGAACGTGATGTACCTGGGATTAAAGACAGCACTTGAATCAGACCAATCCACATCGCATCTTTCACACTTAGGTCTTCAACTTCATGTACGCGCTCTTGTGGTGGATGCTTTTCAATCCAAATAATAATCAAGCCACCCACAATCAAACCAATGGCAATGGCAATATCATTAAATAAAAGCTCTTTCACCGTTTGACCAAATGTCAAACCAATCAGCACTATAGGAATCGATGCTAAAATTAGCCCAATCCCGAGACGGCGACCTTGGGGTTCACCACTAAAAATCCCCGTTGCTGCCCCCCACAAACGTGCCCAATATTCATAAATGACGGCTGCAATTGCCCCCATTTGAATGGCGATCACAAAGACATCACTTTTTTCTTTGGTCCAGAAATTCATGAGTTCTGAAGCTAAAATTAAATGTCCAGTACTCGAAATGGGTAAGAATTCAGTAATACCTTCAACAATACCCATAATTGCCGCTTTGAGCAGCAGTAAAAGATCCATAAAAAACCCTAATTATGCTTTGCCCTGTTCCGGGATTTTTTTCCAAGCGTTATCACGTAAATAGACTGGAAGTGCAAGTTCAGCACTCACCCAGTGTTGTTGCTGTGCATTCTTGCGCGCAATTGTGGCAATATCTTGCGCGGTTGCACTTAAATCTTTGTATTGTATTTGTGATGGGTCAATTAAGGTTGCGCCTGAACCAACTAAAATAAACGGTGTACATTCAGTAGCCGCGGCATAGCTTAAAAGCTGCTCTTCATCGGCGGCTTGCATGATGCCATCTGCATCTAATTGAAAACTTGCAATATAGACTTCACTCATACGAGCGTCTAAAACTGCTGTGACTGTGGTTAGACCATACACACGATGTGCAGCTTGTGCGAGCGCTTGTAAGGTTGAAACGGGAATCACAGGCAAATCATTCGACCATGCCAAAGCTTGAGTCACGGCGGCATTAATACGAACGCCGCTAAAAGAACCAGGACCACGACTAAAAGCGATACAAGACAAATCTTCTGTCTTTATATCCAACTGTAAAAACCCTTGTTCAATCATTGGGAGAATCGTTTGCGTTTGTGCTTTTGCGCGCGTATCCAATTGGAAAAAAAGTTCTTGATTTTCATCTACAATAGAGACGGAACACTGCTCATTTGCAGATTCCAATGCCAGCACTTTCATGCACAACCTTAATGATTTAATCTATAAAAACGTGGCTATGATACTCCACTCAAAAGCACTAGGCGAGATGTTCTCGGAACAGAGCTAAAAAAGCCTAGAAAAATCTAGGCTATATTTGAAAAAGCAGATTTATAAATATGCAGGTTCTAAGTCCGTAAACTGTTTAAAATGTTCGGCATAATGCAAGGCACTCATTTTCAAACGAGCCTCAGCCGTTTCATCCAAAGTTTTAACCACTTTACCCGGTGAGCCCATAACCAGAGAATTATCTGGAATGACTTTACCTTCCGGAATCAGTGCATTCGCGCCAATAATACAATTTTTCCCAATCACAGCATTGTTTAAAACGACAGCATTAATCCCAATCAGACTATTATCCCCCACTGTGCAACCATGCAACATGGCTTGATGCCCAATCGTGACATAATTGCCAATATTCATTTCAATCCCAGCATCGGTATGTAAAACCGCATTTTCCTGAATATTGGTAAAGTCACCTAATCGAATCTTGCAATTGTCTGCACGTACGACCGCCCCAAACCAAATACTAACCTGCTGCCCCAATTCGACTTGACCGATCACTGTAGCATTTTCCGCAACCCAGCCGTTCCATGGTTGATGCATTGCCTGTGGGGCATGACCTTTAAATTTGTACAACATATTTTTTCCTTAAAATACTCAACTTACTTTGGGAACCGAAAAGTCGGTGAATTGACTAAAAATGGCCACTCTTTATGGTAGCCTAAACCATATTGAAATAATGCAACCAACATACGTGCTGTCAGCCCCCAAACAATTTCATTTTCCACCCGCATACTCGGAAAATAGAGAGATTGATGGGCAAAACGAACTTCATAAGGCACCGCAGGCACTTCCATCAGCTGTTTGAGTGATGCAAAGAAAATACGATCAATTTCTGTCGGCTGGGCAACCAATTCGACTTCAGGCGGAATCAGCCCGACCACAGGTTTGACTAGCATGCCATTACGGGCCTTTTGCATCGGCAAATCACCGAGCAGCTGTACATCAAAAGGATTCAATGCGGTCTCTTCATAAGCTTCACGCAAGGCAACCACGATATTACTGGTATCTTGCGGATCTCTTTTTCCGCCAGGAAAAGACACTTCACCAGCATGATTAGATAGGTAAACAGAGCGGCGGGTCAGTAAAACTTTGGGATTGTCTTCATTGGTGATCGCGATTAACACAGCTGCATCTGCCGATTTAATTTTGCTTGAAAACCGTAACTGTTGCTGCAGTATGCGTGTTAATGAATGTTCATCCATTGAACGTCGTCCCCATCATTCTTTTTTTCATCATAGCTGAATTTGATACTGAAAAAAGAGAAATGATGCCAAAATTTAATTTTTAAGTTATGCTGAGTCTGAACTTTATCATTGATGATGAATATGGACTTTTGCAGCAATTGCGGACAAAAAACAACAGAACAAATCCCTCTTGGCGACCATCAATTGCGTCGTGTTTGCACCTCTTGTAGTTCTATTCATTATGTGAACCCTAAAGTGATTTGTGGCGCACTCGCACTTTGGGAAAATAAAGTATTGTTATGCCGCCGCGCTATTGAACCGCGTTATGGGCTATGGACTTTACCAGCAGGTTACATGGAGTTGTTTGAAACCATGGAACAAGGTGCTGCACGAGAAACCCGTGAAGAAGCTGAAGCGGAAGTTGAAATTGAACAGCTATATTGCATGTACAATATTCCGCGTATTGGTCAAATTTATGTGCTCTTTAAAGCGAACTTAGTGGATGGAAAATTCGGTGCTGGCGAAGAAAGCATTGAATGTCGTTTATTTGAAGAAGATGAAATTCCTTGGTCAGAACTGGCTTTCCCTAGTGTCGAACATACCTTACGTCACTATTTTGCCGACCGTAAAAGTAATCAATTTAATCTTCATCTCGAAACCCTAGGTACACGCTTAGACCATACAGGTTAATGTTGCCTAATATCAAAAAAAGCCCATCGATGATGGGCTTTTTTTGTGTTTACAACGATATTATTTTGCTAACACTTTATAGCAATCAGCAATTTCAATTGAAACTTCGCCTTCACGGAAGTCTGCGGCTGCTTGATTGGCAATGCCATTTTTTTCATAATAGTTACTCAAATACGCCTTATAGATATTGGTCCACTTTACCCCTGCACCAGAAAAATCACTGAGGGAAATATAAGCACTTTCATTAACATTGGCAGACAATAAATTACCGAGATTAACGCGTGCCCCACCAATCACTGTAGAGGTCTGTTTTCCTTCACTATTCACATCACTCACAATATTGGTATTTGCGCCAATAACTGCACCATCAATTTTATCAAAGATAGGATTTGCCAAGAGGATACGGAAGGTTACCGCTTTATTTGAAGTATCTGTCGCACCCAGTGTCCCAATTCGGTACTGTACTTGATTGTTATCTGTCGTTAAGGTTTCACCCGTTGTTAGTAGCGGTGTACATGCCGTCGTTTTATTATTAGCGGACTGCATATCAGTACGAATATCTCCCGACTCATCAATTGCAATACCTAAGGCTACGCTATCACTGGAGTTTTTTCCCTTAAAAATTAAGTTGGCATACAGTGGGAAAATATACTTCTGCCCAGACGCTACATTACTCTTAGACTTAAATACATCATTATCTAAATAGCCAATTGGAAAAATTTTAAAGGCATCAAATGAACCTTTGAAGGTATCTGTGCCATAATTTTGCTGCCATAAACCATAGGATGATGGGCTAGCATTTGGATCCTTGGTTAATTGCTTATAAAATTTTTCCGTCCCTGCAATTAGATAGTCATTAAACAGCTTGCCTTGGGTAATGGTGAAATCATCCGAATTTGGATCTGTCAGATTAAACTTAAATGGTTGCTGAATACTTTTAGTTAAGGGGTTAATCCAAGATGTTTGTGCTAAAGCATTCATTTTGGCAGGTTCAATATTTTTCAGTAAATCGACCGTCACACTGGTTGCCAAATCACTGCCTAATTGTTCTTTTAATGGTCCACGCCACTGTACACCTGAACCAAAGGTATAACCTTGTCGATCCGTTAGAATAATAAAGCTTCCAATTAAATGACGAAGATTAGCAGGACTAGTCTTACAGTCTGTAGCATTACAACCATATAAGCCTTGCGGTAAACCAATCCCTGTCTTGTCCGATAGAGCATTTGCAAAAATCGGGAAGTCCGCTTGATAGGTGGCAGAGTTATTCATGAGCACCAATGTTTGGACCACTTTAAAAGCATCCTCATTGCTGACTTGACTGACATCAATCCATGGCCGGATTTTATCTACGTATGCTCCTGATGCATAATCTTCAGCACTAATTGATGCCAAGAGGAGTGATAAGTCTGCTTTTTTAGAGGCTAAAATACCAAAAGGTTGTACATCGCCAGCCACGCCAGCACCACGCTCTAGACCTAAAGCTTGAAAAATTTTCGCCAAAGCCATCGCAATTTTTACGGTCTTATCATTTGGACTCAAACTGGTTGCAGCCGTTCCACCATTGAGCGCTTTTGCCATATCTAAAATACTAAGGCGTGGCAGTGAAGCTGAAACCGTACTCACATTGCCAATTTCAGACAAAGGAACGGTACCGAGTTCGACTTGTTTATCCGAACTTCCAGTCAACAAGAAGTGAATTTTGTCCCCTTCAGAGCATCGGCCTGTTGCCGCATTGGTTTTCGGCTCCATCAGAGTCATATAAGTATTATCGGGGTCGCTACTACAGACAAAGTTAATCCCATCAACTGGATAATCCAAGGCAAACTCAACACAGTTTTTATCTTTCAGTAAACAGCTTCCGTTGACAGAATTCACTTGATTCGGCTCAGGATTCACATTGGCACTTTCACCACCACAACCAGCTAAGGCAACAACCAATGTCGACAAGGTAAATGGCCATAAAATTTGTTTTTTCATTTTCATACTCTATTTATTTTTAGCGAATTGCGATTAATTTTAACTGACCGTGATTGGTTAGAACTTTATGTTCGACATCTACAGCAGAAGAGAGTGGTGTCAACAATAAATAATGACTTTGTTCAGGTACATGTAAAATACCTGCGATCATTTCATGCGATAGCATAGAAGGTGAGTTTTCATCATTTTTAAATCCACCTACCCCTTCAAGTACACAGGCATTTTGGTCTAAGAACACAGCAAAAGGCCAATAAAATGTCGGATCATTTTGTGTAGATGCATACGAATTTAATTGAATATTTTGAATATTGCTGTCCACTTTAATGATTTCAAATTCAAAATTTTCTTTGATCGGCTTTTTCGGCCAAACATTAATATCGTGATTGACTTGTAAGCTTTTTGCTTTTTTCAGCTTTTTATCCTTAAAACAGCTTTGTCCTAAGCTATCGATCGTGTCTTGTTGTGACATTCGGTAATAGGTCGATGCTAAAGCAATCGGTGCTAAATTTTCTTTTTGCTTTGGTTTAAAAATAGCGTTCAGGACAGATTTACTCACCCCTTTTTCTCGCTCAATGACCTGAAAGCGAGTCGCTCCAGTTTTATGATCAATCACCCCTTCAGGCATGGTATAAAAACGGCGTTTGCCTTCTAAGTTAAATTCACGGTCTTCTAAATATTCATTGCGAACGTAATCAGTTCCATCCATTTGATTAAACATATTTGAGGATGTAGTTGATTTCTCTGCACTTACCGAATCCGTATGAGTTATGCTTTGAGGCGTTGATGTAGGCTTAATGGTTTGAGCACGACGCACTGGGGTCTGCGGGATCTGCTGAGTGGTTTCAATCACTTTTTGTTGAACCAACACTTTGGTTTCAGTTTTGCTGAATGGACGCTCAGCCTGAATCACTGCAGAAGAAGTGACTTGCTTCTCAGCAGAAAGTTTCTTTTTTGGCGCAGGCTTTGTATCTGGTAAACGAGCCTTCATTTCGGTTATCGGCTGTATCGGCTGTGGTGCAAATTCCTGAGCGGGCATTAGTACTGGTACTCTGACCTCAGAGACTTCATGCGTTTCCTTTTCTTCCTGCTTACGGCCCTGTTTCACTTGCTTTTCTGGGGACTCACTGGCTTTGCCTTGTACCACCATCGGTCTACCATCTGGACCAATAATCGTAAAAAACTCTCCCGCAAAACTTGCATTCGAAATCCAACCCAATAAGCATAGTGATGAGGGCAATAAAATCCTTTTTATTGTATTCAATGTGCTTACCACCGTGTTCTATAGTTCAACCCTAAAATCGTAATGGTTGTATCAGTTTTTACATTTAAACCTGCATATGGGTTTAATAAAATATTATTTACCCCAGTTTGGTTCGCTAAGCTACTAGAATTTGCAGGAATTTTATCTCGGCTTTGCAAAAAACCAATCGATAGATCTAAATCAGTATCTGCATCAAAACGATAACCAACACCCAAACCAAACAAGCGTGCATTGTTAATCGGCACCATCGTATTCCGTTTATCATCAGGTATCGCACTGGTCCGTGGCTCATAGCCTGCACGGAGTTTTAAACGATCTGTTGCTGAATATTCAATCCCAATACCGTAATTCCATGGTGACTCAAATGCCAAAGGCAAAGCCAAACTACTATCTGAAATATTGGCTGAAAGCAATTTTGCAATTTTGAGCGCCGAAACTTGACGGTCAAATTCAAATTTAAATTTGTCCCATGCTTTATAGTCGGTCCAACCTACATCGACATTGACTTGTAAATCGGGTAAAAGTTTATATTTAATCCCCGCTTGGAAATGTGCTGGATATTCTAAATCCATTGATACCAGACCCGACTCACTGGCTGGTACTGAACTTGGAAAACCTAAAACTGCAGCCAGAATCTGCCCTGTTGGGGAGGACATCAATCCCTTAATGAGTTCTTGTGGTGCTTTAGCATTGTCTATGTGATATTTACCTTTCATCCGCATTTTTGCGGCACTTTGGTAGACCACACCAAAACTAAAATCTTCTGTCGGCTCCCACAGTACACCTAAGTTATAGCTTGGACTCAGAGATTGTTCTGCTGAAAGTTCGAGTTGGCCAAAACGCCCAAAGGGATTCATTCCCTCTTCAGCATTACACATGCCCAGCAAGAGAATGTCGGTAATCACATCAGAGTTTTCTTTGAACGGGGTACAAACGACATCATCAATCATACGCAGCATCCCAATCAACTCATTGGGAAAACGTAGATCATTTTTTAATGCCAAAGCTTGATAAGACATCCCAATTGAACCACCAATGGAAAGTTGATCATTGATTTGGTAGGCCATAGACGGTGATAAATAGGTGATCCGTTCTAGCGCAACTTGTTGACCCATAAAATTGCCAGGATTGCCATCTTCCGCACCGAATCCTGCAATTAATGGCGCATACATAGCTGTTGCAAACGTCATTTTAGAGCCAGGCGGATTATATGCTATACCCGCAGTCGGGGCAGCCACAGGCATACCTTTACCCAAGTCCACCATTTTCTTTAAACCAGGGACATATAAGCTCGGGTATTCAACATCACCGCGGACAGGCCCTTTAAAGTCGGTACAGATATCAGCATCAACTTCAGGCCCATCATTACAAACAATTGGGTCATCTGAATAGCCAAATACGTTATAACCTGCGGGAACTGAGAACTCGCGCTCGATATTAAAATCAGCGAGAATACCCTGCACATCCGTTTGCAAACCTTCAATTTTGGTTAGTGCTGCTGGGTTAAAGTGAATAGCACTAATCCCAGGTGGATCAGCAGTGACCGCATTTCCCATTGCCAAAGAGCGAATATCAACTGATAAGTTTTGTCCTAAAGCAGCAAAGGTAACACTAGAATAGCCCGTTAATAATATGGCAGACACCAAAGGGCTAAGTCGGATATTTTTCATACGACTCCCCCTATTATTTAAGCTTTTTTCCAAAACCAAGAATATCTAACGGGAAAGACAACCCTAATGAAACATCAGGCGCATCTTCTGTTAAACCAAGGCCAACCGTCCCATTCACAATCGTTTCAGGTGAAACACGTACACCTAAAGAAATCGCAAAAGTTGAACTGGTTTGATCTGCTGGAGAGTAGCTTTCCCCTGAACTGTAAGTAAATTCAGCCCCAGTATTGAAACTTTGTTGGTATGACATCGTCATTGAGACATCATAGTTAAAGGAATAGGCAAAACCGAAGGCAAAACCACCACTAATCCCTGGTTCAAACGCTTCAATCACACGACTACCACGGCGCTGATCTAAGCCCGATTCTTTGAAACCATAGTTTGCAGAGACCGATGCAAACAGCACCACGGGATCAATATATTTACGCGTACTTGCCCCAACTCCTGCTGAATAATATCCCTTGCCTGTTGCTAAGTCTGAAGTAGCATTAATTTCATAAGGACTATCCCCAGTTTTGGTAGAAACGTTACCAAATAAAATCAATGGCAAACGGCCAGCTTTGAGTGGAAAAGGTTCCCAACGCGCACCAAAGGAAATGTCCCCAAGACCTGCTGTAGAGGTGTCTTTTAATAAGTCAGTTTTGGCAACCAAAGGCAATGATGCTGTTAAGGTTAAGTTATCTCTTAAACCATATTGTGCCGTAAAGGTATTGGTTAGACTGTGTGTTGCATTTTCTTGTACCCGCAGTTGATAGAGCTGACCTTGTGCCATCTCTAAATCCAGTTGAGTATCTCGGTAATAGGTATAATCGATGTCGTAATAAGATGAAATCTCACCTTGTTTAATTAATGAATACTGACGTTCATTTGAGGTAAAAACTTCTTCTAAGTTGGTCTCTTTAGTTGCATCACCCTCTTGCTGTTGCAATGCAGACGACGCTGCTTGCTCAACACTTCCAGTGTTTACAGATGCAGGCTTTTCTGGTTGTGCGGGCGCAGTGGTTTGATCCGACCCAACTTGTGCTTGTTCTGTCACAGTTTCATCGACTGTTTCGTAACCTCCTAAGCTCGGTTCTTCCGCAGCATAGGCCACCCCAAGAATCATCTGCACACTCACTGCGAGCAGTGTTTTATTCATCCATGTCTTCATCATTGTCCCTTAGCTACACCTTTGTTCTTGTTTTATTTTTTTCACACTTTATTTGTTTTTATAATAAAGCCTGAGAAAATTGTACGTCGGCTGTCCATAGTATTCCGACTCTTTATTTTTATTACGCTCTAGGCGAATTGTAGATGCACGATCGGCTATTTTTTCCATATAGTGTTGCGGATATTGAATATCGACGAGTGCATAGCGATTGACCGTAGCATCATCTACATGTCGCAGATCGGCTTCCTGTAAAGCCAACATATTTTTACGCATTTCAGTCGGAACATTAATTAAAAACAACGTGTTATTTTCCCAAACATCCTTGAAACGTTGTTCATCAAAACTAATATTTCCTAAGGCAGGATCGGCAACATAGACCCGTCCATCTTTATAGCCCTTATACACCACAAAATGTTTAAAACCAGCATAGGAGATTGGAACAATGGCAGGTTGACCTTGCTTAACCAAATCTTCAAATTCCCCCTTGTAGCCTCCACTTTCCAAACCAAGTGCAGTCACAAAGCGTTTCATGTCCAATAAAGAAAAACTACGGCGCTCAATAATGCGCTCATATTCGCCATAGCGAAGCAAGCCATCCATGGTTTGTTGTTCTGTAAGTTGAGCACCGACATAGCCATTGATTAAGGTGGTCAGTGCTGCTGAACCACAACTATAGTCATAAGCTTGACGGACAATGCCTCGAAATTGATCTTCTACAGCAGGGTTAATTAGGACAGGTTCATGATGCATTCTGGTAAAAGATGCATTCCGAGAGTCTAAAACTTCAGTATAGTAAACTGCTTCCGCTGGTTTTTTCTTAATATCAAAGGCTTCGGTGGCAAAGTAATACATCATTGCTGAGCCTAATGCGATCTCTAACATAGCTTTTTACTTTTTTTTAATAATATAGGCATCCCGCCCATTTTTTGTTTTTAGAGTTAATACTCTATATCCATACATTCAAGAAGATACTGTGTTTTATCTAAAAAAAATAGTCTTTTTTGCATTTTTTATGAATATATTTTGGAAAAAAAGCGCGTGAATTCACGCGCTTTCTTCAAGGCTAATTTTAGTGACCAGAAATAGTAATCACAGCACCTGGTGTATACACTCCTGCAGCAGGACTAAAGTATGTTTGCATACCTTGAACTTCTACATCACCAATAGATGCAGCATTACGACTACCCAAATGTACACCTTTTACATAAGTATCGTGCGCGCCACTTGTGCTAATCATACGAATATAGCCCTTATTCGCACCCTCTTCACCAATTACACTAATTTTTTGATTCAGTGTTAAATCTAGAGAATTTGCATCTGCAACTTTAATGCTTTCAACAAAGATTTCGCCTGCAGCACGTGTTGCTGTTTTAGTTGAATTATCTAAGATACCTAAGTTTTTAATTTCTAAACCGCCCACCATAGTCGCACTTAATTGGATCATTGCGCCTTGCGGTGCAGCACCCAATTGAATGTTTGCAGACATTGGACCTGTTTTCAGTGATAAACCACTTAAAATTGGATTCACCGTACCTGTACCACCACGGCGGATAGAGGTTGCTCCTGTTGTAGGAACATCAGCCGAAGCAACTACACCAATTTGACCAATTTTAATATCTAAACCTGAAACTTGAGCTGCAATGTTAATAAATGCATTACCACCGTTTGCATCTGTGTCAATTTGCAAATCAGCTAAGTTACGAGAAGGAAGCAAGTATGCTCCTGCATTATCATAGTTTGCACCAATAATAATACCGTGATTTTCTAGCGTATCGCCCGCTATACCATTACCTTGGATAACGATAGCACCAGCAGTTGAAGTACCGCCTAGAGATGTAGTCGCTAAACCATCATTATCATGAACAAAGACTTTACCAATTTCGATTTTAGAAATACCGATACCGATATTTAGACCATCTTGACCTGTAGCGGCACTGAGCGAAGCGTCATCCATTGCTTGCATTGCCATTGCATTTGCACTGATTACCATTGAAGAAACTAAAGCAAGTTTAGTAATAATTTTCATCTCGTTCCTCTCCTAAGAGCTTTATTTTTGTGATACCAATCACTCGATGTTAACTACTGCTTTTTTTATTTTGACCCAGTATTAACATCTATCCTTGAGTGACTTCATTGCCTGAACTAAGTTATATGCGAGTGATTTTTTGATCAACTGCTGTTGGTCGCAATCCATAGCTTACCGATAAACGGTATTTCCTCTATGCGTACACGTACAATGCGGTAAAATAGCCTGAATTTTTTGATCCTATTTGCGTTAGCATGACTCTAAGCCAATCATTTAAAAAGATAATTTGTGATTCAACCCTCTCTGTATCTCATATACTACAGGCATTGAATGAGCTCACACAGTTAGTCTATTTACAAAATGTCGATGCACCTGTCATTGCTTTTTTACCCGAGCGTTATCAAGTTTTTCAAAAAAACCAGCACTTTTTCTTTCAACGCACACAGGATTTTTGTTATATCCGTGATGACGAAGAAATAGACATTTCCAGTAATATTCAGCCAAGCTCAGAACAAAAAGAAGCATCTTTTAGTGGTGGACTCATTGGATTCGTCAGTTATGACTATGCCGCCCAGCAACACGTTCCGATTCAAATTAAGTCACAGCCAAGCCTATTTTTAGGTTTATACAGCAGTTATCTACAATGGACTGATGCAGGCTGGCTATTTTGCAGTAGCGATTCACAAGCCGAACGTATTTATCGCAAAATTGAATCGTATTTATTACAGCCATCTGTCTTAATCCATTCACTCCAACTTGAGTCAATCTGCCAAGCACGCTGGACTGAAACCGAATACAAACAAGCCTTTCAGCAAGTACAGGAATACATCAAAGCTGGGGATTGCTATCAAATCAATCTGACACAAGAGTTCACTGCCAAGGCACACGGTCAACTCCTAAGTGCAGTTGAAGCATTTTGGCAATTGACCGATGCACCTTACTCAGGCTATCTCCGTATCGATGATTTTGAACTCTTAAGTTGTTCGCCCGAGTTGTTTATTGATTTTCAAACCCATCGAAAAATCATTACCAAGCCGATTAAAGGCACCATGCCGCGCTTTGCAGATCCAGTCTTAGATGAACAATCGAAACAGCGCTTAATGGCTTCGGAAAAAGACCAAGCTGAAAATGTGATGATTGTCGATCTACTGCGTAATGACTTGAGTGTTTATGCAGAAACAGGCTCCGTCAAAACACCTAAACTGTTTAATATTGAAAGCTTTAATCAAGTCCATCATATGGTCAGCGAAGTCGAAGCAACACTGAAAGCAGAAGTTCATCCCTTTCATGTGCTGCTCTCTGCGCTACCTGGCGGGTCTATTACAGGCGCGCCTAAAATTCGAGCAATGCAGATTATTGAAGAACTCGAAGGTGCACCACGTGGAGCCTACTGTGGCTCAATGGGTTATTTTAATCTCGATGGTACGGGTTCTTGGAACATTCTGATTCGTTCTATTCAAAAATTCCAAGATGAGGTTTCGCTTTGGGCTGGCGGTGGAATTACCATTGCATCAGAGTGTGAGGCTGAATACCAAGAATGTTTTGACAAGGTCTCAGCACTGCTTAATTTACTCAATACTTTTGTGCAAACGGACACTGAATGGCCTCCAAAATAAAAAAGTGAACCTTCACATCAGTGAAGGTTCACTTTTCAAAGATCAAAACTGTTGAAGGTTTATTTTAAAATATCATTTTTCAATGTATCGACTAAGCGTTGATTTTGTTCATCAGTTCCAACTGTGATACGTAAAAACTGGTTAATACGCGGTTTATTGAAATAACGCACAATAATGCCTTGTTCACGTAATTCGGCCGCTAATTCACCCGCATCTTTGCTAGGCAATGATGCAAAGATAAAGTTGGCACTTGATGGCAAAACGTTAAAGCCCAGTGCGGTCAATTGTTCAATCAAATGTTCACGGCTTTGAATCACTTTTTGATTTTGCGCTTCGAAATAAGCTTGATCTTCAAATGAAGCGACCGCAGCGGCTATCGCAAAACGATCCATCGGGTAAGAGTTAAAACTATTCTTCACCGCTTCAAGTGCCTCAATCAAATGCGGTTGAGCAATCGCAAAACCAACACGTAAACCTGCCAGTGAGCGAGACTTAGACGTAGTTTGACACACCACCAAGTTCTCATATTTTTCCACCAAACTGACTGCCGATTCAGCACCAAAGTCTACATAAGCTTCATCAATGACCACCACTGAATTTGGATTGGCCTGAAGCACTGCTTCTATTGCAGCTAAACCAATATCAATACTGGTTGGTGCATTTGGATTGGTGATAATAATGCCGCCATTGGCTTGTTTATAGTCATCCACCACAATTTCAAAGTCATCATTGAGCGGCAAAATTTTGGTTTTGACCCCAAAAAATTGGCTATAAACAGGATAGAAGCTATAGGTAATATCGGGGTAAAGTAAAGGCAGCTCTTGCACAAAAAAAGCTTTAAAAATATGCGCTAAGACCTCATCTGAACCATTGCCAACAAAGACATTTTCAAACGCAATATTTTGTTGTTTCGCAATCGCCTGCTTTAACGCAGAAGCATCTGGATCTGGATATAAACGCAATACATCTGCAGAGTTTTCCAAAACCGCTTGAACAGCCTCCACCACTTTTGGTGAGGGTGGATATGGATTTTCGTTGGTATTGAGCTTCAATAAATTTTGAATTTTAGGTTGTTCGCCTGGTACATACGGTTCTAATTCACGTACTTCAGGACTCCAAAAACGCATTTGTTCTGTAGTAATGTTAGACATTGTCTATCTCATTTATGCACTCAACTTACTTTTATGTAAGCCCTCTCCTTCTAGGAGAGGGTTTGGGAGAGGTTTATGATGTCCCAAACTGAATTAAATATTTTCCCCTCTCCTAACCTCTCCCATAGGGAGAGGAACATTCATTACTGAACACATGAGGGATCTAAATTTATATTATTGATAACGATAACGTGCCGAACGCGCATGCGCATCTAAGTTTTCTTGTTGCGCTAAGATATCTGCGGTTTTCGCCAAAGTTTTCACACCTTGCTCAGAGCACATAATCAAACTTGAACGTTTTTGGAAATCATATACACCCAACGGGGATGAAAAGCGTGCTGTACCTGAAGTTGGTAAAACGTGGTTTGGCCCTGCACAATAGTCGCCGATTGCCTCTGGGGTATAACGCCCCATGAAGATTGCGCCTGCATGGCGAATATCTTCTGCCATTTCCTGTGCTTCATCTAGGCAAAGCTCTAAATGCTCTGGTGCAACCTGATTAATTAAATCAATGGCTTCTTGACGGTCTTTGACCAATACCAAAGCCCCACGATTTGCAATTGAAGTGCGCGCAATTTCAGCTTTTGGTAATACGGCTAAATGCGCTTCAATAGCCAGTTCTACTTCATTTAACAACTGTTCATCTGGTGTGATAAACACTGCTTGTGCCACAGTATCATGTTCAGCTTGGGACAATAAATCCATCGCCAGCCATTGTGCGTTATTTATGCCTTCGGCATAGACTAAAATTTCAGACGGCCCTGCAATCATGTCGATACCGACTTGTCCGAATACTGCACGTTTCGCAGCCGCGACAAAACGGTTGCCCGGCCCCGTAATCTTATCTACCGCTGGAATCGTTTCTGTGCCATAGGCTAAAGCCGCAACCGCTTGTGCCCCACCAATGGTAAAGACACGGCTGACGCCAGCCAAATAAGCAGCTGCTAATACCAATGGATTCAACTCACCATTCGGTGCTGGTACGACCATAATAATTTCAGGCACACCCGCCACATGCGCAGGCACAGCGTTCATTAACACAGAAGACGGATAAGATGCCAAACCGCCAGGTACATAAATACCAACGCGATCTAAAGGCGTTACTTTTTGCCCAAGTGTGTTCCCCAAGGCATCTACATAGGTCCAGCCTTCTTGTTTTTGCGCTTGGTGAAACTCACGAATACGGTTTGCAGCAAGCTCTAACGCCTCGCGGACTTCGGTACTCAAACCTTCAAAAGCGGTTTTTAATTGTTCTTGGGTCAGTTCTAAATCTGAGAATTGATGCGCGGGATGTCGATCGAACTGTTGAGTGAGTTTAAGAACATGAGCATTACCATGCTGACGAACATCAGCGATGATTTGATCTACGGTTTTTAAAAGTTCTGGGTCACTCACGGTTTCAAAAGCCAACAAATCAGCAAAGACTTGTTTAAAGTTCTGATCTTGAGTCGATAAACGTCGCATCAATTTATCCACAATGAAAATAAAGGGAAGCTTTAGTTTACCTTGTTTCCTGTATTTTGTGGGCAACAATCCTCCAGCTAAACACGGAGTGTAATGAAAAATTACTTTTAACTTCATCGGTAAATGAATGTGATCATGATTTTTAAACTAGAATTATTAAACATGACTAAAAAACAGGCAAAACGAGATGATCCTCACGGACATAGCCACATACTTTTCAACGGGGCAATTTAGTCGAATCCAACAGCATTTTTCAGAAACCATTACATGGGAAATTGTGGGTGAACAACAGCTTTCAGGTTTTGATCAGGTGCTCAAGCATTGCCAGTCTATCGAGCATTATTTTACGACGGTCGCGCATGAGTTCCATATTCAAGCAATTCATCAAACGGGTCATCATGTGATTGTTCAAGGTGAAGCGCAATTTCATAACACCCAGCAGACATCCCGAATTTCTGCTTGTGATGTCTATACTTTTAACAATTTGAATCAACTGGCTCAAATTCAATCCTATTGTATTTCAATCCAATAAAAACATTAAAAAATGAGCAGGTACAAAAAAACCGCCATCATCGATAGCGGTTTCTTTAAACAAAAAAGATCAACTTATTTGTTTTTTAACGCTTCACGTTCAGCAACTGCTGTTTCTAACTGTGCAAGAATTGGGTTTAACAATGCTTGCTTACGTTTGAAACTTGCCTTGTTCACGATCAGACGTGAAGACACTTTACAAATTTCTTCCAAAGGTTCTAAACCATTGGCACGTAAAGTATTCCCAGTATCGACCACGTCAACAATGTAATCGCCCAAACCCACCAACGGTGCAAGTTCCATTGAACCGTACAACTTAATCACATCGACTTGCTCACCTAAGCTTGCATAGTACTGACGGGTTAAGTTTACGTATTTTGTGGCAATTTTTAAACGCCCTTTTGGACGCTCCATGCCAACTTTGCCCGCGGTCATCAGTTTACATACTGCGATTTTTAGATCGAGTGGTTCATAAACGTTTTGCGCGCCATGTTCCATAAGCACGTCTTTACCCGCAACACCAATATCAGCCGCACCATTTTCCACATAGGTGGGTACGTCAGAAGCACGTAAAATTAAAATACGGACTTGTTTATGGGTAGTTGGGAAAATTAACTTACGTGATTTATCAGGATCTTCCAGTAAGTTAATTCCAGCCGTTTCAAGTAAAGGCAGGGTTTCTTTTAAAATACGACCTTTACTCAATGCCAATGTTAAACCATGATCAAAATTGCCCATTACGTCAAAATTTGGATCATCGTTTCTCATATCGCTCATGAACTTACTCGCTTAATTTGGGCGCCTATACCTTGTAATTTCGCTTCGACATCTTCATAACCGCGGTCAATATGATAGATACGATCAATCAGCGTCTCACCATCCGCAGCAAGTGCAGCTAACACCAGCGAGAAAGAAGCGCGTAAATCTGTTGCCATCACTGGTGCCGCAGAAAGTTTCTCTACACCAGTCACAACAGCATCATTACCTTCGACCTGAATATTGGCACCCATACGTGACAATTCAGGTACATGCATAAAACGGTTTTCAAAAATCGTTTCAGAAATAGTAGCAAAACCACGACCAATAGCATTGACCGCCATAATTTGTGCTTGCATATCAGTTGGAAAGTCTGGATGTGGAAGCGTTTGGAAACTCACTGCTTTCGGGCGTTTACCCATCATATCCAGTTCGATCCAATCATCACCACGGGTCACTTCCGCGCCCATTTCTTCAAACTTTTCTAAGACCGATTCCATCAATGTTGGATCAGTATGTGTGGTTTTTACACGACCGCCCGTAATAGCTGCAGCAGCCAAATACGAACCTGTTTCAATACGGTCAGCAACCACAGCATATTCACAGCCATGTAGTTTTTCAACACCTGTGACCACTAAGGTATCTGTGTCTAAACCTTCAATTTTTGCACCCATCGCGATCAACATTTTCGCAAGGTCCGTAATTTCAGGTTCACGTGCCGCATTACGAATCGTAGTCACACCTTCTGCCAATGCCGCAGCCATTAAGATATTTTCAGTACCACCCACGGTCACCATATCAAAAATGACTTCACCACCTTTCAGACGGCCATCAACTTTAGCGTGTACATAACCCGCTTCAACTTCAATCTCTGCACCTAAAGCTTCTAAAGCTTTTAAATGTTGATCGACTGGGCGCGAGCCAATCGCACATCCACCCGGCAAAGACACTTTTGCACTACCATAGCGCGCCACCAATGGGCCTAGCACTAAAATAGATGCACGCATAGTTTTCACCAGCTCATACGGTGCAAACTGATTGTCCAGTGTTGAGGTATCCGCAGTAACTGTGTCACCTTCATAGGTCATGGTAATACCTAGACCACCAATCAACTGCACCAAAGTATTTACATCTTTTAAATGCGGTACGTTGGTGAGCTTGGTTGGGGTTTCAGGCAAAATCATTGCTGCAAGCAACGGCAAGGCAGCATTTTTAGCACCCGAAATACGAACTTCGCCTTCGAGCTTCGTGCCACCTTGAATTAAAAATTTATCCATCTAATTTTAAGCTCCGAATAAGCTTGCTTTACGCCATTCTTCTTTAGTCATTGCACGAATAGTCACCGCATGCACTTCGCCACTTGCGATATAAGAATTTAATGGTGCATAAACAGCTTGCTGACGTGCAACAGGGCGTTTGCCTTCGAATTGGTCGTCGACAATACGTAAGTCAAACTTTCCGCCTTGCCCACTAACTGCAACTTCAGCTTCAGGAAAAGCAGCTTTTAAAATTTCAGTGAGCTGTTCACTATTCATCACAAAGACCTCTTATAGGACCAACGGTGTAAAAACCTGCCATTTTACTATAAATCTGAAAAATAAATCATAAACCCGCACACTTTATATATAAAAAAAGAGGTTTTAAAAAACCTCTTTTTGCATAAAAAACAAACTAAATGGCAATAGGTTGGTAAACCTGCTGCATTTTACGGTGCTTATCGAGCTGTCTTTTTAGTTTTTCTGATAATTTTTTAATCGACGTATACATATCATCTGCTGAAGCCTGAGCAAAAAATTCAATGCCTGGTAAACGGATAATTGCTTCTGCAATATGATTGCTACTGCCTTTTTTAGTATGTTTATCGACCTGATGATCCTTGGTTAATTTCACCTGCATACTGTTCACCTGATCAATATGCTTGGTCATTTCTGCAAATTTGCAGCGAATGGTATCTTCAATAGCTGGGGTAATGCTCAAATGATGTCCACGAATTGTTATTTGCATATATCTATCCCTCACCTTCATTAGGATTAATGAGGAAAAGCCAAGACGATTTAATGACTGCAAAATAACCAGCACGCATAGAAACATCAAATCATTTTAGCCATTCCTTAAAGAAAAAAGAGGTTCATTATGTTGTCATAATGAACCTCTAGAATAGTCAGATTTTAAATTTTAGATCAAGACTTTTCGTTCAGAAGATGACGGAATATGTAACGATTCGCGATACTTTGCCACTGTCCGACGCGCTACATCAATTCCATCGTCCTTTAACAGATTGGCAATTGCGTTATCAGACAAAGGCTTACGTGCATTCTCTTCAGCAATCAATTTTTTAATCTTGGCACGAATTGCAGTTGAAGATGCTTCACCGCCTGAAGTAGTCCCCACATGGCTTGAAAAGAAATATTTCAACTCGAACAAGCCGCGCGGCGTCAGCATATATTTATTGGTGGTCACCCGAGAGACGGTCGACTCATGCAATTCAACTTCTTCTGCAATATCCCGAAGTACCAAAGGCTTCATCCCTTCAGCACCAATTTCTAAAAATGCACGCTGATGTTCAATGATACACGTCGCCACTTTCAGTAAAGTTTTATGGCGTTCATCGACACTTTTAATAAAGTTTTTCGCATCCAACATTTGATTACGTAAGTACTGATTATCTTCACTTTGATCAGCACGCTTAATCATATTGGCATAAAACGAGTTCACACGAAGTTTTGGCATCACATCAGGATTTAAAGCCACTTGCCATTGTTCGTTTTTCTTCATTACTACGACATCAGGAATTTGATAATCTGAATCTTTATCTTCAAACTCAAGCCCTGGATGCGCTTTTAGCGTTTTCAATAAATCAACCGCGCACTTGAGCTGCTCTTGATTTAAACCCGTTTGTTTAATCAGTTTCGCTAGTTCATTGCTGATCAATAGTTCATAGTTTTTCAGCAGATTCATGGCATCATTTCGACAAGCGGTCTGCATCGGCAAGGCTTCCAACTGTACCATTAAGCACTCTGCAAGATTCCGCGCCCCAACGCCAAGTGGGTCTAAACGCTGAATATGCTTGAGCACCACAACCACTTCGTCATCTTCGACTTCGTCGTCATAGTCCATGCTGGTTAAAAGATGTTGAACTGAAGTCGTTATTTCTGAAATATCACTGTCTAAAAAACCTTTATCGTCCAAAGAGTCAATAATGCAATAAGCAATCAACATATCTACTTGTGAAAAATGCAACAGATTGATTTGCTCAAGCATATGCTCTTTTAAACCCAAATGACCTTGGCGATTATCTTCTCGCTCTTCAAATTCTGCCGCGCCCAAACTGGTCGGTTGATGGGTATAGACATCATCCCAGTCGGTATCGACTGGTAAATCATCGGGTAAATGGTCGGCGTTGAGTTCGTTGGTTAAATCTTTCTTATCCTGTTCTTGCTCTTGCACACTGGATAAGCTTTCGATAGATGACTGTTCTTCTACTTTTTCTAAGAGTGGATTGCTGTCGAGTTGAATCTGAATTTCTTGTTCAAGTTCAAGGCTCGACAATTGAAGCAATCTAATAGCTTGTTGTAATTGGGGGGTTAACGACAAAGAGTTCGAAACTTTCAATCCAACCGATAACTTCATAAAACTCTACTCATCAATACAACTATTTTTAAAGCACGCTTTATAAGCAATTTTTGTGCCGTTTTATTTTTTATAGCATAGAAAATTCAAAAAACCTACATTTTTTGAGCAGATTGTTTTTCATTTCCTGTCTAGTTTTAGACTTTATGGATGTCTTAATGCATATCAATTATTGAAAAGGCTCATTAAAACCTTCACACAGTCCAGAGTTACACGAAACACTGCATCGTCTACTTTCACTTACTTACAAGAGTCCGTTAAATCAAAACATCGGTATCATTCTGCTTTGTTAGGCTAAAGCATAGACATTTTTTAGGTGATTTACATGACTCAAAAAGTATTGTTCATAACCTCAAATATAGGCGTAGAACATGATGAGCTAATTGATCCTCTCCATTTTCTACAGTCCAAAGGCATAGAATGCATTCATGCCGCGATTGAAGCTCGCGATGTTCGAACTGTCAAAATGGACTCAGACTCGGCAGCAAGCTATCCTCCAGATGTCGATTTGGATCATGTTCATTATGACGACTACGATTTGCTAATTATCCCCGGCGGTACAGTTAATACTGATTTATTACGCCACCATCCCAAAGCTCTCGAAATTATCCAAAGTTTTAGCAACCAAGCCAAACCGATCGCCGTGATTTGTCATGCGCCTTGGGTTTTGATTAATGCTGAACGGATTCAAGCTAAGCAACTGACTTCGCATAAAAATATACGACTCGATCTGGAAAATGCAGGTGCTATATTGGTCGATGAGGCCGTTCACACATGTTATGCAGATGGTTGGACACTCATCAGCTCACGTAGTTCAGAGGATATTCCCGCTTTTAATCAAGCAATATTAAAAGAACTCGAATCCAATTCGTCCATTTAAGATGCCATAAAATAAAAGAGCCTGATATTGAGCTGGCTCTTTTATTCATTTTTAAAAGTTACAGACTTTTTAAGTATTCAATAATTTCTACTTGTTCTGCCATTTCAGCCAGTTGAAGCGCAGTATATTCACCTTTGTAGTGGACATTCGCACCTTTTTCAACCAGTAGTTTCACCACATCTAGATAGCCATTTTCAGCCGCCGCTTGGAGTGCACTATAGCCTTCATCGTCGATGGAGTTCACATCTACACCATTGGCGAGACTTTTTTCTACTTCAGCGAGTTCACCTAAAGATGCCCAGTACACAAGTTCAGGTAAATGCAGTTCATCATCGTTTTCAGTAATTGGGGTAATAGAGTTAAATTGCATGACTTAAATTTACCTATTCAAATAACTTTTTATATCTTGCCATAAGTTCTTCTTCTGAACGTCCTGAAATTTTCGAAATTTTTTTATAATCTGGTAAAGGAGATTCTGCTAATAAGGATTGGATAGCTTTGTTCTTTTTCATATCAACATTCAGTATAAACCCATGATTTTTTGTCAATTTTAAATCTATTTTCTTACTTACAGCTTTAGGAAATTCATCTAAAAATTTATAAAATTCTATAATTAAATCGTCACTTAATCTTAAACATCGCTCAGTCAGATCTATTAAACAAGATAAGTCACTTTGATTAATTTTCGTTTCTATTTCTGAATCACTTAGATCAATATAAGCTATATTATCATCATCAGATTTAAAGAACTGTATGCGAACTTTTTCATTAAACTCATTTCTAATATTCCATAATGAAAGTAATGTATCGTAATTAGCAAAGAGGGTTCTAAGATATCCAACATTCAGCCACTTAATATTTTCACAATCAGTTATGAAAACTAATTCATGATAATCATACTGGTATTTTTTTTCTGTACCTACAATTGATGGTATAGCAAGAAATCTTTGATATGGATCAGAAGTTAAGCTTCCATAATAATTCAATTTAATTGACAATAATGATTGATGAATCTCATCTGCAATTAAAATCCATTTATTGATAATATCTAACTTTCTTCTTTCAGCAGCCATTTTTTCCTGCCTCAAATAAACTAAATAACCCGCACACGCACCTACGAATGAAGAAAATAAAGCCATTGCGATAGGAAAAAGGTAATCTTTAAGAATGCTTGATTCTTGTTTTAATTGTAAAATTGCTTCAGCTATTAGTTGTTCTTCACTCATTATACTAAGATTTATTATCATAAAATTAAGTTCTTATAACATAAAATGCCCCTTTAAGAGGCATTTTAAAAACTTGATCTTAAACTTTTACTGACTGAACACGACTGACCATCTCAGGCTCATCCTCATGCATAATCAGAGCAACAGCAATAGCAGTAATCAACACAGGTAAACCCACAGCAATAAAGTTAAAGTGCGCTGGCAAATTCATTCCCAACAAACTCCCGATTAAAATTGGTCCAATGATTGCACCCATCCGACCAATCGCAGACGACCACCCAATCCCAGTGGAACGAACAGCAAGCGGATAGTACTGAGCAACATAGCTATAAAGCAGCATTTGCGAACCAATGGATGCAGCACCCGCCAAGAATACTAAAATATATAAAAGGAATTGATTCGATTGGAAGCCCATCAAGCTCATCACAACAGCACCCATCATCCCCAAGCACATCAGCACAGGTTTCAAATGGAAGCGATCTGCCAAGATCCCTCCACCCACAATACCAATCACAGCACCAATATTCATCACCATCATAAACATCAAGCTATTGTCCATTGAGTAGCCTGCTACCATCATTAACTTCGGCAACCAACTGCTTAAAGCATACATCGTCAGTAAGCAGGTGAAGAACGCCACCCAAAACAACAAGGTATTTACCGCACGCCCACGTTTAAATAAGCTCACAACATTTGCAGACTCTGGCACATCAAGCTGATGCAACTCAAAAGTTGTATCTTCTTTTACCGTTACTGTTGGTGCTAAACGACGAACAATTTTACGTGCTTCCACTTGACGGTTTTGTTGCACAATAAAAGTCAAAGACTCGGGCAAAAACATCCAAATAACTGGTAACAACAACAAAGGAATACCGGCAATAAAGAACATAATTTGCCAACCAAAACTTGGAGTAAACCACGCACCTAACAATGCAGCCATTACACCACCCACGGCATAACCACTAAACATCGTAGTCACCAAAGTACTACGCATTTTTTGTGGTGCATACTCAGATGTCAGCGCAACAAGGTTTGGCATTACTCCGCCAATTCCAAGTCCTGCAAGGAAACGTAAAATCGCAAATTCCGTTGGATTTGATGCAAAACCACCTGCACAGGTAAGCCCGCTAAAAAGCACAATACAGATCATAATGACTTTTTTACGGCCAATTTTATCCGCCAAAGAGCCAAATATCATTGCACCAAACATCATGCCTGCTAAAGCAGTACTTGCAAGCATACCCGCCTGTACAGCACTTAAGCCCCAGTCTTCCATTAATAATGGTAATACCACACCATTAATTGCCAAATCATAACCATCAAATAAAATAATTAGTAAACACCAAGCAACAACTTGAAAATGGAAACCCGAAAATTTTGCACGATCAATAATATTATTCACATTAACTGCTTTAGCTGACATTATTCACCTCCTATGAGCTATTGTTTCATTGCACTTTAACTAGCGCCCTTCAGTTTTTATAATGTGCTAATTCAGCCCAAACAGAAGTCATTCACCAAAGTAATTTGGTGTTATATTCACACAATTTATAGTGATATAAAAATTCAACATTAGTCTAAATAAATGATTTAATTCGCATTAAAAATAAATAAAACCAACCATTAACACTTGTCTTTCTGATATGAAATAAAATAATAATTAACAATAAAGGCCTAATTTAAATTAGATAAAAATATAGTATTTAGTTGATAGTAAAAATTAACTGATAGTAAAAAAGAAAAATAAGTATAGAAAGGTTCATTTAAATAATAATTATGACTATTTAGGATGTTTTATTTAATTACGATAAATCTCAATTAGACGATTGATTCATTTATTATTTTAACCTTTTCAGCATAAAAAAATCCCCCTCAGCGATTAGCGGAGGGGGATTTAGAATTAATGAGCTGGCGATGACTTACTCTCACATGGATAACTCCACACTACCATCAGCGCTAAGAGGTTTCACTTCTGAGTTCGGGAAGGGATCAGGTGGTTCACTCTTGCT
>NZ_JAGFEV010000005.1:0-353435 GCF_039655985.1 Acinetobacter sp. BWR-L5 | reverse complement strand
TCTTTCAACAGGGGCACGTTGGAGGGAAATGAATGTGCCGGGCGAAGAAGAATACCGTACCCGCGGTGTTGCTTACTGCCCACACTGTGATGGCCCACTGTTTAAAGGCAAACGTGTTGCAGTGATTGGCGGAGGGAACTCAGGTGTCGAAGCTGCGATTGATCTTGCTGGGATTGTTGAACATGTGACCTTGGTTGAGTTTGATACCAAACTACGTGCTGACCAAGTGTTGCAAGACAAATTACATAGCTTGCCTAATACCACAGTGATCCTAAATGCACTATCGACTGAAGTAGTCGGTGATGGTTCACAAGTGACAGCATTGAAATATAAAGATCGTGCAACTGATGTAGAACATACGGTTGAGCTTGCAGGAATCTTTGTGCAAATTGGTTTATTGCCAAACACCGATTTCCTCAAAGAAACAGCGGTTGAGCTTTCAAACCGTGGTGAGATTGTGATTAATGATCGCAACGAAACCAATGTCAAAGGTGTATTTGCCGCAGGTGACTGTACGACAGTACCTTACAAGCAAATCATCATTGCCACAGGTGAAGGCGCGAAAGCATCTCTATCTGCTTTTGATTATATTATTCGTTCTGGGCTGTAAGTGTGAAATGAAAAAACCAACGCTCTCGCAAAATATACGTTGGCTTTTTCCCTTTATGTTGTATCGCTGATCTTTGGTTTTACCCTTGATAGGAACTGAGTCGCTAACAGCTCAGTTCCTTTTTTTCGTTTAAAGCAAATATCTTGTACAAAGAAAAAGCCAAAGTGCTCCCCAGTCACTTTGGCTTTTTCATTTAGTTGTTGTTTATTGTTATTCTTTGCCCAGTTTTTGTTTTGAAACTCTGAGTGTGGTCAGTACTCGGTTTCTTTTCTACTTTCCCCAAGGTTAGACGCTAAATAAGTTCAATCCTTTAAATTTTTCTAACAGTTGTTGCTGTGTTTCAACGTGTTCTGGATGTGGCTCGATACAAGCAATTGGGCAAACATCGACACAGGTTTGGGTATCATAAAAACCAACACACTCGGTGCAGCGGTTGACGTCTATTTCATAAATTTTATCACCTTCAAAAATAGCGGTATTGGGACATTCGGGAAGACACATATCACAGTTAATACAAGCATCCGTTATTTGTAGTGCCATAGCATTATCCCCGGTCAGCTTGCGATATAAGCCAATGCAGGCGCTGAAATGTCAGTGCTTGAATGCGGTAAGTTACGAATGAGTAGGGCATAGCGCATGTCGACATCAGCAGGAACAGGGATTTCAACCACATGCCCTGAGCCTTTCGCTTCAAGTATTGGATTACCTTTTTTATCGAGGATTTCTGTCAGTTTAAAAGTGATGTTGCCTGAAGTGGTCATGAGTTCGAGCACATCGCCCACTACAAAACGGTTTTTGACATCGACTTTCAAATAATCGCCATTGCGTTCCAAAATTTCACCGCAGTATTGTTGATGGTCAAAACTGGATGAACCATTCTCATAGTTTTGATATTCGCTATGTACGTGGCGACGTAAGAAACCTTCGGTATACCCACGGTTGGCCAGACCTTCGAGTTGTGTCATGAGTGAAGAATCGAAAGGTTTACCTGCGAGCGCATCATCTATGGCTTTGCGATAAATTTGCGCTGTACGCGCACAGTAAAAATAAGACTTGGTGCGCCCTTCAATTTTTAAAGAATGGATGCCCATTTGGGTTAAGCGTTCAACATGCTGTACCGCGCGCAAGTCTTTTGAGTTCATAAAGTAAGTACCATGTTCGTCTTCTTCAGCAGCAAACATGTCTTCATCATGACGTTGTAGTAATACGGGTTCATCAAACTGATGCTGTGCTTGCATATGCAGTTCATCAGCATCAGAGTTTGAACAGCAATTGGAGTCTGTATTCAGATTCTGGACTGGGATTACATCACCATTTTCATCTTGCGTAGTCTCATGAACTTTGTATTCCCAACGGCAGGCATTGGTACATGCCCCTTGATTGGCATCACGCTTATTCATATAGCCTGAAAGCATACAACGTCCAGAGTATGCCATGCATAGCGCGCCATGCACAAAAACCTCAATTTCCATGTCAGGCACTTGCTGCTTAATTTCTTCAATTTCATCAATGGATAGTTCACGGGACAAAATAACACGAGTCAGTCCCATATTTTTCCAAAACTTCACAGTAGCCCAATTGATGGCATTGGCTTGAACCGAAAGATGCACATCCATGTCTGGAAAATGTTCGCGTACCATCATAATTAGCCCTGGATCCGACATGATCAGGGCATCGGGTTGCATCGCAACCACAGGTGTGAGGTCGCGAATAAAGTTTTTGAGTTTCGAGTTATGCGGTTGAATGTTGACGACCACATAAAACTTTTTTCCTAAGTCATGCGCTTCTTGAATGCCGATAGCCAGATTGTCATGATCAAATTCATTATTGCGCACACGTAAACTGTAACGAGGTTGTCCGGCATAGACTGCATCTGCACCATAGGCAAATGCATAACGCATATTTTTAAGCGAACCTGCAGGAGAAAGAAGTTCAGTAACGTGATGAATGCTCATGATTAAACTAAGGCATAAAAAAAATATGGGTTTATTGTAGGGCTTTAAAAAATAGATTCAACCTAGTAAACAACTCGGAATTTAAACGGTTATAGACGCGAAAATTACATGTTCAAACGCTGGATGTGAGTGCTTAATGATAAATATCTGGATCTATGGTCTTATGTGGCTAAGGATAGAAGTAAATTTAAATATCCTTGTTTTATAAAGTAAAAGATCTGTTATATAAAACTTATCTGAGGTTTTAATCATCGAGAAGCTGGGGGGCTTTGCGGCCTTTTATCCGAAATAATTGTGGATCATTTTTATTAGATTCGAGGTTAGGCTAGATTTTTTATTTTTGAATTTATTAAAAAATTAAAGAAAATAAGGATAAAAATCCTGCATTGCCCACGAATGGTTTGAGTAAATAGGTAGCAAAACCGAGTAATACCCATATTCTAAATTCTGCGTTGATGTGTTTTATATATCTAGCCCTGCTTCAAGATGTCTTAAAATTTGACAATCATCAATGGTTGATTGAGTTGCGCAAGATTGTCGAAGCTGTTGTAGTTGTATCTGGAATTTTTGCAATTCAATGATTTTTTGTTCGACTTGTTTTAAATGTTCATCGATCAGTTGATTGACCGCACTACAGTCTTGTTGAGGCTTTTGTTCCAGTTCAATCAGGTATTCAATTTCTTTGAGTGAGATATCCAGCGCACGGCAACGTTTAATAAAAACGAGTCGTTTAAGTGCATCATCTTGATAATAGCGATAGTTATTTTCTCCGCGAAAAGAGGGTTCTAATAAATGCTTTTTTTCATAGAAACGAATGGTATCGGCACTTAATCCTGTTTTATGGACTAAGTCTTTCATCAAATAAATAGGAGATGAGTTTTGTTGATTCATTTTGCTTGACCTTAGAGCGACTCCATAGTTTTTAATCATAATAGATAATGATTACGTCTGAATAGAGGTTGTGTATATGGCATGTTCTTCTTGCAGTTGTGCACCCGCACCGCAAAAGCCAAATAGTAAGTTTAGAACGGCATTGTGGATTGCCTTATTTATCAATTTAGCCATGTTTGTGGTAGAGCTCATTGGTGGGGCTTATGCACATTCATCATCTTTATGGGCCGATTCTTTAGATTTCTTTGGTGATGCAGTCAACTATGGTATTTCACTGGCGGTGCTTGGTGCGAGTTTGTATTGGCGGGCGACAGTGGCACTGCTTAAAGGTATTACCATGGCGCTATTTGGTCTAGTCGTGATTGGTAAAGTGATATATGCCTATGCTTTGGGAATTCCGCCTGAAGCCATGACCATGGGTGTGATTGGCGTGATTGCTTTGCTTGCGAATGTGGTTTGTGCCGTCATTTTATATGCCTTTAGAGAAGGTGACTCTAATATGCAATCGGTCTGGCTCTGTAGCCGAAATGATGCGATTGGGAATGTGGCGGTTATTTTTGCTGCAATAGGGGTGTTTGGTACAGGTAGTTTGTGGCCAGACATAATCGTGGCAGGCATTATGGCGACTTTAGGTATGACTGCAGGTTATCAAGTGGTGAGCAAAGCATTATCTGAGCGTAGATTACAGCTCGAGAATTAAGAAAACGCTAGATTTCTTAATCAAAGTAAAATTATTTTCCATAAAAATGCTCCGCAGTTACTCGGAGCATTTTGTTGTTTACATAATAAGAATAAAACTCTGCTCATTTGTCGGATTGATCTGGCTATAATGGCGCCTAATTTATGATCGCTGTTTGCGATCGACTATGACTGAAACTTACTTTTTAAAAATATAGACGATGATAAATACAATCACTCAAGTGCTTGAGCAATTGGGGTTAAGTGCACAAAAACGTGCCATTCATGCACAATTTTCACATGCTGCATTAAATCATGACATCTTTTTGCAGCATATTGAAGGCACACATGCATTAAACCAAGGTTTAAACGTTGAATTGATCTGCCTCTCAACCAATGCTCTGATTCCACTCAAACAATTTATCGGGGTACAAGTCGCGGTCGATCAGGTCACAGACCAAGGCACATTATTTCGCAGTACAGGGATCATCACCCACGCCGAACAAGGACAAAGTGATGGTGCGCTGACCCTGTACAAACTTCGCTTAGAAGACGCAACGGCACTTTGGCATAAACGTCGCAACAGCCGAGTGTTTATGAATAAAAGTGTGCGAGATGTCAGTGAAATACTCTTTAAGGAATGGCAGAGCAAAAGTCCGCTATTTGCTGCTAGCCTCAGTCTTGATCTTTCTGGTTTAAATACAGAGACCGATGTTCGTCCCTTCATTATGCAGTCAAATGAAACCGATTATGACTTTCTAACACGGCTCTGGCGTAGTGAAGGCATCAACTGGCTAATTGATGAAGCTGAACTCTATGTACCTCATACTCGTCATCCGATTCAAGCCCAAAAACTTAGACTCTTGGATGACAACAGTCAGTTCCAAGCCTTAAAGCGTCGACAAATTCGTTTTCATCGTTCTAGTGCTACCGAACAAAAGGATAGCATCATCAGTCTGAGTGCACAGCGCAGCCTACAACCGACTGCAGTCCATATCCAACGTTGGCAAGCCGACCACCTGAGTCAAGAAGAAGGCGCAGGTTCAGTCCAAAGCCAGCATCAACACAGTACACAACAAGACAATGCTAGCCTCAGCCTAGAACAAGCGTGGCATATTAGCCCTGCATGGATGCAAGATTTAAATGGAGAAGATCAGGCGACAGCAGCATCAAACAGCCAAATTGAAAAACTCAATCAAACCCTGAGTAATGTCTACAACCAACAGGCGAAACAATTCACTGCACAGAGCACCGTACGTGATGCCCAAGTGGGGTATTGGTTTGAGTTACATGAACATCCTGAACTTGATCAACACAGTGATGCAGACAAAGAATTTCTGATCACGACCAAGACTTTCTATAATCAAAACAACTTGCCCAAAGATCTGAGTGAGCAAATTCAGCATTTACTGAAACAAAGCCAATGGTCACTCAAAACTAGCGCAGTGCCAAGCGAACGCCAAGCCAACCACCTAAGTTTACAGCGTCGTCACATCACGACCGTTCCAGCTTATAACCCGATAGAGCACCGACCAGCCACACACCCACAGCGTGCCAAAGTCGTGGGACCAAGTGGCGAAGAAATTCATGTGGATGAATGGGGACGGATCAAAGTTCGCTTCCTCTTTACCCGCAACGATGACCACAGCCATGACGGTGGTGCAGGCACCAATGACAATGATACAGACTCGGCATGGGTTGATGTCTTGACCCCATGGGCGGGTGAGGGCTATGGCGCACGCTTTCTACCGCGCATTGGTGAAATCGTGGTGATTGATTTCTTTGATGGCAATCTTGACCGTCCCTTTGTGGTTGGGCGGATTCATGAAGCGCAGCGCAGCCCAACGAAATTTGATCAGAAAGGTCAATTGCCAGAGACCAAGAAACTGGCAGGCATTCGCTCTAAGGAAGTAGGAGGTGAAGGCTATAACCAACTGCGCTTCGATGACACCACGGGTCAAATCTCGACTCAACTACAAAGTAGCCATGGTGCAACTCAGCTGAACCTTGGCAACCTCAGCCACCCCAAAGAAACAGAGACAAGTGAAGGACGAGGAGAAGGCTTCGAGCTTCGAACTGATCAATGGGGAGCGATTCGAGCAGGTGAAGGTTTACTGCTTAGTAGCCATAAACAAGATCAAGCTGCTGGTACACATCTGGATGCTCAACCTGCCAAACAACAACTTGAAGGGACTTTAAACAATAGCCAAGCGTTAAGTGACGTGGCGAAGAACCAACAGACGGATCCGCTTGAAGTTTTAGAAAACTTAAAAGGCTTCTTAGAACAGATTGAACAACAAGATCAAAACAAGGCAGATGCATTTAAACAAGCCATCATGATTCTCTCTGCACCAAACTCCATAGCTGTGAGCAGCAATGAAGATATTTATCTCTCAGCCGATGGTCAGATCAGCCAAAGTGCAGGGGAGAGTATTAACCTTTCTACACAGAAATCGTTGATTGCACATGCCAGTGACAAGATCAGCCTCTTTGCAGCACAGGGTGGGCTAAGAGCCTATGCAGGCAAGGGTAAGGTTGAAATCCAAGCGCAAGGTGATGCACTGGATGTTATTGCGCGTAAAGGCATTCAGATTATTTCTACGGAAGAACAAATTGAAATTAAGGCCAATAAGAAAATCGTGCTAACTGCTGGTGGTAGTCAAATTGAGATTAGTGGTGCAGGGGTATTACCGACCACTGCTGGAAAGTTTGAGAGTAAGGCGGGGCAGCATGTGTTTATGGGTGGGCAAAATATAAATGAAACGATTTTGGACTTACCAGAATTAAAAGATTGTGAATATAAGATGAAAGATGCTGCCTCAAGTGGTAAGTCAAGCGTGAGAATAAAATGATTAAGGGTAAGTTAAACTTTGAGGATTTTCAAAAATTTAACTACATATTGTATGACCAGTATCTGTTTAGAAATTTACTGGATATTTATGAAAGTGAAAAAGTTAAATATAAAGTATTAGCCATTAATGTTTTCAAAGAAAAACGGATTGCCCCGATAGTGATACGTATTGATTCAATGAGTCCAGCGCTATTGCAAGATTACTATGAAAATATTTATTTAACCGAACAAACCGAATATCTAAATAAATTTGATCAAATGGCTTTGGTACAGAACCTGATTAAGACGGATTTGGAGCTAGATGAGTTGGCAGAACAGTTAACAAAATTGATGCTCATAAATAAAAATACGTTATTTAGATTTTATGATCCGCGGGTACTGGTACACCTGTATATGTCAAGAGACCATCAGGTTTTAAATCCTGATATTGGTCGGTGGCTCAAGCGATATCGTTCAATTTTTGAAATCTGGTCATTTGATTTAATGGGGCATTCTTTTGAATTAAATGCCTTAGATTTAAGCCTAGAAAAATCTGCTCCAAAGTCTAGATTACAGCTCAAAAATTTTGATCAAATTAATTCCAATATAAAAGAGTTTTCCAGAGAAAATACAGATTTCCAAGCCTTAATGGACTTTATGGAAAAACAATATTTAGTTTTTGAGGTGAGAAATGACTGATAATAGCGTCGCAGAAAAATATAGATATGATCGTTGTGAAACTTGCGAGCGTTTAGGCTCATTCTATCCAGTTCGAATAGCTGTCGCCTTAGAGACTGGAAATTCTGATAATTTTAAGGTTAATGATAATTTTGCAAAGAAGTTACCAGCATTACCTAAAGGTTTAAAATATGTCTATAGAAGACTGAATGAAGGATATCTGTATGCCTATGCTAAAGAATGGCGTGTAGGGCAATATAATGATGAGAATGTACATGCCTACAATGTCAATGCCAATGGATTTATCAGTGCTATGGATAAAGATAGTATGGGGGTTCAACCCAAGGCCAAAGACTATGCTTGTTTTATAAATCCTGTTACCAGTAAACAAAAGTCAAGTTCTAATGCGATGTTACTTGATTTGTTTCCAAACAAAGACGTTTCACCTGTTGTAGATTTATTTTATTCAAGACATCAACTCAGCATTGAGAGTTGTAATCAATTTGAAACTGATGAAAATTTACGTAAGAAGATATGTAGTCAGATCAACGTTAGCAAGCCAACAGACTATCAACTCCCATATATTGATTATATGTCTTGTATTGAAAATAGCACACAAGATCAAATTGAAGTGGTCAAAAAATTAGTTCCTTGGGAAGCTGATTTAATCAAAGATATGGCTAAATATCCGTTTCATGAAACAGATGAATTTAGCGATGAAACTGGGGAAAGCACCTTTAATTTTCAGGCGATCAAGACCGATAAAAATAATAAACCTGTATTAGATCCTAAAACCAAGGAGCCATTGTTTGATGAGTCAGCTCCCGCTGTTCCGTATGTAACATCGAAAGAGCGCGTTATTGTCTTTAACGATCCAGTGGGGATTTTAGAAGATACGCTGTCTATTATTAATTATTTGGCAGAAAAGATTAGAACACCTGAGGAAGAACGGCTTTATCAAAGTGCGCTACAAATTATTAAACTCAAAGGTTTGATTAAAGCAAAAATTCACAGCGAAAAGTATTCAGAGCTCTGGAATCTATACGGTTTCCGCTATGGCGCTGAACATATGTTGGAAGGTATTCCTGAACAAGATAAAGCCAATATTCACGTGCCTATGTTTCCTACTCAGGATCAAGCAGAGAAAGCACAGAAAAGTATTGAGAAAATCCATGACAATATGATGTTGAAAAGACAACATTACATGGAAAACTTCTTTGATTTTGAAGAAAAAGATATTATTAAACTCACCAAAGATGTAAATGAAGAATTTGATACTCAGTGGAATAAAAAAAGTTTTTGGGGAATGGTGGATAGTTTTTCCGATAAACTCAAGCAAAAGGCCATGGATGATTGGTTAGAGCAACAGGCTCAAAAAATACTGGATTATGGAAAAACAGAAATTGAGCCAATCATCAAATTTTATATTGAGTGGCTTAAGTCAGATACTTTATTGAACTACATGGAGAATGCTTTTGATCATAAAAGTCCATTTTCTGCGAGTAATTTTATAACGATTAACTCCCGAATTGTTGGTAATGCGGATACCTTGGAACTATGTTCGAAATATTTTGAAGAGTTGTTACAGGAGGCGAATTATAGCAATCGGAAGAATTATCTGCTGAGAACTTTTATCTTTGATTCTAAATCCTTGCAGGATACCGTGAACTCGGTGAATGATTTTTTAGGTAGAAATCAGATCACGACTTTAGCATTTGCGGGAACACAATTTTTCGATGAGAGCAGTATTACGCAGCATGACAATTATAAAGAACAAGTTAAAACGATTAAAGAAAGTATTAAAGTAAAAATTGATATCTTCTCTGAGCAAATCGGTGGCACAGTTGCACGTGTATTCCATGGCCGTGCTAACCAAACCCCAGATGCTGCCAAAACGGTGGCAATGAAAAGCTTTGAGGTTTTTTCTGGGAAAACATTAACAACAAAAGCATATGCTGGAAAGTTAACTGATATTATTCAGCAAATTATGCGCGATTCGCCTATTAACTTTGATGAGGCTGAATCTCGACAAGCCAAGAAAAATGCTAAAAATGCGTTTAAAGTAAATTTGAAAAAAGCATTACTGGAAAATTTCAATACAGACATAGACTTCCACCGTTTAGGGAAAGTGCGAACCAAAGTTCATATGGTCTTGCATCTGGATACTCAACAGTTAGCAAAAATCAATCCCAATATGACTCAGGCACAAATAAGCGAAGCCATGCATGGCGCAGTGAGAGGGTCTGGACAAGTAGTGGCAGATAGCAAAGTGGCTGGTGCTTTGGAGCAAAGTAGACAATTAAACCAGTTAGAGGGGCAAAGCCAAAAAGTTTTTGCGCGGCAAGGTACGGGTTTTGGTTTTGGCGTATTTGCGTTTAGTTTACAGTCGTTGGCATTAATTAGTGCAACGCAAGGGGCTGCGAAAGGTATTAATTTACAAACAGGGACAAACTTTGTTGGGGTGATTGCAGCAACTCTCGGTAATATTGCGGATGTGATGGATCGGCAATTGCAAATGAGAATCTTACAATTGGGTGAGATTAAATCATTAGTCAAACTACAAGGACGATATGCTGTAGGCGCTAAAATTGGTTTATATGGGGGGGCGCTACTGTTAGCAGTGGTTGAATGGATGAAAGCATATGATGCTTGGCAAAAAGACAAATATATAATTACAGGTTTATATATTGCAAATGGCTTCATAGTTATTTTAACTGCACATGCTTTTCTACGTAGTTCGGTTCTATTATTAGGACTACGTGGTGGGTATTGGGGATTAATTTTAATTGGGGTATCAGTTGTTATTAGTTATGGCATTGATCTGTTAGAAGAGCGAGAAATACGTAATTTTCTTGAGGCTTCAGCATGGGGAACAAATAGTGAGAATTGGACTCAAGCTATAGAAGATACTAAATTTAAAAAGCTTTACGAGTAAGCATACATGTTAAGAGAAGATTACGAAACAAAGTTTACGACACTGAATCAACCCTTTGAGATTGGGATTCCCAATAAAAATGGACGATTGCGTCTTAGGGAAATTGATATCAAACGCCTAAAAACGGTTCATCTGTATCCGCATCGTCAGGTTATTCGTTTTAACTCTACTTTTGTAGAAGTCATGGATAGTTGGGAGTTTATTCGTGGGCGCGCAACAGCATTGGCACTTCCAATGTGGGCTGTATGTATCTTTGGTTTAATTCTATTTTGTATCATGGCCACAAGCGGATGGCAGGACGGAGTATATTGGTTTAGTATTTTTACGCTGATAATCGGATTAGGTGTTGTATATATTATTTATTCGAATTATAAGATGGCGAAGTATGATCTATTTGGACACACCCATTATCCAATTCGTTTTAATCGAAAAACACAGAAAGTTTATGCTTTTTCACCTCAACAACAAAAAGTCATTGAGCTAAACTGGCAGGATTTACGTTTTTCTGCTGTACAAGAAGGGCGGTTTGATATTGAGTTAAGAGCAAGTTTAGTCAATGAAGATAATATTGTAGAAGAAGAAATCATTTTCCCTTTTATTACAAAAATATATGGAAAAGAATTGGTTGATCAGCATTTGGCATTCTTTAAAGCCTATATGCAAGGTGATGATCTAAAAAGTATTGATGCGGTTATTCCAGAATTTTTTGATGTTTATAGCAGAAAAGAAAGCTTTAAGGAAAGTTTTGAACGTGTATATATGCAGTTTGATGGTGAAGAAATCATCCAGCAAATCCGCCCTGCGGAACGAGATAATGGAATAGCGACAGTTGCTTTTCCTTTATTCTCACTCATTATATTAAGACGCTTTGGAGTATATTTTTCAAAAATACCTCAATGGCCTACCCATATTGAGCAGGAATGTCAGATTGATAGTAACGACCCTTATGACTCAACAGGAAAACAACGTCATCTTGAACCATTAGTGTTCACTTTGACTGAAAAACTTATTTTATTTCTAGGCTGTTTAGTTGGAACCAGTATCTTTATCGCATTTCTGGCAGGATTGGCTTATTTAAGTTGGAACTATAGATAAGAATAAAACCAAATGTTAAGAGAAGATTACGAAACAAAGTTTACGACACTAAATCAACCCTTTGAGATTGGGATTCCCAATAAAAATGGCCGATTACGTCTAAGAGAAATTGATATAAAAAGCCTGAAAACGGACCAACTTTATCCTCATCGTCAGGTTATACGTTTTAACTCCACTTTTGTGGAGGTCATGGATAGTTGGGAGTTTATCCGTGGACGTGCAACTGCTTTGGCATTTCCAATGTGGGCTGTATGTATCTTTGGTTTAATTCTATTTTGTATCATGGCCACAAGCGGATGGCAGGACGGAGTATATTGGTTTAGTATTTTTACGCTGATAATTGGATTAGGTGTTGTATATATTATTTATTCCAATTATAAGATGGCGAAATATGATTTATTTGGTTATACGCATTATCCAATTCGTTTTAATCGAAAAACACAGAAAGTTTATGCATTTTCACCACAACAACAAAAAATCATTGAGCTCAATTGGCAGGATTTACGATTTTCAGCGGTTAAAGAGGATGATGATATAGAGTTAAGGGCAAGTCTAGTCAATGCTGATAATATTGTAGAAGAAGAGATTATTTTACCTTTTTTAGTACCAAGATATGAACCTGAGCTTATAGATCAACATTTAGCTTTTTTTAAAGCTTATATGCAAGGTGATGATCTAAAAAGTATTGATGCGGTTATTCCAGAATTTTTTGATGTTTATAGCAGAAAAGAAACTTTTAAAGAAACTTTTGAACGCGTTTATATGGTTAACGATATCGTAGAAAGAGTACAACAAAAGAGACCAAAGGAAAGGTATATGTTGTCAGTAGCCTTAAATATTATTTTTTGGCTGCCAACATTATTTTTAAGACGTTTAGGATTGTTGTTTTCAACAATACCTGAATGGCCTACCCATATTGAAAAAGAATGTCGTATTGAAAGAAATGATGCCTACGACTCGACAAATAAGCAGCGTCATCTTGCACCTTTAAAGTTTAGTTGGGCACAGATTTTAGTTATATTTTTAAGTGGATTAATTCTATTTAGTCTGGCTATTGTATTTTTTATAGGGCTTGCTTATTTAAGTTGGAACTATAGATAAGAATAAAACCAAATGTTAAGAGAAGACTATGAAACCAAGTTTACGACACTGAATCAACCCTTTGAGATAGGGGTTCCCAATAAAAATGGACGATTGCGTTTAAGGGAAATTGACCTGAAAAGCTTAAAAACGGATCAGCTGTATCCGCATCGTCAGATTATACGTTTTAACTCCACTTTTGTGGAGGTCATAGATAGTTGGGAGTTTATCCGTGGGCGCGCAACAGCATTGGCACTTCCAATGTGGGCCGCATTATTTTTTGCGATTTCTATGTTTTTATTTGCAATATATAGCCTATATTTTAAACATGTTTACTGGAGTATTGCTATAATTTCGTGCCTAACGATTGGTTTAGCTTATTTAGTCTACTCAAATTATCAAATGGCAAAGTATGATTTATTTGGCTATACCCATTATCCAATTCGTTTTAATCGAAAAACACAGAAAGTTTATGCTTTTTCACCTCAACAACAAAAAGTCATTGAGCTAAACTGGCAGGATTTACGTTTTTCTGCTGTGCAAGAAGGGCGGTTTGATATTGAATTAAGAGCAAGTTTGGTAAATGCAGATAATATCGTAGAAGAAGAAATCATTTTCCCTTTTATTACAAAAATATATGGAAAAGAATTGGTTGATCAGCATTTGGCATTCTTTAAAGCTTATATGCAAGGTGATGATCTAAAAAGTATTCATGCAGCTATTCCAGAGTTTTTTGATGTTTATAACAGGAAAGAAACTTTTAAAGAGAGCTTTGAACGAGTTTATATGCAGTTTGATGGTGAAGAAATCATTCAGCAAACCCGTCCAGCGGAGCGAGATAATGGAATTGCAACAGTTGCTTTTGCTCTATTCCCACTTATTATATTAAGACGTTTGGGTCTATATTTTTCAAAAATACCTCAATGGCCTACCCATGTTGAAAAAGAATGTCAGATTGATAGTAACGATCCTTATGACTCGATAGGAAAACAACGTCATCTTGCACCATTGATGTTTACTTCGACTGAAAAATGTATTTTATTTATAGGTTGGTTATTAGGAACCAGTATCTTTATTGCATTTCTAGCAGGATTAGCCTACTTAAGTTGGAACTATAGATAAGAATGGCTTTGTTGCACAAACCTATTCTTGAAGGCTTATTCAGCAATATAATTTCCAAATGAAGAAGCCTGCATCTAAAATCTACCGTACAGCGAATTGGTCCACTTATAACCTCGCATTAATAAATCGAGGAAATATCTCGATTTTGTTTGATCCTAAGACTCAATGGTACGCTCAACCACAAGGCAAACACGGACGAAATCAAACTTATGCCGATGCCGCGATTCAGTGCTGTTTAATGATCAAATCGCTATTTCGACTCTCTTTACGCATGGTTACAGGATTTGTTCAGAGCCTGATTAAACTCTGTGGATTAGATTGGACAGCACCAGATTATTCCACGCTGTGTAGAAGACAAAAGCATATTGATATTGCAATTCACTATCAAAAAAGTAGTAATGGACTTCACTTGCTCGTGGACTCTACTGGCTTGAAGTTTTAGGTGAAGGTGAATGGAAAAGGAAGAAACATCAGCCTGAATATCGTCGCCAATGGCGTAAACTTCATATTGGTATAGATGCTGAAATCCTTCAAATACGCGCTATTCAACTCACTACAAATAATGTGAGTGATTCACAAGTGCTTGGTGATTTACTTGATCAGATTCCACAAGGTGAGCAGATTGACGCTGTTTATACCGATGGAGCTTATGACACCAAGCAATACCGTCAGGTTATTGCAGATCGGCAAGCGCATGCGGTGATTCCGCCAAGAAAAAATGCGAAACCATGGAAAGATACAAAAGCCCATTCTCAGGGGAGAAATGAATTACTTCGAACAGTTAAACGTTTAGGCAGGACTCTATGGAAAAAATGGTCAGGCTATCATCACCGAAGTTTGATCGAAACTAAGATACATTGCATCAAATTATTAGGCGATAAACTGAGTGCTAGGAATTTTGATAGTCAAGTCAACGAGATTCATGCACGTGTGGCGGTGTTAAATAAATTTACAGAATTAGGCCGAACTCATACCCAAATTGTCACTTAAATTTGAGTAGATATGGGAAATCTTAATTTTTAAATCTTTGTGAAACAAAGCCGTATGAATTGAATGATTTTCCAAGCTTTAATATGCCATTTTGGACTAAATTTAGATTTAAGTTTAGCTTAATACCAAATTCATCTTGCTCCAAAAGTTATTCCATAGACTTAAATATTCAGTTTGAAGTTGCTGGAAATACAGAGCCTGTTCTGGTTTATAGCATTGTGTGAATAGCACCCAAATGTCGTCTTCATGATTGTCATCGTTAGCAAGGGTTGTATCACATGTTTCTGCAAGGCCATGACATGCATAGTAGCCTTGGGTAAATAAAGGATCATAGGCTGCGAGATTAGTTCTGAGTGCTTCACTAAACTTAATCACTTGTAATTCAGTACAAGCCAAAATGAGCAGCAAGTCTGCATAAGAATGAATATGTTCTTGAATAAATTGTGCGATTGCAAATGCTTCAGGCTCGGTCTGTTTTTGATCGGCGACATTGAGTTCAAGTTGCTGCATCAGTTGAAGGAAATAGACCAAATGCGATTTAGAGGGTGAGCTTTTCTCAAGTTGGTGGGTATTAAAACCCAATTCATCTAGAAGATTTAGTGACAACAAATAACGTGCATATATCTTGGCTGCAATGCGGTCTTGCTCCACGATATCGCTGTCGTGCTCAAGTTGCAGTGCTTGATACATAGCCATACTCAAAGCATCAGTGAAAATTTTAACAATGGCGGTAAAATAATTCAGATGAATAAATTTCAGCTGTTCAAGGCTGAGTTGGCATTGATGCAGCCGTGTCAGTATCAGATGTTGAAATAAAACATGTTCGGTTGTCGTTTGCTTTAAATGAATGATCGCTTGAGTATTGGCTGCCCATGACATTGAGCTTAAGGATCGTTCAATAAAGCGCAAAACTTCTGTGCGGGTATGTTCAGACTGGGTGAAGGAGAGTGCATTCATATACGAGGTAAATTTTAATTGTCATCATTTTTATCATAGTGAAAAAGATCCGACTCTTCTAGTGTTTTATTTATTTTAAAAACTATATATTTCAAATGCTTGAATTAATACCGGTATTGTTTTTTATAAAAAAACGGTGTTGCTCTAAATTTGATATATAATATCGTCTTCAATCGATGTATTTCGTTTTCATGTGCTGTTCTTTTGGGTTAATGGCTTAATTTTAAAGTTTTGTGCATCAGGTAAAATAAATGTCAAAAAAAGAAGACATCATTAACACAGCGCTTAATCTCTTTAACTCACATAGTTATAATTCTATCGGTGTGGATCGGATTATTAGTGAGTCTGGCGTTGCTAAAATGACGTTTTACAAATACTTCCCATCTAAAGCTAAATTAATTGAAGAATGCTTAGTGACCAGAAACCAAAATTTACAGCAGTCGCTTGAAGCGACGATTGCTGCATGTGACCCAAGTGATTATCTCTCCCATATTCGTGCAATTTTTGAATGGTACCATGCTTGGTTTCATACTGCGGATTTTAATGGTTGTATGTTCCAAAAGGCAGTTGAAGAAATTTCAAAACTTTATCCTTCTTCGTTACAGCCTGCAATTGATTATAAAGAATGGTTGAAAGGCAAGCTATGTCAGGCTTTGAATCGTCTAGGTGTAAAGCAGGATGAACAGTTGGCTGCATTTCTATCGAGTATTTTGGATGGCATGACCATACAAGCTCAAATTGATCCGAACCAAGTGCATTTGGAAGATTATTGGAAGCGTGTGAATACTTTAATCCAAATGGAACTTTCAGCTATCTAATGTATAAAATTTAATCTTAAAGTTAACCCAATACACATTATATTGCTGGCTTAAATGCGTTTAAAATAAATCACGTACAAATAAATAAGCGCGATAACGGTTAGGTTATCGCGCTTTGCTGATAATGATTATGTTCCATATCGCACATTATTTGACAATAATGCATGATATGGATATGAGCAACTTAAAGTGCCTTCTTATATTTTTTGTACCCTCTGAATGTTTTCGGTCATTCAGTATTTCAGCAAAAATAGACAGACTTGTCTGTTTTGTTGAATTATAGAGACTTTGTGGAGAAAAACAACCAATCTCTGATTATTTTGGCTGAAATTTATTCATCATGCTTAATATTCCTTAAAAACTGTAGGGTATTCATTATTTATTGTGTTATTCAGCCGAATGATTAAGGCACCTTGGGGGGTAAATAAATGGTAAATTCATTGATTGGTTCAATCAGAACACTATAGGGTTTGAGCTGATCTTCATAGCATACAAGATTGAGCCTTGCTAAAAGTTCAAAGCGAGCATAGTGCAGCGTTGCAGGTTTCGGATTTAAGCGGCCATGCCACACACGATAGCTGCCGAGTTTTCCATCGCGGCGATGGTAAAATCCTGCTAAAGGATGAGTCAAGAAGACCTGATAACTTTCTAAATTGGGAAAGCCTTCAAAAAGCCATTGGTCATGTTCCGACTGAGACAAATGTACATCTGAAGTGGCCCATGCCGATTGAGTTCGCATTTTATATTGTGTATATCGATCCTCTGCATCTTGCTGACAATCAAACTCAATCTGTGCAGGATGCCACGGTAGTTGCCAGACATAACGAGGAACGATTAGCGTCCAAGAGTCCAAAGTCGTTCCTAAAAACCAAACACAACGTTCCTGTGTTTCCTGATCAATCACGTAGACCCGATAATTGGTTTGCCCCATCGTGAATTTTGGAAAAGGATAAACCGCAGAGCTGAAATCGACATCGATGAAGGGCACTACCGACATCAGTGCATGTTGTTTGCCTTGGTACTGGACCGTGTCTAACTTAAATCGCGCTGGAATGATCTCTTTAAAACGAGCTGGGTCAACGGCATAAGTAATGAGGGCAAAATGCTGGAGTTTGCACTGTACATCGAGACCGCTGGGCTTGGGTTTTGGATGTAAATAGTCTTTAAATTTTAGTTCTGGAAAGGTCATGGGTTTAAATTCTAGATTTGTTATTTTTTTTAATATTAGATAAAACTATGCGTAGAGTAAATAAAAAACCGAAGCCTAAGCTTCGGTTTTTTAATATCTTTATACGATCTTATTTTTCAACGAATGCACGTTCAATCACGTAGTCACCAAGTACACCCATACGTGGCGACTCTTTTAAACCATGTTGGTCTAGAAGTGCAGCAACGTCATCGAGGAATGCAGGGCTACCACAAAGCATTGCACGGTCGGTTTCTGGGTTAAAACGTGGTAAACCGATCTTCTCAAAAATCTCGCCAGTTTCAATTACTGTTGTTACACGACCTTGGTTTGGATACTCTTCACGAGTAACTGTTGGGTAGTAAACCAATTTATCTTTAATGCCTAGCTCTTCAAAGAACTCATTGTTCGGAAGTTCGTCTAAAATAAGGTCTTGGTAAGCCAATTCAGAAATGAAGCGTGTACCATGAACCACAATCACTTTCTCAAAACGTTCATAGGTTTCAGGGTCACGAATGGTCGCCAAGAACGGTGCAAGACCTGTACCAGAAGAAAGCAGGTATAGGTTTTTACCTGGGTTTAAGTCATCAAGTACTAAAGTTCCAGTTGGTTTTTTAGATACCAAAATTTCGTCGCCCACTTTAACTTTTTGTAAAATAGAGGTTAACGGGCCATCTGGAACTTTAATTGAGAAAAACTCAAGTTCTTCTTCGTAGTTTGCACTAGCGATAGAATAAGCACGCATTAACGGTTTGCCATTTACTTCAAGGCCGATCATCACAAATTGACCGTTTTTAAAACGTAGAGCAGTGTCGCGCGTCGTTTTAAAAGAGAATAAAGTATCATTCCAATGGTGGACGTGAGTAATCTTTTCGACGTTGAAAGCAGCCATTAAAGGTCTCAATAAATTATCAAATTAGAACAGGTTGCTATTCTAATCTAAAATCATTCTCGATAAACTGAATATATTTAATTGAGCTTATTAGAAAAAGTGATGATGACTGAGTTAACCTTGCCGATTATTGGCTATATGCACTCTTCTTATAAGGAAAAGTTTGGTATTCCTCGTCAGCCTAATTTGGTTCAAGTGGAATCGTATATTGAAATGCTAGCACCCTATAATGATGTTCTGGCCTTTGAAGGAATTGAGGCATTTAGTCATTTATGGTTGGTGTGGCAGTTTCATGACAATAAAAATCCAGAGAAAACCCAGTTCCGTCCACAAGTTCGTCCGCCACGCTTAGGAGGGAATAAAAAAATAGGGGTGTTTGCTACTCGCAGCATGTATCGTCCTTCACCGATTGGTCTATCGGTGGTAAAGCTCAAGTGTGTTAAAAAAGAAGGGAGGTCTGTTCGAGTGTATGTCACAGGAAGTGATTTGCTAGATGGCACCCCGATTGTCGATATTAAACCTTATATATACTACTCAGATGCCGTTATAGAAGCGGAAAGTGGCTATGCGCAAGATGAACCTAAACGTAAATCGGTGATATGGTCGAATCGGGCGATCGAACAGAAGCAGCAGCTTTTGACGAGTGGGAAATTGTCTGTACAGACCGTGCAAGAGCTTGAAGCCGTTTTATCTTTAGATCCCAGACCAGCGTATCAGAAGGATGAAGCGCGGGTATATAAAATGAAATTTGCTACTGTTGATATCGCTTTTACAGTGGGTGAAACTACAGTGAATATCACGGCCGTAGAATGAGAGATTTAAAGAGAGAAGCTCCAATACAATAGCCCAATCAAAACCACCATATGCAAAATCTGAATCGGGGCAAAAGCAATAAAGTATTGCTTACCACCTGTTAAGGCGGCATTAATGGACTTGGCAACAGCGTGTGCAGTCAAACCTAAGATAAATGCAGACATTGCTGCCGTGTCTGTCGGTGCCCCTTGCATGACCACTGTTGCCATCGCTGCATGAATCTCAAACAAAGAAGCCAGCAAAGTCCCAGCAATTAAACCTGCATCTCCCAGCCAAAGGTTAAGTCCATACACACCAGCTTGGATGAGCGTCAAAGTCAGGGCAATAATGCCAGCCTCTTTTAGGCTAAACATGCGTGAATCAGTGGGTTGATTTTGTTCTTGTGCAGGGGCAGATCGTACCAACGCATAAGCACAGATCCCTAAAAGGACACTTGCTACAAGGGTCGGAAGCAGTATGGTTTTGAGCCAAAGTATACTCACACCTGCGACGATAATCAGCAGTTGTAATAAAGTTGCAATACAGGACATGAGCGCTGCACCTGCATTGGGTTTAGCGAGTGCTCGACCTGCACGTACTTCCATGCCTAAGCTGGCAACTGTCGCTGTACTGGATACAAAACCTGAGGCGATTGCCGATAAAATCATGGCATTTTTAGTGCTCAGCAGTCGTTTGGCAATATGTGCAAGCGCTTGAACAGCAAGAATGAGTGTGACTAATTTTAAAAGAATATAGGGATTCAGCACAGCACCCCATAAAGGCGTATTCGGCGTTAAGGGCAGGGCAATTAAAATCAGCGCTAGGAGAAAGATACCGTCTTTAAATTCAGCTTCAGTGATCCATTTCCCCGCAATGCTGTGCATAGAATGTTTGGTCATTAAAATAATGGTCAGGAGCACGGCTAAACCTGCCGCTAAAGGGGTATTCCACAGGCACATTGCGCCAATAAAATAAGTCATGACAAAGGCAAGTTCAGTGGTTGAACCCAAATCTTCTGTTTGGTTTTTCATTGAGAATATAACTATGCCGCCGATGATCAGCGCACCAACAATGCCAATATTGACACCAAATAAAAAACAAATGGCACCGAGAAGGGCACAAATGGCAAAGGAGCGTAGTCCTGCAAAGCTCTGTTGGTTTTCACGTTGTTTGCTTCGTTCGCGCTCTAGACCAATCAACAGTCCACAGCCTAACGCTGAAGCCAAGGTAATGAGGACATCAGATAAAGCCAAGTTGTTGATGGAAACTATGCTGAAGTCCAAGCCTATCTCACAAAAGCTAATGATCTGTCTAAAATATAGGCGAATGCTGGAGGTGGATTCAAGTTAAAAGAGCAAGATTTGTGAGTAAATTCGTGATTCTATTGATGAGCTTGGCTACTCCTCGATATTTGTAGGATTTGCTTATGCTTTGTGCGAATGAATACAGAAAATCTTGCTATAGTGGGGTTATGTTTGGGGACGTATAACAATGAATTTTAATTTTGAAATTGATACCACTTGGTGCTTAGATCAACTGTTTAAAGATGGACGAATTACTGAAAAAGAAAAAAATCTAGTACAAACCTCGCACCGTCAACGTGATCAATTGAAGTGGCATCCTTTACAGTGGATTGCTCATTTTAATCTGGTGGATCAGTCGCATCCACAGTCGAGACTGACATTAAATCGGCTCTGTCAGTGGCTAGCCGAAAAGACTCAATTACCGTTTTATGTGATTGATCCACTCAAAGCCGATGTACAAGCTTTGACTTCGGTGATGTCTCAAGAATTCGCCTTCCGCAATAAAATCTTGGCTGTTGAAGTTCAGGCCAATCAAGTGTTGATTGCAACAGATCAGCCGTATATGAAAGATTGGATTGCAAATTTGGAGCAGAATGTTGCACCGAAAAAAATCCAGCGTGTATTACTCAGCCCTGAACAACTACAGCGCTATATGGTCGAGTATTATCAGGTGAGTCGCGCCGTCAGTAACTCCCAGAAGTCTGGGAGTTATGACCGTGATAATAAAGGCGTAGAAGCACTTTTACAGTTGGGCGATAGTCAAAACCCCGATGCCAATGACCAACACATTGTTAAATTAGTCGACTGGGTTTTACAGTTTGCTTTTGAGCAAGGTGCCAGTGATATTCACTTAGAACCACGTAAAGACAACGGCAAAGTTCGTTTCCGTATTGATGGGGTATTACATACGATTTATAACATGCCAGCCAATACTTTAACCGCGGTGATTTCGCGGATTAAAATTTTAGGTCGAATGAACGTGGCAGAGAAACGTAAACCACAAGATGGACGTTTAAAAACACGGACACCGAAAGGGCAAGAAACAGAACTGCGTCTTTCGACTTTACCGACTGCTTTTGGTGAAAAGTTGGTGATGCGTATTTTTGACCCTGAAGTTTTAGTGCGTAGCTTTCAGCAGTTGGGTTTTGAAGGGCATTTGCTGAGTGATTGGCAAGCGCTGACGTCGCATAGTCACGGCATTATTTTAGTGACAGGGCCAACGGGTTCAGGCAAAACCACCACGCTTTATTCTTCTTTGAAACAATTAGCTACCGAACAGGTGAACGTCTGTACCATTGAAGACCCGATTGAAATGTTAGAGCCGAGTTTTAACCAAATGCAGGTGAATACAGGCATTGATCTTGGGTTTGCTGATGGTGTTCGCGCACTGATGCGTCAAGACCCTGACATTATTATGGTCGGTGAGATTCGTGACCATGATACGGCCAATATGGCGATTCAGGCCGCACTTACAGGACATTTAGTGCTGTCAACTCTGCACACCAATGATGCACCTTCCAGTCTAACGCGTTTGCATGATTTAGGCGTACAACCGTTCTTAACCGCGGCAACCATTTTAGGGGTATTGGCACAGCGTCTCGTACGTCGTTTATGTCCACACTGTAAAGTTGAAAAGCAAATCAACAGCCAAGAATGGGAGCATCTGACTTTTGATTATATTATGGAGATGCCTGAAAAAGTCTTTACCGCAGTGGGATGTGAAGAGTGTCGTCAAACGGGCTACAAAGGACGAGTCGGCATCTATGAGTTTATGCCTGTGAGTTTAGAGGCGAAGCAACTGATTGGCGCCAATGGTGACTTGACCGCACTGCGTCAACAAGCCAAAAAAGAAGGCATCGAGCCTTTAAGAATTGCGGGTGCACGTAAAGTTTTAGAAGGCGTCACGACACTAGAAGAAGTGTTACGTGTCGTCCCACTCAACTAAGCGTTTAATGCCTTACTTGAGGCTTTCTTAAGATTCAGCTCATCTAGCTTTGGTTTAATGACTTCATCGAATAGGTGAACAATTAAATAGAGGTACTGGATATGAATATGATGATGAAAGCGTTATTGGTTGCTGGTGTTATTGGCTCAACCACTGTCGCTGTAGCAAACACCGCAGTGAACCAAGCGGCAGTTGCTGCTTCAACACCAACTACAGTTAAGCATGCGTTAACATTAAAAGATGACAGTCACGTCCAGTTAAAAGGTTATGTGGTCAAAGCCATTGGGGATGAGAAGTATGAATTCCGTGATCAAACCGGTTCAATTACTGTCGACATTGATGATGAATTATGGGGTGGCAAAGCAATTTCGGCTAAAACACCTGTAACCATTATCGGTGAAGTAGATATTGACTACAAACCAGCAAAACGCGTTGAAATTGACGTAGATCAAGTGAAATTCTAAACACACTTGCCCAATCTCAATCCAAATTTGATCGGGCTTTCTTAAAAAACCACAGGGCTTCGATTGGATATTAGCCCTGTGGTTTTTTGTATTTTGAGCCATTTCACGGCATGATCTAAACAATAGTGATTAGGCAGGTTAAGCAGTGCGAATATTATTGGCAGAAGATGATGCCTCTCAAGCTGAGAGTATTAAAACTTGGCTTGAAATGGATGGCTACAGTGTCGACTGGGTGGAACGGGGCGACCATGCCATTTTAGCCATTGAACAGCATCAGTATGACTGTGTGCTTTTAGATCGTGGTTTGCCACATGCCACAGGTGATGACATTTTGCTGAAAGTCCGTGGCAAGAACCTATCGACTCCTGTGATTTTTTTAACAGCGCGTGACAGTATTCGAGATCGAGTCGAAGGGCTAGACTTGGGCGCCAATGATTATTTGGTCAAACCTTTTAGTCTAGAGGAATTATCCGCTCGAATTCGTTTACAACTTCGACAGCAACAGCATAGTAGCTCGCAGGTATTGAGCTATGCCAATATCCAACTCGACCCACAAGCCAAAAGTGTGACTCAAAATGGTCAAGCTGTTAATTTAACTGCCAAAGAGTTTCAAATTTTGCATAAATTGATGCTCAAGCCCGAATATGTCGTTACACGGGAACAACTTGAGGAAAGTCTTTATGCATGGGGCGATGAAATCGAAAGCAATGCGATTGAGGTTTTTATTTATCAATTGCGAAAAAAACTCGGTAGTCATTGTATTAAAACCATTCGTGGTTTGGGCTACAGAATGAATCAGGACATATAATGGCTCAGCCAATTTCACTCCAGCGTCAGCTTGTTAAAAGTTCGCTCCTCAGTTCGATACTGGCGGGGCTTTTGGCATTGCTGATGTTCATTGGGGTGTCGGTTTATCAGACCATGTCTATGCAAGATGAAATTATGGATGAAATGGCCGATATGTTGCTGGCAGATGATTTAACGGTCAGCAATGGTCAAGCTTTGGCAGAGCTTAGTGATGAGTTTGATATTCATTATCGACTCGATAATGCACAGCAACTTTTGACTGCATCCGAAGATGTACCTGAAAAAATAACCGTGGATCATTTGAGTTTGGTTTCAGATGCACCTTATGGTTTTTATTGGTCAGAGCACAAACTGTGGCGTATTTATACTGCACAGGATAATCACGGTTTACAGGTTCAAGTGACACAGTCGATGTCCGAACGTTTCCATGCATTTTGGCAAAGCATTCTGGTTTTCAGTGGTGTGTTGTTTTTAGTCTGGTGTGTACAGTGGTTGTTGATGCATTTTGCCATTCGACGTAAATTTCGGGTGATACACCAAGTTTCAGAGCAGATTTCAAATAAATCAGTAAATGATTTAGCACCTATTTCTATGCCAGAACCTGAGCTGATTGAGTTGCAACCGATGTTATCGCAGCTGAATGCTTTATTGGCACGTTTAGACCAAGCTTTAGTGGCAGAGCAGCGCTTTACCGCGGATGCTTCACATGAGCTACGTTCTCCACTGTCTGCGATACAAATGCGACTTCAGGTGCTCAAGCGCAAGTTTCCTGAACTTGAAAGTGAGTTCAAACCGATCCAACAAGATGTCAGTCGTGGGGTACAGGTGTTGGATAATTTGTTGTTGCTGGCACGTCTAGACCCTGAGCAAAAGGAAAGTTTGGCGAAGACTAAGTTTGACTTCAGTCTGCTAATGCAGGATGTGATTAAAGCTTTACAGCCGTTTGCGGACTCAAAACAGATTAAAATTAACGTGGTGCTTGAAGAGCAGGTTTATGTATTGGCCAATGAGCAGCTCTTATTTAGCGCACTTCGCAATTTGCTCGACAATGCCATTCGCTATAGCCCCGAGCAGGCACAAGTTTTTGTCAATCTCACGATCGAAAAACAGCAACTCAGACTGAGGATTGAAAATAGCGGAAATGGGGTCGATGCAACAGTTATCCAGCGTTTGGGTGAACGCTTTTATCGGGCTTTAGGTACAAAAACACAAGGTTCAGGCTTGGGCTTATCCATTTGTCAGAAAATTGTCGATTTACACGCAGGGCAGTTGTTATTTAGTTCATCCGACTTAGGCGGTTTAAAAGTGGAACTGCTGTTAAATAGGGTTGAGGCTTAGATATGCAGATTGTGATCTGTGATAAAAACAGCATAAATGATCAAACTTAAAGACATTAAAAAGCAGTACGCGCTGACATACTGCTTGTTTCCACGATTATTGTTATTGGGTTTTTATAGTTCTTATTTGGTAAGAATGAGTCGATTATTGCGAGTGAGTCGTAGACGATACTCTTCTCCAGCATGCATAATGCGAATTTCACGGCCTAGGGCAAATAAGTTGTTTGAGTGTAGCATTGGTAGTGAATGGGCTGTTTCGTTACGAGTAAATAAGCTAAATGGTGCGTTCATTCTGGCGACTCCGTGGTATATGTTGAACGATTTAAATGATAATCATTATCGAATGAGGCTGTCAACATTTTCTCGCTGAAAATATAAAAAACTTCAATATCGTTACATGCAATCACTCAATACACCACACATCTGAAATGGAATCTGATTATGTCAAAACCTTTGGTTCAAGTTGCTATAGCCATCCTTTTACATCAAGGCAAAGTTTTGGTGGGCTGGCGTCAGGCGGAACAGCATCAGGGCAATAAGCACGAATTTCCTGGAGGGAAGGTGGAAGCAGGTGAAACGCCTGAGCAAGCTTGTCGCCGTGAAGTGTTAGAAGAGGTCGGAATTGATATACAAGATTGGCATGCTTTTGACTGTATTCAGTTTGAATATGACGATGTGATTGTCAATTTGCATTTATTTCATGCCGTAGTATCAAATCATCTATTGGCAGACATTCACTCACCATGGGCGTGGTTCAAGCGTGCCGAATTACAAGATCTTAACTTTCCAAAAGCCAATCAGGCCATTTTGAAGCGACTTTATGCTGCACCCGTGATTAAAATTTCAGATCAAATCGATCTGTTGAAGGATTTGCCTGAACAACAAGTGCTGTATTGGCGAGTGCCTGCCAGTCCTGAACATATTTTAAAAATTGCAGAACTAAGTGTAGAACAATTGGCACGGGTAATTATAAATATAGAACTATGGAAAGGTTTAAATCCACTACAACAGCAGGCAGTTGCGGCCATACACCTGAAACAATCTCAACTGATGCAATTGAGTAAAGGGGAGCTGAACATTGGACAGCGTTATATAGCGGCCTGTCATGACCGTAGCAGTGCTGAACATGCACAAGAAATTGGCTGTGATGCTCTTTTGCTCAGCCCTGTACTCAAAACATTCAGCCACCCAAATAGTGAAACTTTGGGTTGGCAACAGTTCAGTTTGATTGCAGAAGAGATTCACATCCCGATTTTTGCTCTCGGCGGCTTACAGTTAGCTGATTTAGCCAAGGCGCAAAGTTATGGTGCTTATGGTATAGCAGGGCAGCGCTCCATCTAACGGAGCGTGCTTTTAAGACAGACTTTTGATTGCTGTTTGGGCTTGTTGAATGGTTTTCTGATTCTTCTGCATTTGACCTGCTTTTAAGATAATGCTCCAAAGCTGCTTTTTCATGGCATTGCTTTGGGCATAACTCAAGCCGCGACGTGCAAGCGATTCCGCATTTGCAGGTTGTTTTTGTTGATTAGCAATTAAAGCCAAATACAAAAAGGTCTCACTCGACTGTGGTGCTAAACGCTGTGCTTGCATGGCGTAGCTTTGTGCTTGGCTCCACTGGCCTTGGCGATAGGCCGTTTGCGTTTTTTGCATCAGGCTTTTAAAAGCAGGAAGCTGTCGCCCATCATCAAACTGTTGTTTGCTTTTCTGTTCAGGAATCACAATCTTCTGACGTTGAATTTCTTCGCGGTCATAAGGGTGAATTGTGACCCCAGAGGGTGTTTTCTGCTCTTTATCCGCCTGTGTCGGCTTTTCAGGTATCTTTTTTTCAGCTGGCTGTGGGAGGCTTTGACAGCCTGCCACAGTCACGATGGTTGCTAAGATACTGAAATGTTTAAACCACATCAAAATTTAAATCCGTCCTATTTATTCAGGTTGATAGCTACCACTCGAAATGACTTGCGTCTCATCTTCTAAGTTTCGCTGCATGTTCGATTCACTTTCACGAATATAGTTGTCTATGCTGTCGCCTTGTTCAGGTGTAGCTTGGTAACCATCTGTTTCAGGATTGTAAGTGGGTTCAACTTGATAATGCGGTAAGCCACATGCAGTTGCTTTGCGTGGTACGGTGTTTCTCAAGAGGGGAATATACATTGCACCCTCACAACCTTGCGCGGCAAGATAACCCGTGCCACGATCAATCCAATGCCATTGCACATCATCTGGTTGGCGTAAGTTGACTGGTTTTTGACGCAGTTGGCTCATTACATTGGTCCACACTGGCAACGCACCTGAAGAACCTGTTAAGCCAGTTTGTTTGTTGTCATCTAAACCTAGCCAAACCACAGAAACATAATTGCCCGAGTAACCTGCAAACCATGAGTCACGGGTGTCATTGGTGGTTCCAGATTTGCCTGCAAGCTGAAGCGAGTTCGGTAGAGTGTTATAAGCTGAACGACCTGTACCTGAGGTCATCACTTGTTGTAGACCATAGTTCAGGACATAGGCAGAAGCAGGGTCAATGGTTTGTTGGACATTTAAACCATAACGGGTCAGCAAGCGACCGTTTTGATCGACAACAGTACGAATGGATTTAGTCGGATACTTAAAACCGCCTGTGGCAAAGTTGCCATAAATGCTGAGCATTTCCATCGGAGACATGTCTACCGCACCCAAGAAAATGGATGGATAGGTTGGGATGTTACTGGTCACACCAAAACGTTTTAGGTGGTTACTAAACGTCGATAAACCAAACTCTTGACCAAGGCGAACTGCTGACAAGTTATATGAATTAGACAGTGCCTGTACCATTGGCACAACGCCATGTTCGCCACCGCTATAGTTCTTGGGTGTCCATGCTTTACCATTGGATTGAATACTAATGCTGCTATCTTCAATTGGGCTGGCCCAGTTGTAACGTCCCGATTGAATCGCACTGAGGTAAATCACAGGTTTAAGCAGTGAACCGACTTGACGTTTGGCATCGAGTGCACGGTTAAAACCAGTAAAGTCTTGGGTTGAACCAACAGCTGCAACCAATTCACCATTTTCAGGATGAGCAACCAATACCGCACCTTGCAGCTCTTTTAGACGGCTTGAGCCACGGCTTAAGCGACCAACAGTCGATTTAAACGCGTCTTGAATTTTAGTTTGGGCAATTGGATCGAGCGTTGTAAAGATGCGTAGACCTTGGTTGGTCAAATCACCTTCTTGGTATTCGGTACGTAACTGACGGCGTACAATGTCTAAGAAATCTGGGAAACGTGAAGGGCCGAGAGCCGGTTTGGCAATCACATTTAAAGGGCGAGCTGTTTCAGTTTCATATTGTTCTTGGGTCAGATAGCCCATGACCAACATGTTGTTTAAAACAATATTACGACGCTTTTTCGCAGCTTCTGGGTTACGCCAAGGGTTATATAAGGTTGGACCTTGTACCAAACCCACCAAATAAGCTTGTTGCGCAATATTTAGCTCACGCAGAGGCATACCGAAGTAAAACTGCGAAGCCAAACCATAACCATTAATAGAATAGTTGCCGTTTTGACCGAGGTTCACTTCATTGAGATAGGCTTCTAAAATTTCATCTTTGTCATAGTGAAACTCGACCAATAAAGCCATAAATGCTTCATTGACTTTACGCTTAATGGTTTTTTCAGGGGTGAGGTAGAAGTTTTTCACCAACTGTTGGGTCAGTGTTGAACCACCTTGACGTTTTCCACCCGTGACATTACTCACAATCGCACGTGCCGTACCACGAATTGAAACGCCGTGGTGACTATAGAAATTACGATCTTCTGTTGCAATTAAAGCCTCAATTAAAGGCTTAGGGACTTTGTCGAGTTTAATCAGGACACGGTCTTCGTTATGCTGCGGATAAATCCCGCCAATCAGCATCGGCTCTAAACGTGCAATCCCTGTAGAAGAGGGTTTAGTTGCACTGACTTCAGCCACTTGCTCATCTGCAAAGGTGACTTTAAGCACTTGTTCAGGCTCGACACTATCACCGAAGTCAAAGCCACGGGTGTGTACATATAACTCATTGCCAGAACTGACAAAGTTGCCTGATTTGGTATAGTTTTCCGAGGACTTATAGCCCAAAAGTTTTAACTCTTGAGTGAAGTCAGCCTGATTGACAGGGGCATTGGTATACACTTCGAGTGGGCGTGCGAATACCTTCGCAGGAATGTCCCAGCGCTTGCCTTCAAACTTGTCACGTACAACGGAGTCGAGTCTTATTAAATAAATACTAAACACCAAGAATGCTGCAATGACTAAGATGCAGAAGATCAGTGCAATTAAACCTATGCCACGTTCTGACTTCATAAATACGAATAAGATCCTGAGAAATTGTGCTAATCATGCGAAGCTTTTCGCTAATTTGCAATAATTAAACTGTGAACAAACTGAAATATAGACTATTCCGCGTGTAGCAGCAGTCACTTTAGTTTTTGAATCAATTTAAATAAATAATGTTATGATAGGCGAGAATCGTAGCGGAGCGATGTTGCAGGTGCAAATTTCACATAAAACATTTCGAAACATAGGCTTAATTGGACGTCCAGATAAGTCTTCAGTTGTCGAAACCTTATGTCTTATTCATGATCATCTACTCAGCTTAGGGTTACATCCCGTTTTTGATGCGCAAACCGCTGAACTGGTTCCTTATAAAAACACGCAAACGGTGAGTCGTGCGCTTCTGGGTGAAGTGGTCGATTTGGTGATTGTGGTGGGTGGGGATGGCTCACTTCTGCATGCTGCACGTGCCTTGGTTAAATTTAATACCCCTGTAATGGGTGTAAACCGAGGGCGTTTGGGTTTTTTAACCGACATCAAGCCGACTGAAGTGATTTTTAAGCTCGATCAAGTCTTAAAAGGTGAGTTTCAGTTAGATCGTCGTTTCTTATTGGAAATGGAAATTCGCTCAAAGGGCGAGACGATTTATGATGCGATTGCGCTAAACGATGTGGTACTACACTCGGGCAAGTCGGTGCATATGATTGACTTCGAACTGAATATCGATGGTCAATATGTCTACCGTCAACACAGTGATGGTTTGATTGTATCGACGCCCACGGGTTCAACAGCCTATTCGTTGTCAGGTGGTGGCCCAATCGTGCATCCGGGGATGGATGCGATTGCTTTGGTACCGATGCATCCGCATACCTTGTCTTCACGCCCGATTGTGGTGGGTGGACACAGTGAAATTAAGCTTCTGATTCGTGAAAACCGTGTTTTGCCGATGGTCAGTGCCGATGGTCAACACAGTGTTTCGCTCAATGTGGGTGACAGCTTACATATTCGTAAGCACCCCTTTAAACTGAATTTATTACATCCACCGGGTTATGATTTTTATATGTCATGCCGAACTAAACTTGGGTGGAACCAAGATTTTGACTCTTTTCAACAGGATTAAATCATGAATATTGAACAGATGCTTTCTATTTTAGATGCCGATATTGTTGAGCGTTTAAAAACAGCTGTAGAAATTGGTAAATGGCCAAATGGCGTTGCGTTGACTGCTGAACAACGTCAAACTTGTATGCAAGCCGTTATTGCTTGGGAGCATCAGAATACGCCTGAAAAAGAACGTACGGGTTATATCGATAAAGGACATAAAGAAGAAGGTGAGGAGTGTGATTCTCATGTGCCTGAACCAGAATTCAAACCTATTCGTTTTATTTAATTGATTAAAAATACGTTGAATCGCTCAGCAACAGATGCTTGGTGATTCAACAACTCAATTTAAAAAGAATAATCTGCAAAACTGTTTCAATCACTATGCTTATAAAAATAATAAAGCTCACTCGACTCAGTTTATTCTTCATTACTGCAATTCCGACCAATGTATTTGCTGAGACAGCAACTGATGCAAGAAAAATTGAATGTTTATTAGATGTTTTTGTTTTACCGAGTCAAAATTTTCAAAATCCCATCACACAATACACATTAATGAAAAATGATGGTTATCCGATGTTGTTGATTGGAATAAACATCCATAACACCCATGCAGGTGAAGCATCGAAAAAGATAAAAAGCCATCAGCTCTATTGTTCAAACCTCATTGGATAACAAAAAGATGTTTATTTATCTGGCCCTTATGAATCTCGAAAAATTGAGATCCATATTGGTGATCAGTTGAAACTCAGAAATATTCATTCTTCAGGAAAGAGTTACCCTTACTGGGCTGACTTTTACTGGACCGAAAAGCGTGACGAATAACGTTCACGCTTTTGTTTGTCTACTCAGCTCAGAAACGAGTACGCCAAAGCTGCTTGGCTTGTTGCATGGCATCGCTATAAGTATCGCATACGCCCATGGTATATAGTGCAATCCCAATGGTTTCAGTCACTGCCATTTCACCATACTCATGCTTTTTTTCACCCAGCCAAACTGCTTTAAACTCAGCCAAATCCAGTTCTTCTTCAATTGGGCTTCGATTGTCGGTCAGTTTAGGGAGTTCATGTTCGTAGAGTTCACCATTTTTAATGCCGCAGATCAGTGTTTTGGCATCTGGGTTACGTTCAAATTCGCCGCCTTCACCTTTAATGACCGCACTATTTTGATAACCCAGTTTAAATGCTGCTTGCTGATGCGAACCACGATAGGCAGGGTGGAAAATAGCTTGCATGGTTGCTTTGGCATTAAATGGATTGATCAAGCGTGCAAGAGTGTGAATGGGTGAACGAAGACCCATAACATTTCGTAGGGAAATTAAGTCACTTAAAATTGGGGAGATGGCATGCAGCGGTAGATACGCAAAATTACGCGACGCTAATTCCTGCTCCACATCTGCTTGAGTTTGGCAAATATTAAAATCGAGATACTCTAATACCTGTTCAGTATAAATACGGTTAATGGTGTGACCAGATGCGCCGTGCATCACGACCTTATAACCTGCTTTAGCTAAAGTCAGTGCCGCTAAGAGAAACCATGGATAGTGTTTACGCTTGCCTGCATAAGAAGACCAGTCTAAATCGATCTCTAAAGGCGTGAACGGCAGTTGATCTCGTGTGGCTTGAACAAAGCCTGCCAGTTCATCTACAGACTCTTCCTTAACTCGTAGTAGCATCAGAAATGCACCGAGCTGTACATCTAACACTTGATTTTTCAAGATCATATCAAAGGCTTGGTAAGCTTCTTCATAACTGAGTGAGCGCGCACCATTTTTCCCTTTGCCAATAATGCGAACAAACTGGGCAAAAGGGTGCTCAGCATCTTTATAAATATTTCTTTTGTTGTTCATGGAAAAACCAAAGTAAGTGAAGGCTGTGTTGTGCTATTTTAGTGGAACAATCAAAAAAAACAGCACTTTTAATTTTAAATAAATTTTTCACCATTAGACTAAAGTATGAGTCATATTGTTTAGATTTTATACATTATGATTGAAATCAGTTTACTTTGATTAAAGAATGTTAGGTAAAATTTACCCAATAATTGTGACTCGCTAGTTTTTAGTCTCTCCCATTGCAGTAAATATGAATGAACTGTGATTTTTGTCACAGTGCTGTTGTTTGTACACCATGATTTTTTTACCCGGTGTTTGGATGCGGTCCAAACTGTGGGCTTTTTTGTGTTTATCAGAAAGCCAACTACCTATGAGGAAGTATAGGTATACCGATTTTTTCAGTCTTTTGATTTACAGAAGTATTCGTTATGACTAAGAAACCAATCTATAAGTCACTATATTTTCAAGTTATTGTCGCGATTATTGCGGGTATCTTAGTAGGACATTTTTTCCCTAGTGGTACGCAAGTTATCAATGGCGTTGAAAAATATGTACCCGGCTGGGGCGAGCTTTTTTATCCTCTAGGTCAAGGCTTCATTAAGCTGATCAAGATGATTATTGCACCAGTAATTTTCTGTACCGTCGTGAGTGGTATCGCGGGTATGGAAAGTATGAAGTCTGTGGGTAAAACAGGCGGTGTTGCGCTACTTTACTTTGAAATTGTATCGACTATTGCACTATTGATCGGTTTACTGGTCATTAACATCTGGAAGCCAGGTGTGGGCATGAACGTTGACCCTTCAACATTAGATACTTCTGGTATCTCAAAGTTTGTTGAATCTGGTCAGCAGCAATCGACTGTCGATTTCTTTATGCATATTATTCCAAACACCGTGGTTGGTGCATTTGCTGAAGGTGAAATCCTGCAAGTGCTACTTTTTGCCTTGATGTTTGGTTTTGCATTACATAAGTTGGGTGATGCAGGTAAACCTGTACTGAAGTTCATCGATCAAATTTCTCATGTGTTCTTTAACATTGTAAATATGATCATGAAACTTGCTCCAATTGGTGCTTTTGGTGCAATGGCATATACCATCGGTAAATATGGTATTGGTAGCTTGGCGCAACTGGCTCAGTTGATTATCTGTTTCTACATTACCTGTTTACTTTTCATTTTCTTGGTTCTAGGTACTATTTCACGTCTTTGTGGCTTCAGTATTTTGAAAATGATTCGTATGATTCGCGAAGAGTTGTTGATCGTACTGGGTACCTCATCTTCAGAATCGGTTTTACCGCGTATGCTGAAAAAGCTTGAGATTGCGGGTTGTGAAAAGTCAGTGGTTGGTTTGGTTATTCCAACAGGCTATTCATTTAACTTAGACGGTACCTCAATCTACTTAACGATGGCGGCAATCTTCATTGCACAAGCGACCAATACTCAGCTAGATCTTATGCACCAAGTGACTTTATTGGGTGTGTTATTGATTTCATCGAAAGGTGCTGCGGGTGTAACAGGTTCGGGCTTTATTGTGATGGCAGCGACTTTGTCAGCCGTTGGTCATATTCCAGTGGCGGGTCTTGCACTCATCTTAGGTATTGACCGTTTCATGTCTGAAGCACGTGCCTTAACCAACTTGGTGGGTAACTCATTGGCAACGATTGTTGTTGCGAAATGGGTCGGTCAGTTAGACCAAGAGAAATTACATTTTGCACTAGCAAATCCAGATGAAGTAGACCGCCAAATGGCTGTTGAAGAAAATGCTCACGCATAATTTCAGCTCATCTTAAACAGGAAGCCTAAGGGCTTCCTTTTTTATTGGCATAAAAAAATGGCCTGATGCGGTCATGACAGTTGCGTTAAAAATGGCTAGCATGTGAGCTGAATAATAAAATAACGTCACTACAAGGAAGAAACATGTTGAATTACGATGCAGACCTAGAACTATTTCGCGATAACTTTCGCCGTTTTATGAATGAACACATTGCACCACACTATGAACAGTGGGAACGAGAGGGCTTAATGCCGCGCTCAGTCTGGAATGCCTTAGGTGAAAATGGTTTCTTATGTGTCGATGTTCCAGAGGAATATGGCGGTTATGGTGTTCCAACGCATTATTCACTGATGTTGGTGGAAGAGTCGGCACGTGCAGGTTTTAGTGCTTTATCGACAGGGATTTCTTGTCACTCCGAAATTGCTGCGCCTTATATTTTGCACATTGGAACGGAAGCGCAGAAGCAGTACTGGTTACCGAAAATGGTGTCAGGTGAAGTGGTCGGTGCGATTGGAATGACGGAACCGGGTGCGGGTTCAGACTTACAAGCCATGCGAAGTAATGCCATTTTGCAAGGGGAGCATTATATTTTAAATGGCTCTAAAACCTTTATTTCCAATGGGCAGCATGCCGACCTTGTGGTATTAGCGGTGAAAACTGATCCGCAAGCCCGAGCAAAGGGTGTTTCACTGATGTTGGTCGATACCCACTTGGATGGATTTAAAAAAGGCACCAACCTCGACAAAATTGGGCTACATTCGCAAGACACTTCTGAGTTGTTTTATGACAATGTAAAAGTCCCGAAAGACCAGTTGTTGGGACAAGCAGGTCAAGGTTTTACCTATCTGATGCAAGAGCTACCACGCGAGCGTACAGCAATTGCAGCAACGGCTATAGGGGCAATTCGTGGTTCGATTGATGTCACCATCCAATACGTCAAAGAGCGCCAAGCTTTTGGTCAACATATTTCGCAGTTCCAAAATACACGTTTTGTTTTGGCTCAAGCCAAGATTGATGAACAAGCCACAGCTGCTTTTTACAATCAAAACGTTGAGCTTTATATGCAAGGTAAGCTGGATGTCGAAACCGCAGCTGCGCTAAAAAGTTTTTCAACAGACATGCAAATGAAGGTGGCGGATAATTTATTGCAGCTCTTTGGTGGCTATGGCTATATGAGTGAATATCCAATTTCACGCTTCTTTGTCGATGCTCGTATTCAACGCATCTACGGCGGGACCAATGAAATTATGAAAGAAATTGTCGCACGTAGCTTGCTTGGGCGCTAAGCCTTAGGTGTTGATATAAACATGCGTAAAAGAGCCTCAAGTAGGCTCTTTTTTTATCGGTTCAGTACCAATAAACTTTCTTGAATAAAGGCGGGGAGGTCATATCGGGTTTGTGATGAAATGTATAAATTATTGTCATTCACAACACCTGTGTCATATAGCACGGCACCTGCATCTTTTAAGTCTTGATGAAGGTGATGGATACACGTCATGCGTCTACCTTTTACAACTCCAGCATGCATTAAAATTTGCGGAGCGTCTGCACTGCATAAAATAGGTTTTTGCGTGTTTGCAAAGTGCCTGACAAATAAGACATAGCGTTCATCTTGGCACAGGTTGTCTGGCGAAAAACCGCCAGGAATGAGTAAGGCATCGAAGTCATGCACGGAGGCATCATCGATACTTTGGTCGATGGTGACAAAGGCTTTACGCTTTTTGCCATAAATAATTTTGCCAGCCTGACTTTCAAGGTTAATAATACTATGCCGAGCTGCTCGAAATGCTTCTACCGGTTCAGCATATTCGGCATCCTCAAAGTCATAGGTGACCAAGACTGCAATTTTTTTGTGCATGACAGTACCTACAGTTCATTATTGTTTTGTTTTATTGAGACTATAGAGCATTCGCTACTGCTGCATACTCTCTTTGTTATGAATACGTCAACTTAAGTAAAGCATATTTTAAAAGATATTCTAACGCACTGAAATACGGATGAATGGTGATTTTTGTGAAGGTGTAGCAAAATTTTTCAAAACCTAGACGCAGTTTTAAAAGCGAAGAGCTAAGACTCGCAAAACATCGTCGTGGTATTTTGCTTGAGCGATGTTTATGCATAACAGTAAGAAGAAAATAGGCAGGACTCAGTGGTTTTATTGATGTCTATTATTGGGGCAGTTTATTGATAAACTTGATGATTAAATCAACTGTATGTTTTTAGCACTGAAACATGCAAAGTCTTATTGCGCAAGATTTCAAAGCTAACTATTGTTATACTGTTTGCACAATGTATATGAAGGGCGACATAACAATGATCCAAGACGATCAAAACACAACGACTTCTCTTGACCTCAACCAAATCCGTCAGGATATCGACTCTGTTGATCAACAGATTCAACAACTTATTAACCGTCGAGCGAAACTGGCGGAAGCTGTTGCAAAAGCAAAATTTGCTTCTGAAGAGAATCCAATGTTTTACCGTCCAGAACGTGAAGCGCAAGTTTTACGGAATGTTATGGAGCGTAATGAAGGCCCTTTGTCTGATGTGACCATGGCACGTTTGTTCCGTGAAATCATGTCTGCATGTTTGGCTCTTGAAGCACCGCAAAGTATTGCATTTTTAGGCCCTGTTGGTACTTATACACACTCTGCGGTGTTGAAGCACTTTGGACATGATGCTGTGGTTCGTCCTTTACCGACCATTGATGAAGTGTTCCGTGAAGTGGAAGCAGGCAGCGCCCACTATGGTTTGGTGCCAGTAGAAAACTCATCAGAAGGTGTGGTCAACCATACTTTGGATTGTTTTAAAGCCTCACACTTAAATGTGATTGGTGAAGTTGAATTGCGTATTCATCACCAGTTTCTTGTGTCTGAAAACACGCGTAAAGACAGCATTAAACAAATTTATGCACATCAGCAAACTTTGGCGCAGTGCCGTGCATGGTTGGACGCACACTATCCAGGTGTGGAACGTGTTGCTTTAAGCTCGAATGCTGAAGCGGCACGTCGTATTCGTACTGAATGGCATTCGGCTGCTATTGCATCTGATGTTGCAGCAAGTATTTATGATTTAGAAATTTTACACAGCAATATTGAAGATAATCCTGAGAACACTACGCGTTTCTTGGTGATTGGTCGTGAAAGAATCCCGCAAAGCGGTAATGATAAAACGTCATTGCTGATTTCTGCACATGATCGTGCAGGTGCATTATTGGAAATCCTTGCACCATTTGCAAAGCACAATATTAGTTTGACCAGTATCGAAACGCGTCCTGCATTGCCTGAAAAATGGGCTTATGTCTTCTTCATCGACTTAGAAGGTCATGTGGAACAAGACAATGTTAAAGCGGCGATTGAAGAGATTCGTCCACTGGTGAAAGAAGTTCGAGTATTGGGTTCATACCCGATTGCAGTACTGTAATCTCTAAGGTGGTTGGGTTTACTCCAAACTCAACCATGTACACCACTTGTAAGAATGGAAAGGTCACATGTCGTTTGCTCCAGCCAATGAAGGTATTGCGAAGTTAAAACCATATCAACCGGGTAAGCCAATCAGCGAATTAGAGCGTGAATTGGGAATGACCGATATTGTTAAACTTGCCTCAAATGAAAACCCTTTGGGTTGTTCGGACAAAGTCAAAGAAGCAGTTGCTGCTGAATTGGCGGAAATTGGACGATATCCAGACGGTGGTGGTTTTATCTTGAAGGATCAAGTTCATGCGCAGTTTGGTGTAGCACATGATTGTATTACTTTAGGTAATGGCTCAAACGATCTACTTGAAATTTTTGCCCGTGCATTTGTTTCAGAAAAAGATTCGGTGGTGTATAGCCAACACGCATTTGCAGTTTATGCTTTGGTCACGCAAGCCATCAATGCTGAAGCGATTGAGGTCCCTGCTCAAGGTTTTTCGCATGACCTTGACGCGATGGTGGCGGCAATTAAAGACAATACCAAATTGGTGTTTATTGCAAATCCCAATAATCCGACAGGAACTTGGTTTGAAGAGGCCGAATTTGAGCGGTTCATGCAACAAGTACCAAGTCATGTGATCGTGGTTTTGGATGAAGCTTATGTGGAATATTTCCCAGAAAACTTTAACAGCTTAAAGTTTTTAGCACAGTATTCAAACCTGATTGTTAGCCGTACCATGTCGAAGTGCTTTGGTTTAGCGGCATTACGTGTTGGCTTTGCTTTAGCATCGGCAGAAGTGACAGATTTCTTAAATCGTATACGTCAGCCGTTTAACGTCAACCATTTAGCCATGGTGGCAGCAGTTGCTGCACTGAAAGATGAAGATTTCATTGAGAAATCACGTGTGGTCAATAAAGCTGGCATGGTGCAACTTGAAGCAGGTTTTAAAGCGCTAGGTCTAAACTATGAGCCTTCTCGTGCTAACTTTATTTTGGTCGATATACAAGCCGATCCTGCACAAACTTTTAATGCTTTATTAAAAGAGGGGGTGATTGTTCGTCCCGTGGGCATCGCCAATCATTTACGAGTATCGATTGGAACTGAAGCTGAAAATACGAAATTTCTAACGGCTTTGGCCAACGTACTAGGTTTAGAGGCGAACGCTTAAATTATGTCTGCGCCACTGTTTGAAAAAGTTGCATTTATTGGTCTTGGACTGATTGGTTCGAGTCTCGCACGGGTGATGATTGCTGAGGGTTTAACCCAAAATATTGTAGCCTCTACACGTTCGGAAAAAACCTTACAGGATGCCAAAGCTTTGGGCTTAATCCAACAGGGGTATAGTGATCCTGTGCAGGCGGTTCAAGGTGCGGACTTGGTGGTTTTAGCCTTACCCGTTCGTGCAACGCAAAAAGTCTTGGAAACCATCAGACCCTATTTGCAAGAACATACGATTATTACCGATGTGGGCAGTACCAAAGGCAATGTGGTCGACGCGGCCAAAGCCGTGTATGGCGAAGCATTACCTGCTGGGTTTGTACCGGGGCATCCCATTGCGGGGGCAGAACACACGGGTGTGCATGCAGGTAAGGTCGATTTATTTGCAAATCATAAAGTGATTTTGACACCGTTACCAACCAGTGCTGATTGGGCTGTAGAGAAACTGATCCAACTATGGCAAGCTGCGAAAGCAGAAGTGATTTGTATGGATGTGGCCAAGCATGATGAAGTCTTGGCGCATACCAGTCATCTTCCGCATTTGATGGCTTTTAACTTAGTTGAACAACTGGCAAACCGTGAAGATAATTTAGATATTTTTCGCTATGCTGCGGGGGGCTTCCGCGATTTTTCTCGAATTGCGGCAAGTGACCCACAAATGTGGCATGACATCTTTTTTGCCAATAAAAAAGCCATTTTAAATGCCGTAGATGGTTTTGAAAACCAACTGGCTACGATTCGTAAACTCATTGAAGATGAAGATTCACATGCTTTAATGGGCTTGCTTGGACATGCGCAAGCAGCACGCCAGCATTTTAACCATATGCTCGCTCAAAAACCTTTCATGGAGAACAATAAAGTGACGACACAGCAATTCACCATATTACCGGGTAAAAAGAGTTTCCAAGGTAAGTTTAGCGTGCCAGGTGATAAATCTGTGTCACACCGTTCAATCATGTTTGGTGCAATTGCGGAAGGAACGACGCATGTGACAGGTTTCTTGGAAGGTGAAGATGCGTTAGCAACCTTACAAGCCTTCCGTGATATGGGCGTGAGCATTGAAGGTCCTAAAAATGGTGAAGTGACGATTCATGGTGTGGGCGTAAATGGCCTAAAAGCGCCAGCAAGTGCGCTTTACATGGGTAACTCAGGGACTTCGATGCGTTTGCTTTCAGGCATGCTTTCTGCACAAAAATTTGACTCCGTCATGACGGGTGATGCATCACTGTCAAAACGTCCAATGGAGCGTATTGCTAAACCGTTACGCGAAATGGGTGCACAGATTCAAACCACAGGTGAGCGTGGTACACCTCCTGTTTCGATCACTGGAAACCAAGCTTTGCAAGGCATTCACTATGATTTGCCAATGGCATCTGCGCAGGTGAAATCTGGGATTTTATTGGCAGGTTTGTGGGCAGCAGGTGAAACATCGGTCACAGAACCTGAACCTACACGTGACCATACTGAACGTATGCTACGTGCATTTGGTTATGACGTGAAAACAGAAGGCAATCGTATTTCACTGCAAGGTGGTGGTAAGTTAGTTGGTACAGAGATTCAAGTGCCATCAGATATTTCATCGGCTGCTTTCTTTATGGTGGGTGCTGCGATTACTGAAGGTTCAGACGTCACTTTAGAAGCGGTGGGCATTAACCCAACGCGCACAGGTGTGATCGAGATTTTAAAGCAAATGGGTGCGGACATTACGGTTGAGAATGAACGTATTGCAGGCGGTGAGCCGATTGCAGACATTCGTATTCAAGGCACACGTACACTCAAAGGTATTCATATGCCTGAAGATCAAGTGCCATTGGCGATTGATGAATTCCCTGCATTATTCATTGCTGCGGCATGTGCTGAAGGGCAAACCGTATTAACGGGTGCTGCTGAGCTGCGTGTGAAAGAATCAGACCGTATTCAAGTGATGGCGGATGGTTTAAACACCATGGGTATCGATTGTACGCCGACTGACGATGGCATCATCATTGAAGGTAAAGGTCATTCGGGCGAGTGGGGTGCGATTTTCACTGGTGGCGAAATTGAATCACATCACGATCACCGTATTGCGATGAGTTTCTCAATGGCCGGCTTACGCACCTCTGGCGAAATTAAAATCATTGGTACTGAAACGGTTGCCACAAGTTTCCCGACCTTTACGCAATTAAGCAATCAAGCTGGTTTAGCGATTCAAGTCACTGAATAAGACTAAAGCTTAAATATCTTGTGTGAAAACAGCCAAGCTTTTGCTTGGCTGTTTTGTATTAAGCCATTATGCTAAACCCATATAACAAAAAAGCCTTTGGGATGATCAATGAGAAAATTACAATTTACAGCACAGCATGGACAGCAGCAGGAAGTAAACGAAAGTGGTGTTGTACAGAAGCAGGTACAAGACCTATTGGTTCAAAAGTTAGGTCAATTTGGTTTTGAAACTTTGCCACAAAGTGGTGATCAAGTGGCTGTGAGTGTCGATAATCATACTTTGCCCCTGTCTATTACGTGCCAAGGCCATGACAGTGAAGGAAATTTGGTGTGCGAAATTGCGTCTTATCCAGAAGAAGAGCAAGATTGGTTAGATCGAATTGCTGAACGAAGCTTGTTGAACCAATTGGCACAAGCGGTTGAAAACACACTAAAAACAGATAAAAGTTTTACTGAGTTTGAGTGGAAAGGCTAACTGAATAGATAAAAAATGCTGAATTGTTTTTTCCTAATTCAGCATTTTTTAGGACAGGACACGTTTAATATTTTGATGGGTCAACGCACCTATAACAGTATGTGCTACAAGACTTATTCCACACGTAACCAAGTTTGGCTACGTCCTACAGCAGAAACACCTAAATAACCTCTTAAGAATAGCTTTTTCCCATTTGGGCTAATTTTACCTTTTAGGCTATACAGCTTGCCTGAAACGGGATCAATGATTTTACCATGCGTATAATTAATATTATTTTCAGTTTTTAAACCGGTAATCACTTGCATGCCAATAATAGGCTTATTGGTGTAGGGAGCGGGGCAGTTGGTGCAGAACTCTTTAGCGGTATAACCCGGACGAGGTGTGGCTTTCAGTGCAGTTCCAGCATAAGTCCCATTGGCTTGCTTTTCAATTTTCACCAGACCTTTAGGCTCTCCAGTTTTATCATCGATATAACGCCAAGTTCCTATAATGTCCTGAGCACAGGCTGATGTGGTGGCTATAGTGACTAAAACTGCCCCGAGAATTGTTTTCATAAAATCCCTGAATATTTTAAAAATTATTTAAATGAATAGCTCTCACGAGCTAAGATGTTGATTGTATAACTTATTATTTGAATAATGATGTGCAGAATATATCAAGTTCAAGCGTAGATTGTTGCATAAAGTACCATTAGCAGGATTCAACTCTCACTCATTTTTAAAACAGGCATTTGAGGGAGATAGTACTGATTGAGTTTAGCGCTAAAAAGGAAGCTTAAAATTATTTTGGAAACAGAAGAGATATAAGGGACGGCTAATGAAGCTGCTTGAAATGGCGTATTAAGCGTCGGAATAGAAAAAGAGATAGGTCTAGATTAAAAATAAAAGTTCAAGAAAGAAAGGGGCTAATGTTAGACATCCATTTCTTTCTTGAACTGAGTAATGCGTTAAATCCACAGGAAACGTGTAATCGCAATACGTAACTGTTTTAAGTAACCGGTAAAGAAATGGTTTGCACCAGGTAATACAGTCACTAAATGGCGCTGCGGTTTAGCCCATGTAATCATATCAGACAGTAAGGTTACTTCATCGGCTTCGCCATGGATGAATAAGATGTCACCTTTAAGTTGTGGTGTTACATAGTGGCGCACACCAGCGACCGTTGCCGTTGGTAGACCACATAAAATGGTCTGTTTCGGTCGAATTTCTTCTTGTAAAGCATCATAGCATTTTGCCATGACATGCGCACCGAAACTAAAACCACCTGCATAGAAGGGTAAAGTTGTATGTGCTGCACGAGCATGCTTAATCACTTCAAGAACATCATCAGTTTCACCATGACCTTCGTCGTGTAGACCAACACTTTGACCTGAGCCACGGAAACTTGGACGGTACACAATGCAACCGCGTTCTAAAAACATTTGCGCAAGCAATGCTGGAACCTTGTGTTGAGGTGTACCACCTTGGAGTGGATGGGGGTGAGTAACTACCGCGAATCCTTTCACTTCACCCTGTGGATAATCTACAAAAACTTCAATTTGCCCAACTGGACCTTGAATGAACATCTGCTCAGACATAGAGAATCGATACATATAACAGGAGAATGGGCTAGTTTAACCGTTTATGCTTATTAAAAACACAGATTGGTAATAAAATAAGTCTACTGATATAGTCTGTTTAATTGTTTTTTAATCAGGTTATCTATGCTTGCCCTTGTTTCTCCTGCCAAAACTTTAGATTACCAAACTGCTTTACCTACCGATGCGTATACACAACCCAGATTGCTGCAACATTCCCAAGAATTGATCGAAGTTAGTCGCAAACTGTCAGCAAGTGAAATTGCAAGCTTAATGAGCGTCAGTGAAAAAATTGCCACCTTAAACGTCGATCGTTTTCGCGATTGGCAGCCAGAATTCAACTTTGCCAATGCGCGACAAGCCATGTTTGCTTTTAAGGGCGATGTCTATACTGGTTTAGATGCTTATCATTTTTCAGAGTCAAACATTGAATATGCACAGCAACATTTAAGAATGCTCTCTGGTTTATATGGTTTGCTACGTCCATTAGACTTGATGATGCCGTATCGTTTAGAGATGGGAACCAAGCTGGCTAACCCACGCGGACATAATCTGTATGAGTTTTGGGGCAATCACATTACCGATTTAATTAACCAAGATTTAGAGCAGGCAGGTTCTAAAATTTTGCTGAATATTGCTTCGGATGAATACTATAAATCTGTAAAAGAAAGCAAAATTCAAGCTGAAATTATTAAACCTGTGTTTTTAGATCAGAAAAATGGCAAATATAAAGTCATTAGTTTCTATGCCAAAAAAGCACGTGGTTTGATGGCGCGTTATATGATTGAAAACCAAATTGATCAAATTGAAGGGTTAAAATCATTCCAAACAGATGGTTATTACTTTGATGCCGACAGCTCATTAAAAGGTGAGTTGGTCTTTAAACGAGATGAACAGGCGGCATAATGAGAGGGCATTCCAATGGTGCAATATACAAACAGTTTCAGGACTATTGGGCGCTCACCGCAAAGCAATTGAGTTTGGATGACGATACCACTCAAAAGTTCCATGCCACGCTGTATGACGCCTATAGCGAAGTACAGCGGCATTATCATAACATTCAACATATTGTTGAATGTTTAGAGTATTTTTATCAGATCAAAACCCACTTAGACGATACTTTGTCTGTTGAGTTGGCTATTTGGTTTCATGATGTCATTTATGACCCGCAAGCACATGACAATGAGCAGCAAAGCGCCGACTGTATGCAACGGATGCTTGAAAATGCGCTTGGAGCTGAGCAAATTACAAAGATCTATGCATGGATTTTGGCAACCAAAGCACATGCACCGACCGCTGACACTGATTTGGCTTATCTATTGGATATTGATCTGGCTATTTTAGCCAGTGATCCTATGCGTTTTGCTGAATATGAACGCCAAATTCAGCAAGAATATGCTTGGGTTGAGCCCGCACTTTATGTGCAGAAGCGCCAGCAAGTGTTAAAGCACTTTTTAGAAACGCAACCACTGTACCAGACGCCATTTTTCCAAAAGTGCTATGAGCGTTTGGCTAAGCGGAACTTAGCTCAAACTTTGACTGTTTAAAGCCCTTTAAATGCTTCAATGGCACGAATACGACTCGATTTTAAATCGACGATTGGTTTGGGGTAGTCCAAATCCATATTCGGCTGCTTCGCATAAGGCTCATGAATGTTTTTGGCATCTAAATGTGCAAGCTCTGGCAGCCACTGTCGAATATAGTCACCATTGCTATCAAATTTCTGAGATTGGCTCACAGGGTTAAAGACTCGGAAGTAAGGCACAGCATCGGTGCCCGTAGAGGCACACCACTGCCATCCACCATTATTGGCAGCTAAGTCACCATCAGCCAAATGTTGCATAAACCATTGCTCGCCCAGTCGCCAATCAATCAACAAGTTTTTAGTTAAGAACATTGCAACAATCATACGGACACGATTGTGCATCCAACCAGTCGCAAGGAGTTGCCGCATACCTGCATCTACAATTGGAATACCAGTACGGCCTTGTTGCCACGCGTTTAAATCTTCAGGCGAATCTCGCCATACAATACGCTGCGTGCTGGCTTTAAAGGGCAGGTGTTTAGAGACATGTGGAAAATCAAATAAAATATGCTGATAAAACTCTCGCCAAAGTAATTCATCTAACCAAGTCTGCTGGCCTGTGTTATCAATCATAAATTGACCGTGTTGAGCACGAAACAGGGCATTGAGACACTGGCGAATCGACACGATCCCGAGATTTAAATAAGTTGAAAGTTGACTGGTGCTATTTAAAAATGGAAAGTCTCTTTCTTTTTGATAGTCACTAACTTTATGATCAATAAAATCATCGAGTACAGAAAGCGCATATATTTCCGTTTCAGGCCAATAGGCTTTAATTTGATTTAATTCATTCGTATTCACATCAATCAGCGATTCAATGAGTGGAATGGCTGTATTTAAATCGGCAGGAAGCTGTATAGGTTGCTGTGCAGAAGGGAGAGGGTAGCACTGCGGTAAGCCAATATTTAAGCGCTCATAACAGGTTTTTTTAAAAGCGCCAAAGACTTGATAGGGCTTACCAGATTGGTTACGAATACTGTTTAAGGGAAAGAGGGTTCGATCTTGGAAGAGTGTAAATTCAATGTATTGCTGATTTAAGCATTGTTGAACTTCGGCATCGCGCTTAAGCTCATTCACGCCCATTTCGATATTTGCAAAGATTTGTTGTACTTGCAGTGTATGACATAAAGATGAAAGCTGACGTGGAATATCTTGCCACAGCGGAATATTTAGAATGAGCAAAGGAATATTCAGCTGAGCAAGGCTCTGTTTTAAATCGTGCAATTGTCTGACATATAAATCAATTTTTACAGCTGCATCATGATGTAATAGCCACTGTTGTGGGGATAGGATCACTAAAGCCAGCATAGGTCCATGTTGGCTTGCATGCCAAAGTGCGGCATGGTCGTGTATGCGAAGATCTTGTCTAAACCAAATTATGTTCATAAAAGGTTAATCAACTGTAATTTTTTGAAATATAAAATATTACAAAATTGAGCACTTTGATCATATTTTTTTCTCACTCATTTAATTTAATCTTATGTTATTGAAATAATTAAATCAGAAAAAACTATAAAGTGTGAAGATACTTTTTATCTGATAAATGTGTGGCCCTTTGTATTATTTGTTATGATTTGTAATCATGCTAAAGCAGTTGTGGATATTGTGAATGTCATGAAAAAAATTCTAATCCCTATTTTTGTGGCTGCTGTTTGTTTGCTTGGGTTTGTTGTTTTTCAGGATACAGAAACGAAAAAACAGCAACAGTTGAATCAACTCATGAACAGTACTGAGCCTAAAGTGCAAAAGTTGAGTCCTCTCTCAAAGGCAAACGTCGTGCCTGAAAAAGTCAATAGCTCGTTTCAAAGTGATGCTGAAGCAATAATCGATCAGGTCTCCATTAAAGTAATTTGAAGCTTAAGATAGAATAAAATCATGTATAAATGACTTATCGTGTTGAATTTTAATTAAAAATAAATTTAAAACAATTAAAAATCAGTGTGTTATAATTCGCGCCAAGATATATTGAATTTTAGACTTTGAGTCTAAAATGACGTTTTTGTTGAAAGCTGCATACGGTTTATGCGGCTTTTTTGTTTAGGTATATATGGTTCGACCCTACGTTTGAATCATTCATGGCTAAATAAACTTTTCCTGAATTGAGGAAATTTGGCATATTCATTGCTTTAACTTCCAGAAATTTAATCAGATTTTCATCGTACTGAGTGTCGAAATTTTTTGGCAGTTATACAGTTTTAAAAGTTTATTTACAGGGGCTAGGTCATGATGACTCCTAATCCATCTTCAGAAAATATGCTCGAGCGTATGTTCAAACTGAGTGAAAATAAAACTAGTTTTCGTACAGAGCTTCTTGCAGGTGTAACCACATTCTTAACCATGTGTTACATCATTATTGTGAATCCAATGATTTTATCCGAAACGGGGATGGATCATGGTGCTGTCTTTGTAGCGACTTGTCTTGCAGCCGCAATTGGCTGTTTGGTTATGGGTATTGTTGCAAATTATCCAATTGCATTAGCACCGGGTATGGGCTTAAACGCTTACTTTACCTATTCGGTGTGTATGGGTATGGGTGTGCCTTGGCAGACTGCTTTAGCTGCAGTGTTTGTATCAGGTTTGGTGTTCATTGCGATCAGTATGTTTAAGATCCGTGAAGCCATTGTGAATGCAATCCCAATGTCGCTTAAGCTTGCGATTGGCGGCGGAATTGGTTTATTCCTTGCGCTGATTGCTTTAAAAAATGCAGGCGTTATTGTGGACAATCCAGCGACTTTGGTTGGATTGGGCGACTTAAAGCAACCGACGGTTCTTTTGGCTTTATTTGGCTTCTTGATGGTGGTTGTACTGCATCACTTTAAAGTGCGTGGTGCCATTATTATCAGCATCTTGGCTTTAACTGCAATTTCAACAGCAATGGGCTTAAGCGAGTTCAAAGGTGTTGTTGGTGAGATTCCATCAATTGCTCCAACATTCATGCAAATGGACTTTGAAGGTCTATTTACGGCAAGCTTAGTTGGTGTCATCTTTGTATTTTTCTTGGTCGATTTATTTGACTCAACAGGTACATTGGTTGGCGTGTCACACCGTGCAGGCTTACTGAAAGATGGCAAACTTCCACGTTTGAAAAAAGCATTATTTGCAGACTCAACCGCAATTGTTGCAGGTGCAGCATTAGGTACATCTTCGACGACACCATATATTGAGTCGTCTGCGGGTGTTGCTGCTGGTGGCCGTACAGGTTTAACCGCAGTTGTGGTCGGTGTGTTATTTATCTTATGTTTGTTTTTAGCACCTTTAGCTCAATCTGTACCCGGTTTTGCAACAGCTCCAGCATTGTTATTTGTTGGCGTGTTAATGATTCAGGGAATTACCCATATTGATTGGGATGATATTACTGAAGCCGTTCCTGCGTTCTTAACCATTGTATTTATGCCATTTACCTATTCAATTGCAGATGGTATTGCGATGGGCTTTATTAGCTATGCATTGGTTAAATTGTTCACCGGTAAAGCGGCGACTGTACCGTACATGGTGTGGATTGTGGCTGTGCTTTGGGCGTTAAAATTCGCATTGTTTGGCGGCTAATTCATCAAATAGTGATAAGGGTGTAAACTCAGTTTACGCCCTTTTTTATTTTTAAAGAGGAAAAGATATGAGTCAATTGGAGCTCATTCGTGCTTTACCAAAAGCTGAATTACATGTGCATATTGAAGGGACATTTGAGCCAGAACTCATGTTTGCAATCGCACAGCGTAATCAAATAGACATTCCTTATAAGTCGGTTGAAGAAGTAAAACAGGCTTATAATTTTCACAATTTGCAATCGTTTTTAGACATCTATTATGCAGGCGCAAATGTACTGATTCATGAGCAAGACTTTTATGACTTGGCTTGGGCGTATTTTGAAAAATGTGCCGAAGACCGTGTAGTACATACAGAAATGTTCTTTGACCCACAAACGCATACTGACCGCGGTATTGCTTTTGAAACAGTGATTAATGGTCTGCAACGCGCATGTGATGATGCCAAGGCAAAATTTGGCATTAGTTCGCATTTGATTATGTGTTTCTTGCGTCATTTAAGTGAAGAAGCAGCCTTTGAAACTTTAGCACAGGCATTGCCTTATAAAGATCAAATCATTGGTGTGGGCTTGGACTCAAGCGAAGTTGGGCATCCTCCTTCAAAGTTTGAACGTGTCTTTGCTAAAGCGCGTGAAGCAGGCTTTTTAGTGGTTGCGCATGCAGGTGAAGAAGGCCCAGCAGAATATGTCTGGGAAGCTTTAGACTTGCTTAAAGTGAATCGTATTGACCACGGTGTGCGTTCTGAAGAAGATCCTGTATTAATGCAGCGTTTGATTGCAGAGAAAATGCCGCTGACAGTTTGTCCGCTCAGTAACTTAAAGTTATGTGTCGTTGACGATATGGCACAGCACAATATCCGCCGTTTGTTGCAACAAGGTGTGCAAGTGACGGTAAATTCAGATGATCCATCGTACTTTGGTGGTTATATGAATGATAACTTTATTGCTATTACAGATGCGTTAGACTTAACAGCAGCTGAGCTAAAACAATTGGCGTTAAACTCTTTTGAAGCGTCGTTTATTTCGGCAGAAGAGAAGCAAAAATGGGCGGCTGAAATTGCAGCCATTGCTTAATCTGATGTCCTTTTAAAGACAGAGTTCGCTCTGTCTTTTTTATGTGAGGTCGATATGAAAAAAATCATTGCATTGCTTGTGGTTATTTTTGTGCTCTTTGCAGTTTATTTGCTCAAAACGGATACTGGGTTAACGCAAAAACTACTAAAGCCAGTGGTGGTGTATCAGTGCGGTGTAGAGCTTGAAGCGACAAGGCTGTGGAAAGTCAGTACAGCATTGCTTGGTGAAGAGAAAAAGAATCAGCTTCAAACGCAAATCTGTGGTTGCGTGGGTGAAAATGCGTTAAAGGATATTCCAGCAACAACTTTGTTGCGCGCAGTGGTTGATGAACAAGTCAAAAAACAGGTGGTACAACAGGGTGTGTTGAATACGCTGAAAGGATGTGTGGTGGATGAAGTCCTAAAAGCAACAGATTGATGCTTTTAGGCTAATTCAACTTGGTCTTACTTTGCTTGTTTGGTCATGCTATTTAACACATTATCTTTATCAATAAAGTGGTGTTTCAGTGCTGCTGCAATATGACCCACTAACAGCAATCCTGAAGCCCATGAAATCCAGATATGTAAAGGTTTTACGATCGCAAGTAATTCAGGGTTATCTTGTACTAAACGGGGAATTTCAAAAAGGTACAATACCGGCGCAGGGTGCCCAGCACTCCAGCTAAATAAACAGCCAGTGATTGGCAAAGCCAACAAAATGAAATATAAAGCCAAATGACCGAGGTGTGCCATTTTTTGCATTAACGGTGACATGCTGTCTGGAAGTTTGGGTGCAGGGTGGGTATAACGCCAAAAGATACGAATCACCACCAGAAAGATAATCGTGGTTGCAATGTTCTTATGTAAGGTAATGACATCCCCTTTAAAGCTACCGTCAGCATCATAGCTGAGGAAGTTTCCGCTATAAAAACCAATCAGCCAAGCAGCAATAAAGATAATTGCCATGAGCCAATGCAGAATTTGAGCAGTACGCGTGTAATGGGTATTTGCCGAGTTCATTAGATTCACATCCATTTTTATGTTGCGCTATTTTATAGAACTATAGATAGGTCAAAAATGTAGTAGATGCAACATAGCGTTGATATTCTGCAACGCTGCACAGACCAATGGTGCATGACTGATTTAAAACTGTGCAATAAGCGAAAGATATTAAAATGGCATGGAAATAGTGTTTCCGTAAACAGTAAAGTTTCGGCAAAATACGCGCACTTTAACTGTTATAAATGGATAACTCCGTGAAAAAAATGATTGCAGTGCTTGCTCCTTTGGCTTTGATCCTTTCGGCTTGTACAACGACTGATATGGCAACGACCAATACGACGACCACCACGCAACAACTAGGTACAGCAGCGCTTAAAATTGCCATTAATGCAAAATGTACGACTGAGTTGAATAATCTACCAGCATGGAAAACAGCAACCAAATTTATGACGGCTGACCAAAAAACCGAAATTCAAACCGAAATTTGTGGTTGTGTCAGTGAGAAAGCCCCACAAAATATTACGGCTGTCGACGTGGCAACAGCGGCTATTGACCCTGCGGCGCGTACAACTATTATTAGCAATGCAGTAACCAAAACCATCAATGCATGTGTAGCTGAAGCGATGAATTAAGTTCTAATACATCAAAGCAGCGGGGGGGCATGCCTCGCTTCTTTGCAGTTTTTTTGTACTTTTTGGCATTTATCTTTTATATTAATCTGAATAACAACAATTGAAACCTTATTTCTTTTACAACAAAGGGTGTGTCTGTATGAAAAATGATAAGTTAATACTTTCTTTGCTTGGATCGCTTATGCTTTCTGCCTGTGCGTCGAATCCTTTGTCTGGCTCAGATGATGATGGAATCTCGGCCATTAAAATGGCGTCACATGCAAAGTGTATGGATGAAATCGAAACTAATCCGACATGGATTGTGGGCAGTAAACTGTTATCTGAAGACCAAAGGCAGAAGAAAAAACGTGAAGTTTGCAATTGTGTAGGGGATAATTCGCCGAAGGTGTTATCTAAAGAGCAGTTGGCTTTGGCTGCTATTGATCCCAAAGCAAAGGCAACCTATAGCGCTTTAGCGGCAACAAAAACAACAGCCACATGCGCCTCTGAAATGCTAAACTAAGCCGAATAAATTGTTAAGTTTTTTAAAATGGCTGTTGATCAGCCATTTTTTATGAGAGTAGAAAATGCAAATTGCAGGTGCAGATGAGGCAGGGCGCGGCCCTTTGGTAGGTTCAGTAGTCGCTGCTGCGGTAATTTTAGACCCGAATAACCCGATACAAGGGTTGAATGATTCCAAAAAATTGACTGAAAAAAAACGTGAAAAACTTTTTGTCGAAATTCAGGAAAAAGCATTGGCTTGGGCGATTGCTGAGGCAAGTGCTGCTGAAATTGATGAGATCAATATTCTACAAGCATCTTTACTTGCGATGCGCCGCGCGGTTGAACAGCTTACAATACAGCCCGAACATGTCTTGGTTGATGGTAATAAAATTCCACAAGGCTTAAGCATGAGCTGTGAGGCAATTGTGGGTGGTGATGCCTTGCATGCTGAAATCTCAGCAGCGAGTATTTTGGCCAAAGTGACACGTGACCATCAAATGATTGAGATGGATCGAAAATATCCTCAGTTTGGTTTTGCCAAACACAAAGGTTATCCAACCAAAGCGCATTTTGAGGCGATTGCTGAACATGGGGTTATTGACGAGCATCGTCGCAGTTTTGGGCCTGTAAAGAAAGTGATCGAGGCGCTTGAGCAAAAAGAGACTGTATAAAAATTTAAAGCGGCCAATCGGGCCGCTTTATATCTGAATGTTTCAATCTTAACGATTGAAATTATTCTGCTGTGCACCTTCATCTTCAAATGCAGGCTGGTAGTCCTGATCAAGATGTTGAAGATGTTCATGCATTGCACGTTCATGCTGAATGCGTTGATAAATCTCTTCACGATGTACAGATACTTCTTTGGGAGCATTGACACCAATACGAACTTGGTTGCCTTTGACACCAAGTACAGTAACACTTACTTGATCCCCAATCATTAATGTTTCACCGACGCGTCGGGTCAAAATCAGCATGTTTATCTCCTTGCAAAACGCTAAACCTGCAGTTGTACTAAAGTAAAATACATAATTTTTTGTATTTAAAAAAATTTAAACAAATGTTTAATACAACCGCATGACACTTGAATTTTTAGATATCTAGTGACATTAGGTATAACATTCATCTAAATTTAAGAAAGCCTCGGGCTTAATATAACAGAGCCACTATAGAAAAAACTATAGTGGCTCCTGATTTTTGTAGTCTTTTGCAAAAACTGTCAGACAATGACAAGTTTTTCGCAAGATTGCTTAAGCACGTGCGCTTGATTCACCATGTTCACGGTCTAAACCGAAAGCAGTGTGTAGAGAACGTACAGCAAGTTCTAGGTAGTTTTCTTCAATAATCACAGAAATTTTGATTTCTGAAGTTGAGATCATCAAAATGTTGATGCCTTCATCAGCCAAGGCAGTAAACATTTTACTTGCAACACCTGCATGTGAGCGCATACCAACACCTACGATTGAGACTTTAACAATGTCATCACGTGTAGCAACTTCGCGCGCACCAATGGCTTGAGCGGTTTCTTGAAGAATTTTTGTTGCTTTTGCAAGTTCGCCACGGTTTACCGTGAAAGTGAAGTCAGTTGTACCATCTTCTTCAACATTTTGGATGATCATATCCACTTCAATGTTGGCATTACCAATTGGCGATAAAATTTTAGATGCAATGCCTGGTTCATCAGGAACACCTAGAATCGTAAGTTTAGCTTCGTCACGGTTAAATGCGATACCAGAGATAATTGGTTGTTCCATGTTGTCTTCCGCCTCAGTGGTGATTAGTGTTCCGACGTTCTTTTTAAATTCTTCGTCGAATGCGCCATCATCGTCATTATCAAAACTTGATAATACGCGTAAAGGCACTTGGTATTTTCCTGCAAATTCAACTGAACGAATTTGTAGAACTTTTGAACCAAGTGATGCCATTTCCAGCATTTCTTCAAATGAAATACGGTCTACTTTTTTCGCTTTTGGTGCAACACGTGGGTCAGTCGTATAAACGCCATCTACATCTGTATAGATTTGGCATTCATCTGCTTTTAATGCCGCAGCAAGTGCTACACCCGAAGTATCTGAACCGCCACGGCCGAGCGTGGTGGTGTTACCATCGGCATCAAAGCCTTGGAAACCAGCAACCACAATCACACGACCAGCATCTAAATGCGCAGTCATGGTATCGGTATCAATCGACTCGATACGTGCTTTGGTAAACGCATTGTCCGTTTTGATCCCGACTTGGCGACCCGTAAGTGACTTAGCTTCAACGCCAATAGAATTGAGCGCCATTGCTAACATTGAAATCGTTACCTGTTCACCCGTAGAAACCATTTGGTCTAATTCTCGTGGGTCAGGGGTTTCGGTAATGGCTTTCGCTAAAGCAAGTAGACGATTGGTTTCGCCACTCATTGCTGATACAACCACTACAACCTTGTGGCCGTGGTCATGCCAACGCTTTACACGACGAGCAACATTTAAAATGCGCTCTGGAGTACCCATAGAGGTACCGCCATATTTTTGAACGATTAATGCCATAGTTGTTCCATATAAACCATGACCCTGAATGCATCATTCAGGGTCAGTTACACAAAAGGTGAAGTTTTATTTCGCTTCAAGCCAAGCAGTTAAATCTGCCATCACTGTTGCAAACTTCTCGTTTAGTGGCGCGCCACCTTGTGCTAAGTCAGGTTTGCCACCACCTTTACCACCAAGCTCAGTTGCTAGATGTTTGATGATGTCACCTGCTTTAATAGAAGCAGTAAAGTCTTTTGCTACAGAAGCGATCAGGCTAACTTTGTCACCTTCAACACCAGCAAGTACGATGACTGCATTTTCTAATTTTGATTTCACACCGTCATGTAGGTTGCGAAGTGATTTCGCATCCATGTTTTGAACAGTCGTGATTAGCGTTTGACGACCCGCAAGCGTTTGAACTTGGCTAAGCAGTTCAGTAGCTTGGAAGCTGGCAAGTTTTTGATTAAGTTGCTCAATCTGTTTTTGCAAGCTTGATGCTGTGTCGACTAAGGCTTCCACTTTTTCTAAAGTTTGGTCTTTTTGAGCTTTCAATAAACCATTGATGGTATTGATATCACGGTCAGCTTTTTGAGTAACTTCAATGGCTTTGGTACCTGTTACCGCTTCAATACGACGTACACCCGCAGCTACACCACCTTCAGAAGTGATTTTAAACAAGCCAATGTCGCCTGTGCGTTTAACATGAATACCACCGCATAGCTCGATTGAGAAGTTTTTCTCTTCAATGATTGAACCCATTGAAAGTACACGAACTTCATCACCATATTTTTCACCGAACAACATCATCGCACCTTTTGCTTTCGCAGATTCGATGTCGAGAAGTTCAGTGCTTACTGCTGTATTTGCAATCACTTCAGCATTCACTAAGCGTTCAATTTCTTGAAGTTGTTCAAATGAAACGGGCTGATCGTTGGCAAAGTCAAAACGTAAGATATCTGACGCAACCAATGAGCCCTTTTGTTGCACGTGTTCGCCTAAAATTTGACGTAGTGCAGCATGCAAAAGGTGAGTTGCAGAGTGGTTACGTGCAGTTGCCGCACGGATATCTGCTTTGACTGTTGCTTCAATATTTTGAGCAAGCTTAATGCTACCTACAGTCACGATACCTTGGTGTACAAAAGCGCCGCCCGATTTCTTGGTGTCTTGGACTTCAAAAATACCTGTGTCATTTTTGAAAATACCTGTGTCACCAATTTGACCACCACTTTCTGCATAGAATGGGGTTTGGTTTAGTACGATGAGGGCTTCGTCACCTTCAACCACTTCATCAACTTGTTCGCCATCTTTATAAATTGCGATAATTTGACCTTCGCCAACCGTTGCGTCGTAACCGTCAAACTGAGTTTCACCTTCAACTTTAACAACAGAGTTGTAGTCAATCGCGAATTTACCTGCATCGCGTGCACGTTGACGTTGAGCTGCCATTTCAACTTCAAAGCCTGCTTCATCAATGGTTAAATCACGTTCACGAGCGATGTCAGCCGTTAAGTCAGTAGGGAAGCCGTAAGTATCATAAAGTTTAAACACCACTTCACCGGGAATCACTGAACCTTTCAGTTGAGCCAACTCACCCTCAAGCAATTTCAAACCTTGCTCTAAGGTTTTAGCAAATTGCTCTTCTTCTTTCAGCAATTGCGCTTCGATACGAGCTTTCTGTGCTTCAAGTTCTGGGTAAGCTTGACCCATCACTTCAATTAAAGGTTGCAACATTTTATGGAAGAATGAGCCTGTTGCACCGAGCTTGTTACCATGACGAACTGCGCGACGGATAATACGGCGTAGTACATAACCACGACCTTCATTTGATGGGTTTACACCATCAGCAATCAGGAATGAACATGAACGTGCGTGATCCGCAACCACTTTAAGTGACGCAGGATATTGAACTGGTGTACCTTTTTCGCGAGCTTCTGCTTCAAGTGCAGCGGTATCTAAACCAATAATTTCAGCGGCTGCTTTGAGTAAGTGTTGGAACAGGTCAATTTCGTAGTTTGAGTTAACGTGTTGTAAAACAGCAGAAATACGCTCTAAGCCCATACCTGTATCAACAGAAGGCGCCGGAAGAGGGTGTAATACGCCATCCGCAGTACGGTTAAACTGCATGAATACGTTGTTCCAAATTTCAATGAAACGGTCGCCATCTTCTTCAGGTGTGCCTGGTAAGCCACCCCAAATATGGTCGCCATGGTCAAAGAAGATTTCAGAACATGGGCCACAAGGACCTGTATCGCCCATTGCCCAGAAGTTATCTGATGCGTATTGGCCACCTTTGTTGTCGCCAATACGGATAATACGTGATGCATCTAAACCAATTTCTTTGTTCCAGATGTCAAATGCTTCGTCGTCAGTGTGGTAAACCGTTGCATAGAGTTTGTCTTTAGGCAGTGCTAACCAAGCTTCACCAGTGAGGAAATCCCATGCAAATTTGATTGCATCACGTTTGAAGTAGTCGCCAAATGAGAAGTTACCTAACATTTCAAAGAAGGTATGGTGACGTGCGGTATAACCGACATTGTCTAAGTCGTTGTGTTTACCACCTGCGCGGACACACTTTTGTGAAGACACTGCACGGACATAATCACGTTTTTCTAGGCCTAAGAAACAATCTTTAAATTGGTTCATACCCGCGTTGGTAAACAACAAAGTAGGGTCGTTGGCGGGAACTAGAGAACTCGACGCGACACGTGTATGCCCTTGCGATTCAAAGTAGCTTAAAAAAGCTTCGCGAATTTCAGCTGATGTCATAAAACGAGTACTCACAACCAAGTCACTCCATAATTTCGATTTGGCTAATAGTAGCTGAAGAAAGTCTTATTCTAAATACGCTGACTTCAGATACTGGCTTAAAAATTTTAAAACGCCAAATTATAACGGAAAAAGGATGTTGCACCAATCACTTTAAGGCGAATTGATGACATTTCTATGTATTCGATAGTTCTAAGATTTTGCTTGTTATTGTTGGATATTTATATCATTTCGTGGAAATGAGTTGATTGGTCCGAGGTGGTTAGGTAGATCAATTTATGACTTAAGGGTTCATATTCATCATCTTCGCTGATGGATGATAGAAAAAGAAAGCTTAACCAAATCTGTATAAATCCATTAATATAGGCCAGCTTTATCTTTCATCATTTTATAAATAAGGGCAAGTCATGCAACGAGTGGCGATAAATGGATTTGGTCGAATCGGACGTAATGTACTACGCGCTTGGTTTGAAAATCCAAAGAACTTTCAGTTTGAAATCGTCGCGGTAAATGATGTAGCAGATGTAGAAACCTTATTGCATTTATTTAAATATGACACCACGCATGGGCGCTTTCCGGGAAAAGTCGATTTAAGTTATGAAAATGAAAGAATTTATTTACATCTTTCTAAAGATCAAGCGCAGCTCAAAGTTGAAGTCTTGCGTCAGGCAAACCCGCAGGATTTACCTTGGTCAAGCCTCCATGTAGACGTGGTTCTAGAGTGCACAGGTTTATTTCGCTCGCGTGAAGCAGCAACAGGGCATATCAGCGCAGGTGCAAAGCGGGTCATTATTGGCGCGGCACCTTTTGACTCGGTTGATGCCGCCATTGTGTATGGGGTGAATCACCATGAGGTTAAAGTCAGTGACCAAATCATTTCCAGTGTGTCATGTACAACACAGGCCTTAGTGCCTTTGGTTAAAATCATTGATGATGCTTTTGGAATTGATACTGCACTCATGACCGAAATTCATGCAGTGACTGCCGATCAGTCTGTATTAGATCATGCGCATCGTGATTTAAGACGTGCTCGTGCTTCAGGTCAAAATATTATTCCCACCACATCGTCAGCCCTCGGTGCTTTAAAACAAGTCATGCCAAAAATGGCCGATCGTATTGATGGTTATTCCATCCGTGTGCCGACTATTAATGTAGCTGCAATTGATTTAACTTTTATTTCGCAAACACCGATTACCGACCATAAAATCAATGAAGTACTGATTCAGGCGGCGAAGTCGGACTACCGTGAAATTATGGATGTGACGGATGAACCTTTGGTATCTTCAGATTTTAATCATTCACCCTATTCACTTATTGTTGATTTAACGCAAACCATGGTGGTCGGGCATCAAGCCAAAGTCTTTGCGTGGTATGACAATGAATGGGGCTATGCAAACCGCTTATTAGATTTGTGTGAATCTTTTAGTACGTCAACCACATAAAGGGCTTTATTTTTAAGCATCTTTTACTCTGAAAACAAGATGATAGGCATAGACCGAATACTGACTTGTGGTTATCATGAATCTATAAACGAAAATAATGTAGAGCGGTGCTTATGTTGATCTTAATTTGGGGATTTATTTTGCTGTTGGCGGTTGCTGTCGTATTTTTAATTTGGTTTCAATTTAAAAATCAGGCAGATAAAACTGATCCAAGCGTAGAGCAGAATCAACTGCAAGAAAAAGTACATCATCTTGAAGAAAACTTAAAAAAGACCTTGGAAATTATGCAAGATCTTGCAAAAAAGATGCATGTGCAACAGGAAGTGATCGAACAGACCACGTCTAAGTTGCAAAAAGTTGAGTTACAAAACGCTGAATTGGTGAATATTCTCGCTAAAGCCGTACAGCCTGAACGCTAAAAATTAAGTTTAGATGAGCACGGTACGTAATAATGCCGCGCTCAGCATACTAATCACAACGGTTGGTAAAAGTGAAAAGCGTGAAGCTGCAATCAATGTGATGGCAATGGCGAGTAGATCTGCGACATTGTCTTTGACAAAATAAGGTGCAATTACTGAAATAAGTACGCAGCCGGGAACAACTTCCAAAATCTTTCGTTGTTTGTTGCTTAAAGTTTTATTTTTCAGCAAAACATAGCCCAATATACGCGTCAGATAAGTGGTTGCTGCGACCAATAAAATCGCGATAAGTGTTGTACTGTGGATCATAGCTCATCCTCCTGAATAAATAAGAAGGCAGAGGCGATGCCACAGATTGCCCCAATAGGCACATACCAACCCGTCGGTAAATATAAATAAGCAATGGCCGCACTGATTAGACTGATAAGCCAAGGGCGTGCGGCGCTGAAGCCTTTCCACATACCACGTAGTAAAACCAAAAATACTGCAGCAAAGGCCATATCAAATCCATAACGGTGAACATCGCCTAGCAAAGGACCAAGAATGGCTCCTAAGCTGGTAAAACTGACCCACATCAAATACAGAGCAAAACAGATGCCTGCGTAGTAGGACATGCTAAAGGCCTGTTGTAGCCCAAATCTTTTCTTCTTTTCTGCATCGGCAAGCGCTGCGGCCCAACTTTCATCACACATGAAAAACAGGGCAGGGAAAACCTGTCGATTAGGCAAATGGCGTAAATAGGGCACGAGACTTGCACCCATGAGTAAGTGACGGCTATTGACTAAAAAAGTAATGAAAATTAAAACGAGAAAATTTGGTGGATTGGTCCAGACCTCCAGCACAGCAAACTCGGAACCGCCCGCAAAGTTTAGACCAGTAAATAATGGAACTTCTAAATGGCTAAAGCCTTTTTGAGTGGCTTGTGTTCCTAAGACCAAAGCAAAAGGAATAATGCCCAGCAGCATGGGGATAGATGTTTTAATACCGCGTTTAAACTCGACGTAATCTGTAGAGTCATTGAGTTCTTGAGTTGTATTTCTAAGGGAGAACATTTTAAATCGCCTATGCGTGCTAGGTTTTGGTGCAGTAGGTGAATAAGTGTAGGGTTTTTCCGAAGATATTTTTTGCTTTATTTAGCTTAATATAGAGCTTGTTTGGAATAATATGCTGTGAATGGCTAAATATGAGCTAAATTATGCTTTAGGGGTGGAATTTATGGATCAAACAGATAAGCGTATATTACAAGTACTACAAGTCGATGGGAAACTTCAAAATAATGAACTGGCTCAGCGCATTGGACTGTCTGCTTCACCGTGTTTAAGACGAGTAAGACAACTAGAAGAAGACGGGATTATTCGGGCTTATGTGGCTTTGGTAGATCCTGCTAAAGTGAATCTGCGATTGACCGTTTTTGCACGCATTTGGCTAAAGAGTCAGGATCCGCAAACGGTGAACCAATTTGTTGAATCGATTCGTGAAGTTCCTGAAGTGGTCGAGTGTCATTTAATGGCAGGGGATTGTGATTTCTTTTTACGTATTGTGGTTGCAGACTTAGACGCCTATCGACAGTTTCAAATCCATCGTCTAAATAAAATCCCCAATATACAAAGTATTAAAACAGAAATTCCATTACAAAATATCAAACAAACCACAGAATTGCCGATTTGGTAACTCAAAAGTTGATAGCGAAATTGCCCGTGAATGTGACAGCATGACTCAAAGTGATAGGACTTGTACTCTAGTCATGCTACTTAGGATATTATGACTCTTCGTTTAAAAAGCCTTCTTTAATTTCTTTAGGCAGATCTGCGTGCCACCATGCATAAATACTGGCTTTAATTTCTTCATCTTCTTCAGGATCATTTAAAGGTTCATCATCTTCACGAACCAGTTCATCACCTTCAAATTTGAACCAAAACTCCCAAGGATCATCATCACCGCAACCCCATGCTTGCGCATGGATGTCTGGAAGCAAGGCTTTCAGGAAGAATAAAATAGCTTCCATGAACTCATCACCTGATGAACCATGGACAAAGTGTGCGATGGAATAACCCGCGAGGGAGTATAGCGATTCAGGACCTAAGTCAAACTCGATATTATCGACGGTATTTAAAATATCTTCGGCCAGTTCAGCACCATGTTCTGGATTGATGTCACAGACTAAAGCCGTAAATTGACTCGCATCGCCGCGATGTTCTTGAAATAATCGGTCTAACTTTGACATGATTTGAGCATCTGCATGCCTGTAATATAAGTTGCTATGCATTTCCATCGAATTTTCCCCAAGTAAAAAATATGTGATTAAAAGTGTTATCTGTATAACGCCGTTGTATTTATTGTTGCTGTTAAATTGAGCTGAAGTATAAAAGAATGTGCCTTTTGTGCAAGCACAGGTATAATTGGAAATAAAATATAAAACAAAGTCTTATATGAATTTTTCCAATCTGTGCAGAGCACTAGGATGAGTTAATATTATTTATTCTGATACTTGGGTATTGTCTAAAGCCATGTTTTGAATGGCTCGCTCAAAATCGGTAAGAATGTATAAAGTTGTTAACGATGACATCAAAACGATAAATTAAATTTTCCGAAATTGTCTAATGCACAGCACATTGTATCGTGATAGACTAAGAGAAATCGGGTGTGCCCCGATTTTTTTATGCGGATTCGTTCCGCGCAGACAAGATTTTAGGTTTACAACATGCCCATTTCAGAGACATGGTTATTACCTGATGGTGTAGCTGATGTACTACCAGAACAGGCGCAAGTGATTGAAACTTTGCGTCGTCAAGCATTAGATTTCCTCGCAACTCGAGGTTATCAGTTGGTGTACACGCCATTCATTGAATACATCGAATCGTTATCTTCTCTTTCAGAATCGAATCAAGATTTAGACTTAGCCACTTTTAAAGTGATTGATCAGCTTTCTGGTCGTTTGCTTGGTGTGCGTGCCGATATGACACCACAAGTGGCTCGTATTGATGCGCATGTACATCCAGTTGAAGGCGTTGCTCGTTATTGCTATGCAGGAACAGTCCTACATACCAAACCACAGGGCTTTAATACCACGCGTACACCTTTGCAGTTAGGTGCTGAGCTATTCGGTTCAGACAGCATCGATGCCGATGTTGAACTGATCGATGTGATGATCAGCCTGCTTGAAAAAACAGGTTTTGCAGACGGCATCCATTTGGATTTAGGCCATGTGGGCTTATTCCGTAGTATGGTGAAGGTTGCAGGTTTAAACAAAGCGACTGAACGCCAACTCTCTGATTTATACCAACGTAAAGCTCTGCCAGAATTGGCTGAATTTACCCAAGATTTAAACTTTGGTGCTGACTTTTATACTTTAGGTCGTTATGCAAGTGACTTAGATGCCTTGCAAACGCATTTAAGTTTAGATGTCATTGCCGATGCAGAATTTAAGCACGCTTTTGATGCATTAAAAACTACACAATCTGAGATTCAAGCACGTTGGCCAAATCTTCAGATGGGTATTGATGTGGTTGAGCTACGTTCGTATCACTACCATACGGGCTTAATGTATGCCGTTTATGCACCAAACCGTGCTGCGCCATTGGCACAAGGTGGACGTTATGACGGAATTGGTGAGCACTTTGGGCGTGCACGTCCAGCAACAGGCTTTAGTTGTGACTTATATGCACTTAGTGCAGGTCGTTTTCAGCAAAACAGTCTTGTGGTTGCACCCAAAGGTACTCAAACAGATTTGATCCAAGCGATTGAACACACGCGTGCTCAAGGCATGAGCGTGATTCAACTTTTGGGGCAGGATGATTTAACTACACTTCCATATGCAACGCACCAGTTGGTGAATGTTGCAGGTCAATGGACTGTAGAACAGATTTAATCACTTCTTCAGGTAAGCTAAAACCTGAGAAGTTCTTCAATTTTAACAGCATGATGCAATGAGGCTATTATGGGCAATAATGTTGTGGTACTCGGTACCCAATGGGGCGACGAAGGTAAAGGTAAAATCGTCGACCTGCTCACAGATCAAGCGGCTGCGGTCGTTCGTTATCAAGGCGGACATAACGCAGGTCATACACTTGTCGTTGGTGGTAAGAAAACTGTATTACACCTCATTCCATCTGGTATTTTACGTGAAAACGTACTGTGCTTAATTGGTAATGGTGTGGTGCTTTCTCCTGAAGCGCTCATCAAAGAGATGGACATTCTTGAAAAAGAAGGCGTGCCAGTTAAAGAACGTCTACGTATTTCTCCGAACTGTCCACTGATTTTGCCAAACCATATTGCACTTGACCAAGCGCGTGAAATCAAGCGCGGTAATGCGAAAATTGGTACCACTGGTCGTGGTATTGGTCCTGCGTATGAAGACAAAGTTGCACGCCGTGCAATTCGTGTTGCAGACTTGGTTCGTGGTGGCGAGCATCTTAAAGCTCAGTTAACTGAACTTCTTGAGTACCATAACTTCCAATTAACGCAATTCTACGGCGTAGAAGCAGTTAAATTAGAAGATGTACTTGCGCTGTGTGATCAATGGCGTGAAGTGGTTGCACCACTTGTGATTGATGTCACTACTGAGCTGCATAATTACCGTAAAAACGGTGATAACATCATGTTTGAAGGTGCTCAAGGTTCTCTTCTAGATGTTGACCATGGTACATATCCGTATGTAACGTCTTCAAACACGACTGCTGGTGGCGTAAGCTCAGGTTCTGGTTTGGGTCCATTACATCTTGACTATGTATTGGGTATTACCAAAGCATACACAACACGTGTAGGTGCAGGTCCGTTCCCAACTGAGTTGGTTTATGACGCTGCAAATGACGTAGGTGATCCGATTGGTAAGCACTTAGGGACTGTAGGTTCTGAATTTGGCGCCTCTACGGGTCGTCAACGTCGTTGTGGTTGGTTCGATGCTGAAATCCTTCGTCGTTCTGTAGACGTAAACTCACTTTCAGGTATTTGCTTAACTAAACTTGACGTTCTTGATGGTTTAGAAGAAGTGAAAATCTGCGTAGGTTACGAAGCGGCAGATTCTGGTTGTGTTGGTTCTTCTGATGCGCTTGCATTTGAAACTTTAAAACCAATTTACGAAACGATGCCGGGTTGGTCTGAGTCTACCTTTGGTGCGAAATCAATGGATCAATTGCCACAAGCAGCGATCAACTATGTAAAACGCATTGAACAATTAATCGAATGCCCAATCGATATCATTTCTACAGGTCCAGACCGTGAAGAAACGATTGTTTTACGTCATCCATTTGACGCTTAAACGATAAAGCATTGAGTAAAAAACCCTGTCTCGTACAGGTTTTTTTATTTGTGCGATCCATCTGTACATGAGCGTTACAGATATTGATTTAAGCTGCTGAGCTGGAATGATTTTCCCGACTAAAGTTGCATGAATAAGCACGACATAGTGTATAAGTGCTTGTTAGAATAAAATGCACAATAAACAGATGAGCAGGCAGGATGCAAAAGAATATCGCGGGAACTATTTTTTACTCACTACTTTTTGCTATGGGTGGTGCGCCAACAATCGCGATGATGATTATTCAAGGGCAAACCACCGATCCAGACGTGATTTATAGTGCGCTCATTGGATTGTCTGTGATTATTGCTTGTATCTTGGTGCCGATCATTCTGCTCCAAAATGCATTTCTGTTTGCAAAGCGTAAAAGTGCGACCCTTGAGGAAAAAATTGAACCTTTAAGCCACCTGTATTTGGGTTTAAATATCCTGTGTTTGGTTTATTGGCTTTTAATTCAGTTTATGTAACTAGGTTTAAGGTGGCGTGTAGATATTGCTCTAGCACGGAAATTTGGCTTATTGTGCTTAATTGTGAAGATGTTTTTACATAATTGCTATGATAAAACGCGGTGATGATATTTAACACTTTAAATCTATTCAATATAATTCAGCACATTATGTAAAATGCTTTGAGATGGATGGAGTTAAGCAATAATGAAAAATAAAATATTAATGAGTTTGTGTGCTGCGAGTGTGGTTACCATTTCAGGTTGTGCAACTTTTGCGGAAGTGGCAGGTGCAGACACTGCAACATTAAATGCAGCAGCAACCCAAGGCTTCAACAAAACAGTGAATGAAGCGCGAAGCACAAAGACCTTAGATACCTCATCTACGACCTATAAGCGTATTTATGGTGTATTCAATCGCTTGAAGCCATATGCCGATCAAATGAACCAAACTGGAACGAAATTTGACTGGCAGTTGGCGGTACTTAAGTCAAATCAGGTCAACGCCTATGTTGCACCTGGTGGTAAGGTGGTGTTCTACACAGGTATTGTAGATAAATTGAACCTAACTGATGCTGAAATTGCAGCGGTGATGGGACATGAGATGGTGCATGCTTTAGAAGAGCACTCGAAGAGTAAAGTGGGTGCACAGGCATTAACGGATTTGGCCTTGGGAATTGGTCTAAGTGCAGCAGGTGTGGGTCAAACAGGTTCAGCAGCAGCGCAGCTAGGTAGTCAAATTGGTATTGGTTTGCCTTACTCACGTAGCTTAGAAAGTCGTGCGGACCAAGGTGGTCTAATGTTGATGGCTAAAGCAGGCTATAATCCTCAAGCCGCAATTAGTCTGTGGGAAAAAATGAATAAGCTTGATGGAGCAGGCGGTTCTTCATTCCTGTCGACACACCCATCAAATAGTCAACGTATTGAAGCAATGCGTAAGAATTTAGCTGCTGCTCAAGCGGTTTATAATCAAAGACGTTAATTTGTTTTTGAGTAAAAAAGGACGCCATGGCGTCCTTTTTTATTGTCAGTTGATGATTTTGAAAATCATCAATTATTTGTGACAGGTGAAGTCGTATTTCACCTGAACAGCTGACTAAGAAATATCTATGGCGCAGGATTAGGTTGTTGCTGATGGATAGCTTGAATACCCTGTAAAACTTCTTCCGATAAATCTATCTCAAAGGCTTGGATATTTTCTTTCAACTGGTCTAAGTTGGTCGCACCAATAATCGTACTGGTCACAAAAAACTGCTGCTTGATGAAGGCTAAAGCCAGTTGCGTCGGCGTTAAACCGTGATGTCCAGCCAGCTGTGCATACTGTTCTGTTGCCCATTCACTCTCTGGGTTGCTATAACGACTAAAGCGGCTGAAAAGCGTCACGCGAGCATTCGCTGGGCGTGCACCATTACGGAATTTACCTGTGAGATAGCCAAAAGCGAGTGGGGAATAGGCGAGTAAACCAACGCCTTCATATTTCGCAATTTCTGACATACCAATTTCATAAGTACGGTTCAATAGGCTATATGGATTTTGCACACTGACAAATTTAGACAGGCCGAGCTGTTCTGCAATTTGTAGAAACTTCATGGTGCCCCATGGTGTTTCATTAGATAAGCCAATATAACGAATACGTCCTTTTTGAATCTCTGCTTCTAGTGCTTGTAGTGTTTCTTGCAAAGAGGTCACGGTTTGCGTGTTATGAGCTTCACTGTTTTCATAGCCTAATTTGCCAAAAAAGTTGGTTGGGCGCTGTGGCCAGTGTAGTTGATATAAATCAATATAATCGGTCTGTAAACGCTTTAGGTTGCCATCTAGGGCAGTAGAAATGTCGGTTGCATTAAAACGAGTCTGTCCATCACGAATATGACTACCACCTTGAGATGGCCCCGCAATTTTAGAGGCTAGAAATAACTTGTCCCGACCGCCGCGCTGGGCAATCCATTGGCCAATAATACTTTCGGTTGCACCTTGGGTTTCAGGTTTTGGAGGAACAGGGTACATTTCCGCAGTGTCCCAAAAGTTAAGGCCTTGCGCTAAAGCATAATCAAGTTGTTCAAAGGCTTCAGCTTGAGTGTTTTGCTCACCAAAGGTCATGGTGCCGAGACAAATTTCAGGAACCAAAATGCCTGTATTCGCTAAGGGTTTAAATTGCATTCAACATTTCCTTTTATGGACTGCGTTTTTTCGGTCGAATTAGGTTACACAGTTATGCCCAGTAGGTTAAATCACTATTTTTACAAAGTTTGTCATGATTTTGTCAAAGCAGAAGCAGATTTAAAGACATAAAAAAAAGCAAATCCTAAGATTTGCTTTTGGCTGTATCAGCTATGGAGAAAAGTCTTATTCTTCGTCTTCATAGTCATCAGCATTCGCTTTTGACTCTTCTAAAGAGGCATCAAAAATTAAGATGGCTTTACCATCAGTTTCGATCATGCCTTGCTCTTCGAGTGTTTTCAAAACACGACCAACCATTTCACGTGAACAACCGACAATACGTCCAATCTCTTGACGCGTAATACGAATTTGGCGGCCATTTGGTAAAATCATCGCTTCAGGTTGCGAAGATAGGTCGATTAGGCAACGTGCAATACGACCTGAAACATCGATAAATGCAAGGTCAGTCACTTTACGTGTGGTATTTTTTAGACGGCGTACCAGCTGTGCAAATACTGCATAGCTTAGGTCAGGGTATTGCTTGCTGAGTTCATGGAAGTTTTCATAAGTTACTTCAGCAATTTCGCAGACATCACGTGTACGCACTTCAGCAGTACGTTGTGAGTTTGCTTCGAATAGCCCCATTTCCCCAAAAAAATCACCCGCATTTAAATAAGCGACCACGATTTCACGTTCATCGTCTTCACGCAGAATAATGGAGACCGAACCTTTTAAAATCAAATATAAAGATTTAGATTCTGAGCCTGCATCTACGATGGTGGTACGTTTAGGATAACGATTAATATATGCGCGTTTTAATAATGCTTTGACTGACTCGGGGAGTTGACCTGGAGACAGCGCATCAGTGCTTAATTGTGAAAAGCTTGAAGTCATGCTAACGGTTCCGAAAATGGATAAAATATAGATCGCACAGACCTAGGGTGAACTTGTCACACAGTCAGAGCTGAAATTCCTTATCAACTCAATTTATGTTAGTGTACAGTCACTTCGTCAATCTATAGCTTTTTTTAGGTACTTGCAATGCAAACAACTGTTCATTGGTTAGAGAATGTTGCTTTCGAAGCAAAAACTCAAAGTGGTCACAGTGTTATCATGGATGGATCGCCAGAATATGGGGGTGAAAACCGTGGTCCAAGACCAATGGAATTGATCCTGACGGGACTGGGTGGTTGTGCCTCTTTTGACATCGTAACCATACTTAAAAAATCACGCCAAGAAATTACCGATGTACGCTGTGAACTCAAGGCAGAGCGGGCAGATAGCATCCCTGCAGTGTTCACAAAAATCCACTTACATTTCGTGATTACGGGTCATGCGGTGAAGGAAAAACAAGTCGCAAAAGCTGTGGAATTATCGGCAGAAAAGTACTGTTCTGCGAGCAAAATGTTGATGGATGGTGGGGTTGAAATCACCCATGATTTTGAGATTATTGAAGCAAATTAAACGCTGACTTTTAAGTCATTTGAGGCTGATCTAGTGATCGGCCTTTTTCATGCTTCACGCTTTTGTTTTGATTCCGTAAACTGGGACACAATTCATCACACGAATAAATAGAAAAATGCGTTGTTTGTTTGATTAATAATTGATCAAATGATTTTGGTTGTCACGGATTGATAGGTCGTCGTGGTCTTTAATACATAAATAATCTAGGTTGGCGCTTGAAAATAAGGCGGATAAGACCCATCTTATAACCGAGTCTTATGAATTTATTGTTAAGATAAGCTAATGAAAAATAAGTTAAAATGTAGAAAAATTAATTAAATTTGAATTGAATTTTGAGCAATTGTTCCCATATATCCATCAAGTTCGAAATTTGTTGTGAGGAAAACAAGAATGCGATTTGAAAAATTCACAAACCGCTTACAGCAAGCTCTCTCAGATGCTCAATCACTTGCAGTGGGGAAAGACCATACCGCAATTGAAGGTATTCATATCTTATCAACATTGTTAGAAGAAACCTCTAATCTGAGTTTGTTGCAACAAGCGGGTGCCAATTTACCTGCTTTACAAAGCAAATTAAAACAAGCACTAGCTGATGCACCAACACTGACTAATCCCACAGGGGACGTCAACTTAAGTTCAGAGGCAGTCAAAGCGCTGAATTTGGCAGATAGCTTCGCGCAAAAAGCAGGTGATGAGTTTTTGTCTACCGATTGGGTGATGCAAGCCTTGGCCGAAGTGGGGGCAACTAAAACGCTACTCAACAGCGTGGGCGTACAAGCAGACAGCTTACGCAAAGTCATTTTAAAAATTCGAGGTGATGAGAAAGTCATGAGCAACAATCATGAAGATCAACGTGATTCTCTGAATAAATACACCATTGATTTAACTGAACGCGCACTGGCAGGTAAGTTAGATCCTGTGATTGGGCGTGATGATGAAATTCGTCGTACCATTCAAGTTTTGTCGCGTCGTACCAAAAATAACCCAGTGTTGATTGGTGAACCAGGGGTGGGTAAAACAGCCATTGTTGAAGGCTTGGCACAGCGGATTATTAACCGCGAAGTGCCTGAAAGCCTACAAGGTAAACGTGTTTTATCCTTAGATTTGGGTTCATTGCTTGCGGGTGCTAAATATCGTGGCGAGTTTGAAGAGCGCTTAAAAGCAGTACTGAAAGATTTGTCTAAACAGGATGGTGAAGTCATTTTGTTTATCGATGAATTACATACGTTGGTGGGCGCAGGTAAAGGCGATGGTGCGATGGATGCAGGCAATATGCTCAAACCTGCTCTGGCACGTGGTGAGCTACGCTGTGTTGGCGCAACCACATTAGATGAATATCGCCAATTCATTGAGAAAGATGCTGCGCTAGAGCGTCGTTTCCAAAAAGTGTTGGTCGATGAGCCGAGTGTGGAAGACACAATTGCGATTTTACGTGGTTTGAAAGAGCGCTATGAAGTACACCATGGTGTGAAAATTTTAGACTCTGCCATCATTGCAGCAGCGAAAATGTCACATCGTTACATCACTGACCGTCAATTGCCTGATAAAGCAATTGATTTGATTGATGAAGCGGCTTCTCGTATCAAAATGGAGCTGGACTCTAAGCCAGAAGCTTTGGATAAGCTTGAGCGTCGTTTGATTCAATTGAAACTGCAACTTGAAGCAGTGAAAAAAGATGAAGATGCCGGTAGTCGTGCGGAAGTCGCTCATCTTGAAAAGCAAATCAGCGAAGTTCAACACGAATACAATGATTTAGAAGAAGTTTGGAAAGCTGAAAAAACCTTAGTTGAAGGCACTAAACAAGTTCAAGCTGAATTAGATCAGGCGCGTATTGCGCTGCAAAAAGCGCAGCGTGAAAACGACTTGGGTGAAATGTCGCGTCTTCAGTATGGTGTGATTCCAGAGCTGGAAAAACGTCTCAATGAAGAAGAAGTCGTTGAGGAAAAAGAAGAGCCAAAACTACTGCGAAACAAAGTCACTGACAATGAAATTGCAGAAGTCGTTAGTGCTGCTACCGGCATTCCAGTGGCTAAAATGATGCAAGGTGAACGTGAGAAACTTCTCCATATGGAAGAGTTCTTACATAACCGTGTCGTCGGGCAGGATGATGCTGTGGTTGCAGTATCCAATGCAGTTCGTCGTTCGCGTGCGGGCTTGTCTGATCCGAACCGACCAAGCGGCTCGTTTTTATTCTTGGGTCCAACTGGTGTTGGTAAAACAGAGTTGACCAAAGCACTGGCAAACTTCTTGTTTGATAGTGACGATGCCATGATTCGTATCGACATGTCCGAGTTTATGGAAAAACACTCTGTCAGCCGTTTGGTGGGTGCACCTCCTGGTTATGTTGGCTACGAAGAAGGTGGTGTGTTAACCGAAGCTGTACGTCGTAAACCGTATAGTGTCGTGCTGTTCGATGAAGTGGAAAAAGCACATCCTGATGTGTTTAACATCTTGCTCCAAGTGTTGGATGATGGTCGTCTAACGGATTCACAAGGTCGCGTGGTTGACTTTAAAAATACCGTGATCGTCATGACTTCGAATTTAGGTTCGAGTGATGTGCGTGAGTTGGGGGATAATCCTTTGGATGAAGAAGTGCGGGCAGTGGTGATGAATGCCGTGACGCAACATTTCCGTCCAGAGTTTATCAACCGTATTGATGAGTTAGTGGTTTTCCATTCACTCAAAAAGGCGCAAATTCGTGGTATTGCGGATATTCAATTGGATCGTTTACGTGATCGTTTGGTTGAAAAAGATATGCGCTTAACGGTGGATGATCAAGCCTTTGACTTATTGATTGACGCTGGTTTTGACCCAGTTTACGGTGCTCGCCCATTAAAACGTGCCATCCAACAACAGGTTGAAAACAACTTAGCGCAAAAAATATTGTCTGGTTACTATGTGGCTGGAGACAATATTATGATCACTGCACATGATGGTCAGTTGAGCTTTGATAAAGTGAAAATGAGTTAATCATTTACATGGTTCATTGAAACTAAAAAACCCAGCTTCGGCTGGGTTTTTTATTGCGTTATAGAAATGTTAAAAGATGACACTTTTAAGCAAAAATGTGACCTAAGTTTTCACATTTATGTGATAGGTATGGCATATAAGTGATTTATTTGCAAAACAATTATCTTTATTCGAAGATTCTCTTTATAATTTATTTTAATAAAAAACAAACAACTTGAGATAGAAGAAATGACTCAATTGAAGTGGGGTATTGGAGGCGTACTTACGCTTGCTGTGGTCGCAGTGGGGGGTAATCTTTATGCGGATAAAAGCTTGAAGGCTTATTATCAACACAGCACCAAACAGTCGAATGATTTAAAGTTGCAATATCAACAATTTCAAATGGGTGCTTTAAATGGCAGTGCGAACTGGACCGCTGAATTAGTACTAGACCCATGTAAACCGAAAGAAGTGATCCAATTGAAGGGGCAGGATCATATTCAACGGAGTTGGAATGGATATGCGATTCGTTCAGATATTAATATTACGCAAGCACCTGGTGCACTTCAGTCCTTGTTGAAGGAACCACTTAAAGTACAAAGCAAAGTGAATTGGTTGGGTACTTTGAATAGTACCTTGACTACGCCAGTGATTACCCGCAATGAAGCTCAACTCCAGTCTAGATTAGACCCGATGACATTAAAGTTTCGGGCAAAACCGATCGAACAACAGTTAAAGATACTGGATTTACAGCTTGAAATTCCGAATCTAACAGTCACCGATCCAAATATACATTTGCAAATGGTGGGACTAAAGCTAGAAAGTAACCAAGGGCTGAATGGTGAATATCTTGAGGCGGGTGAAACCAAAATTAAGATGGATCTACTGAAAATGTCAGATCGAGATATCAATAAACCGATCAATGCCGAACTGAAGAATTTTAGCATAGAAACACAAAGTGAACTGACAGACCGAGTTGTAAACACTGAAATGTTATTGCGTCTAGATGAAATGAAAATGCCTTCAGCACCCGCTGTCCAAAACGTACAGTTTAATTTTAATGTGCTCGATGTAAACCGACAGAAATTACAGACGCTGTTTGATATTTTGGCGAAAAGTGAAAACAGTTGTTTGGCAAAAGAGGCCGTGGAAAAAGATATGGAGCCTGCTTTATTGGCAGTGATCAATGAAGGTTTCCGTTTTGAATCCAAAGAGAACCAATTTGCTATCGGGGAAGGGGTTGCACAAGCGAGTGTGACGGGGCGTATTATGCCGAGTCATCAATCGACGGTGATGGGTATGGTGAAAATGATGCCGAGTTTAATAGAATACAAAGCAGATATTCAGTTTGATAAAAATATGATCTCGCGCATCATGAATAATTATCTGCAAAAAGGAGGCATCAGCATGTCTGATCAAGAGATCGAAAGCATGCTTTCAACGATGCAGAGTTCAGGGCAGGTGAAACGTGAAGGGAATATCATGAAAATGTCAGTTGATTACAAATATGGGCAAACCAATTTCCTGACTGAATAATGCAAAAATGATGATCTAACATAATAAAAGGGACGTATTTCGTCCCTTTTATATCTGAAAATTGTCTAATGCAAAATTTAGCGAAGATGAAAGACCTGCTGGTATTTCATCTTCAGTGCATTAGTTTTTTGGATGGGTAATTTTCCATGCACGGTGGATTTTTTGATTGCGCTTGAAATCAGGCCCAATGGTTTCACTGGTAATTTCTTCGACATCAAAGAATGCTAAAATTTCTTCGTCCATTTCAAAACCACGATAGTTGTTCGAGAAGTACAAAGTACCATCCGTAGTTAAACGGTTCATCGCGCGTTTGAGCAATGATAAATGGTCGCGTTGTACGTCAAAGGTACCGTAGAACTTCTTTGAGTTTGAGAAAGTCGGTGGGTCAATAAAGATCAGCTCATATTGCTCATGACCTTCTTTTAACCACTCAAAACAGTCACTGGCAAAGAACTGATGCTGTTCATCAGCATGATCGACCGTTAAGCCGTTCAAGACGAAGTTCTCTTTAGACCAGTTCAAATATGTATTTGAAAGATCAACGCTGGTGGTACTTGCCGCACCGCCTAAAGCTGCATGTAAGCTGGCTGTAGAGGTATAGCTATAGAGGTTCAAAAAGTGCTTACCACGCGCTTCTTGCGCAATGCGTAAGCGGATTTGACGGTGGTCGAGGAACAAACCTGTATCTAAGTAATCGGTTAGATTGACTAAAATTTTTGCTTTGCCTTCCTGCACGATAAAACGCTTAGAAGCAGTACTTTGCTTGGTATACTGGTTTTTACCTTCTTGGCGAGCACGTGTTTTGATAAAGATCGCATCACGGCCTAAACCTGTTACAGCACGAATCGCCTGTAAAGCAAGATTGAAACGCTTCTTGGCTTTTTCAGGATCGATTTTTTTCGGTGGCGCATATTCTTGGACGTGTAAACGTTCACCATACAAATCGACTGCGACGTTAAAGTCTGGAAGGTCAGCATCATATAAACGTAAACAGTGAATGTTTTCTTTTACTGCCCATTTCTTTAAGGTCTGCATGTTCTTTTGTAAACGGTTAGCAAAGTCTTCAGCACCTTCAATCGCTTCAAACTGTTGCGGTTGCCATGTTTCCAAGAAAGGTTTGACTACTGCAACTGGCTTAACTGAACCTGAACGTACGTAAATTGGCAGTTTACCATTCATCAAACGCATGGTTTGCGGGTCATTCAGCGCCAATACATCGGCTTGCTCGACGGCTGCGGCGATAACTGCTGCGGTTTGATTTGGGAAGTTCTTTTGCAGCAAAGCAGATAAGCCTAAATATAAAGCACGGTTTGAGGCTTTATCACCCAAACGCTCACCATAAGGTGGGTTGGTCACAATAAAGGCTGTTTTTCCTTCGGCTTCAAAGTTTGGCCAATCGGCTAAAGTTCGTTCTTCGATTTGGATCTGGTCAAGTACACGTTCAAAACCAGCAGCAATAATATTTTGCTTGGTGGCTTTTACCGCTTCCCAGTCTGCATCAAATGCGTAGAACTTAGGGAGAGGTTGTTCCAAGGCTGTTTGATGGCGTTCAGCTGCTTCCGCTTTAATGCTCATCCACAGATCATGATCATGGCCATTCCAGCCATTGAAACCGAAACGACGAACTAAACCAGGTGCGCGGTCAGTCAGCATCATCAATGCTTCAATAATAAACGTCCCAGAACCACACATTGGGTCAAGGAAAATATCGGGTCTTTTTGCAAGGAGCTTAGCTTTTTGTAAAATCGCAGCGGCTAAGTTTTCTTTAATTGGGGCATCGGTCATATAACGACGGTAGCCACGTTTATGTAATGAATCACCAGATAAGTCTAAACAGTAGGTGTGTTCAGTTTTTCCTGCGAGTGCATAAATGGTAATTTCAGGTTGCTTAATATCAATACTTGGACGCTTACCAACAGCTTCCATGAATGAATCCACGATACCGTCTTTTACACGTAGAGTTGCAAACTGGCTGTTCACCTTAATTTCACGTTCAATATGTAAACGAACGGCGAAGGTGCTTTGTGGTGCAAAAATCAGCGACCAATCAAAGTTCATTGCACCTTCGTAGAGCTCTTCAGCAACATCACGTGCGTCATGGCTAAATTCCAGCTCATGGACATGAATTGGTGCGAGTACACGCGACGCAAGACGCGACCACATACAAATGCGATAGGCATGTTCCAGTGTACCTTTGAAAACTAAACGCCCAGGAAAACGTTCAATGTTTTGAACACCTAAACCTTCTAATTCTTCTTGGAGTAAGGTTTCTAAGCCATCGGCACACGTAACCCAATAGCTGCTTAAACGCGAAGCGGTTTTCATAAATTTGAGAGACCAAAATAAAACAAAATAAACTCGCTAAAGTTTAACGTATTTTGCCTCTGAATGGTTTTTTAAATATGCCTCTACTCAGCGGAAATATTAAAATAAATGAATCACCATGTGAACAATAACGTTTTTGGTACGTATTTTGCTAAATCCTTGCAAGTTTAATTTACTGACTGATTTCTGATAGATCGTTAGTAAATATTTTTCACTTGAAAGGGGATGAATATGTCGACCAAGTTAGATCGCGGTGTTGTAAGTCATGCTGATGCTTTTTCAATTGCAACTTTACTTTATGCACGTCTGCGCCGTGTATCGGGGCGTGTAATTGATGTGATGTATTTGGTGGAAAATCCAAGTTATGCACGTCAGATGGCAGAGCTTGCTTTAAGTACAGAAGATACTGAACTGATTCGATTGGTGAGTCGTTTAGACAGTGTCATGGATGTTTTTAACTATGAAGAAACCGCCGTGATCGAAAAACCTAAACAGGTCGACACGACACGACATGAGTTGGAAGCCACTGAAGAAGAAATCTACCGTGCCCAAGTGTCACATCACTATATTGGCGCTTTACGATAAGAATCGCTGAAGTTGGATCGCTCTCGCAAGAGAGCTTTTTTAAATGTCCGCTTGGATAAATGAGATAAGAAACTCTATAGAATTGATATTTATAGCAATTTGATGAACTCTGAATTTAGCTAATTTAGCCTTTGATGGTTTAATTTAACTGGTTGAAATAATAGATAAGAATTTCATAATCTTAGTTTTGAAGCCGATGATAATTAAGGCAATTGTTTTAAACTGAGGTCCAAATCAAAAAGAAAATCTGTATAATGCGTTAACTTAACGTACAAGGAATCTCTCATGCACTTGGCAGCATTGCATACTCCGAGTCAGATTCAACTCAACCAAGATGGTCATCTCAAACACTTCCTCACCATCGAAGGCCTTTCTAAAGAAACTCTTACAAAAATATTGGACACCGCGCAGTCCTTTTTTAATGACCAAAATCAGCTGATTACCAACAACCTCTTAGAAGGTCGAACGGTAATGAACCTTTTCTTTGAAAACTCAACCCGTACTCGTACTACTTTTGAAGCAGCGGCAAAACGACTTTCTGCAAATGTATTAAATATCGATATCGCACGTTCAAGTACTTCCAAAGGGGAGACGCTCAGAGACACTTTGTGGAACTTAGAAGCGATGGCTGCGGATATTTTTGTGGTACGTCATTCTTCGTCGGGTGCGGCACATTTTATTGCCCAAACCGTTTGTCCGCATGTTGCAATTATCAATGCAGGTGATGGCCGTCATGCGCATCCAACACAAGCTATGTTGGACATGCTGACCATTCGCCGTGAAACCAAAAAGAAATTTGAAGATATTTCAATTGCCATCATTGGTGATATTAAACATTCACGCGTGGCGCGTTCAGATGTTGCTGCATTACAAACACTGGGGTGTAAAGATATTCGTGTAATTGCACCGAACACACTGCTGCCATATGGTTTTAATGAATATGGTGAAGGTGTGCGTTTATTTAATAACATGGAAGCAGGGATTCAAGACTGCGACGTGATTATTACCTTACGCATTCAAAATGAACGCATTGATTCGCCTGCGCTGTCATCTCAAGCTGAATTCTACAAAATGTACGGTTTAAACAAAGAACGTCTGGCAATGGCAAAACCTGATTGCATCGTAATGCATCCGGGACCTATGAACCGTGGTGTAGAGATTGATTCCAGTATTGCTGATGGTCCACAGTCTGTGATTTTAAATCAAGTGACCAACGGGATTGCTGTACGTATGGCAGTTTTGGCGCTTGCAATGCAAGGTCAACTGCAAGAGCAAGGTTTGTTAGACGCAATTGCGGTATAAGGAATAAGTCATGACTGTTGTAAAAATTGAAAATGTACGTGTTCTTGACCCAATTCATCAAACAGATGCGGTTCAAACAGTGTATATCGAAAATGGCAAGTTGGTTGCTGAAACAACCAATGTCACTGAAACAATTGATGGTCAAGGCAAGTGGTTAATGCCAACCATGGTGGACTTATGTGCACGCCTACGTGAACCAGGTCAGCAACAGCACGGGACATTAAAATCAGAAGGTCGTGCTGCGCGTGAAAATGGTATTTTGCATGTGTTTACACCGCCAGACTCAAAACCGATTGTGCAAGACAATGGTGCTTTGATTCATGGTTTGATGGAAAAAGCCATGTTGGATGGCGGCATTTATCTTGAAGTGATTGGTGCTCAAACCCAAGGCTTACAAGGCAACCAACCTGCAAATATGGCGGGTCTTAAAAAGGGCGGTTGTAAAGCAGTTTCAAATGCCAATGCGCCTTTTGCAGATGACGATGTGGTGCTGCGCACTTTAGAATACGCAGCAGGCCTTGGTATGACGGTGGTGTTTTATGCCGAAGAACCGCAAATTGCCAAAGATGGCTGTGTCCATGAGGGCTTTGTGGCATCGCGTCAGGGCTTACCGACCATCCCAGCGATTGCCGAAACCATTGCCATTGCCAAGTATTTGTTAATGATTGAAGCGACGGGTGTTCGTGCCCACTTTGGTTTATTGTCTACAGGTGCTTCTGTTGATTTGATTAAAATCGCTAAAGATAAAGGTCTACCAGTCACATGCGATGTGGCGATGCATCAGCTGCATTTAACAGATCAGCTGATTGATGGCTTCAACTCACTTGCACATGTCCGTCCGCCGTTACGTGCTGAGTCGGATAAAGAGCTCCTTCGCCAAGGTGTGAAAAGTGGAGTGATCGATGCGATTTGTACACATCATGAACCGTTAAGCAGTTCTGCAAAGCTAGCACCATTTGCTGAAACACAACCGGGCATCACTGCTTTTGATACCTATGTAGCTTTTGGTGTGCAATTGGTACGTGAAGGTTTATTTAGTCCTTTGGAATGGGTCGAAAAAGTCACGATTGCACCTGCCACGGTAGCCAATATGCTTGAACGTTGGACTGCTGAAGCAGGCTGGGTATTGGTTGATCCTGAGTTAGACTGGATTGTGAATAAAGACAATATTTTGTCGCAAGGTAAAAATACACCTTTGATCAATCAAGTGGTGAAAGGAAAAGTTCTAAAAACTTTTGCAGCTTAAATATTGCCTTAAACGTGGATTAAAAAGTCAGCTTCGGCTGGCTTTTTTATTGGGCCTAGATAAAACTGATGCAAATACAATATTTTACAAAGTATAAAAAATGAACAGATAAACTGGAAAATGACGATGAAAACAATGAGAAAAAGTGGGGTAAGGCTTCATGAATGTCGATTTTATGGATTTACTAAAACAAAATGTCTCTGCAATTGTTTTAGAGGGTGATACACAACATTTACTTGAAAAAAATCAAGCAATTCAATCCTTTTTACCAATTTTACTGTCTATATTAAAGTCAAAGTCTGAACTGATTCCTGCATTTCAGCAGCAGTTGAATCCACGTCTTAATGATGCTTTTGCATCGAATGTTAGTCTCAAGCAACAGTTTTTGGAGCATGTCCGCGGGGCAGCACCCGCAGATGAAATTGAAAGTACCTTGAGCCGTTCGATTACACCTGCATTAGCATTTTTAACGACAGAGGCTGGTTCTTCAGAACCTGAAGCGATTTCCCATTTACTACAGGTCAACACAGATTCCATTAGTCGTACCTTACCTGAGTGGGCAAGTGCATTACTGGCTGGATTAGGGGTAAATACCTTACAAGGACAAGCTACACATGTCGCACCTGCAAGTGTACATGCTACAAAAGTAGATGAGAAACGGTCATTTTTACTGCCAATTTTGGCTTTAATTATTTTTGCGGCATTGTTTGCTTTTATTTTTAGGGCCTGTACCGAAAAAGCCACCACTGAAACAGTACCTCCTGCAAATATGAATGCCAGCCAACCCGCTAAATTTCAAATCACCACAGGGGCAACAGGAGACTTGGTCACCTGCCAAATTTTCTCAGCCAATGCTGCTTATGTTGAAATTTTGCAAAAAGAAGTAAAGCAAATTTTTAATAACAGCATCGGTTGTGGTGCAGATATGCAGAGTATGTATCACACTGAATTTATTGACCAAGATGCGATACCCAGTGTAATCAGTGCGTTGAAAGGTGTGCCAAATGTAAATTTAACATGGTTTGGCAATCAGTTATCGATTCAATCACAAGATCCAGCCAATGCACTTAAAGTGGCAGATCAAATTAAACCTTTACTGCGTAATATGACAGTTGTGACGCAGCAACCACTGGATGTAAACCGTGCCGTGGATACCAGTATTAGTGATGCTGAGCGTGCGCTGGCAGAAATTAATCCTGAGCAAGTTCGAGCACTAGACGTTGCCACGGCATTGAATTTGCAAATTATTAACTTTGATACAGCTTCATCGGCGATACCTGACGTCAATAAGTCGATTTTGGATCAGGCCGCGGCGCTGATGCAAAAAGCACCTCAAGTCAAACTGACCGTGATGGGGCATACAGATGCAACGGGAGATGCGGCCGTCAATAAAACTTTGTCGCAAAATCGAGCGCAAGCTGTGGTGGATTATTTAATTTTTAAAGGCGTCGATCCTGCGCAGTTGAGAGCGATTGGTTATGGCCAAGAAAAGCCAATCGCAGACAATCAAACTGATGAAGGCAAGTTTAAAAACCGCCGTATCGAGTTTGAGGTTTTAAATACAGACTCAGGTGTGGTGCGTGAAGTGGATGATCGTGGTGTTGAAAAGGTTAACTAAGCGATGTTTTAACCCTGCTACGGCAGGGTTCTTTTATATAGCTACTCGCATAAAAGCTTATTTTTTGGTTAAATACGCTGCGAAAAACAACAGCCTTATGGTTTTATAACAATGATGAAGAAAACAATTTTTGCCAGTCTAATCTTGAGCAGTTTATTTTTAAGTGCTTGTAACCGAACCGAGAATAAAACAGAAACGGTTGCTGAACCGCAAGAAATGTCAGATTGGAGTTGTACGGCTCCTGCCAACGTCGAACAAATTCAAGCGCATTTAAAAACTGAATACTTAAAGGCCCTAGACCGCCGTTTGCGTGATAGCCGTGAATATGAGGCCGATGAAAAATTATTAACACAGATTAATAACGGTATTCGCTTTGAAATTAAAGGGATTTCAACGACCACAGAAAAGCCTGATACAGCGAAGCAATTAGACTGTGAAAGCCAGTTGGTGGTGATTTTCCCGAAAGGTTTACAGAAACGTGCTGAAAATGCATTTTTAGCGCGTCCATGTGAAGAGTGTGAGGACGGTTATCAAAGTACTTTACGTGATGTTTTAGAAGAGGGTGAATATTCACTCAACTTAGACAATGATCAGCTACAAGGTGCATTTAGCTATAACATCATTAAAACGGATAAAGAAGGCATTAGCCTGAATGTACCCAATCAAAATGGCGTGATTGATGGTGTAGTGTTGGTGACGCAGCATGCGGTTCAGTTTGCGGCATATGAAAAAGAAAATGCAGAAATACAAAAGAATATAAAACAATATAATGAGCAAGAAGTTGCGCAGATGGAACTGGCACAGAAAGCCATGAATATTCGTAAGAAGGAATTGGACGCTGACCAAGTCAAAGTGGTGGAACGTCTGAACCAAACTTGGGACAATTTCACTGAGGAACAAAAACAGCAGCTACAACAAGACCAAACGGAGTGGTTTGAAAAGCGTGATGTGGACTGTAAAGTGATTTCCCAAAAAAGTGTCTACCAAATGACGGATAGTGAAAAAGAAACCTATCAAAAGCAGTCGCAATATTGGGATGATGCTTTACGTGCCCAAGATCAACAATTGCAATATACCAAGTGCTTTAACCAAAAAACCAATGAGCGCATTGTGTATTTAAATAATGTGTTTAATTAATTGGGCTACATTAAAAATACGCTTTATTGAATATTTATAGAATGAGAAAAGGACGAATATGATTCGTCCTTTTTTATTTAGATTGTATTTTTTGTCCTCGTTTAGAAGGTAGGTGGCATATAGGTCAGGCTACGGCCTAAAATCCAAAGCAGGAACAGCACCAAAGGTAGGTGGAAAACCAATTGAGTGACGGTAAAGCCAATCACATCTTTGGCTTTTAATTTGAGAATGCCAAGCATTGGCAGCATAAAAAATGGATTGATTAAATTCGGCAAGGCTTCAGCAGCATTATAGATTTGCACCGACCAGCCTAAATGCACTTTTAAATCATGTGCAGCTTGCATGACATAGGGTGCTTCAATAATCCACTTACCACCGCCAGAAGGAATGAAAAAGCCTAAAATGGCAGAATATAAGCCCATCACAATGGCAAAGGTTTCTTTGGAGGCAATCGAAACAAAAAAATCAGCAATATAATGTGATAGCGACAAATCATGACTGTTCAGTGCTTGCGTCATCATAAAGGCGATACTGCCATACAGCGGAAACTGAATCAGGACACCTGAGACTGCTGGCACGGCTTTGGTGACAGCATTGAGGAAATTTCGTGGCGTACCATGTAGTGCAATACCCAGCATCAGGAAAATAAAGTTGTAGGTATTTAGGCTTGAAATGGCCAAGATCGGATTACTTTTGCTGAACTCATTGAACATCCAAACTAGACCCAAGAGCACAATCAAGATACTCAATAAAGGCGAGTTCTCTAACCAGTCTCCTGGGCGTTTTGTGGTTGCTGTCGGCTTAGTTTCTTCCTCAAACTGGATGGGGAATTGATCAATGGTTTTAATGTCTTGCCCTTTGGGTGCAGACCAAAATGCAATAGCAATCGAGGCAATAATCAATACAGCCGTCATGATCATCGACTGAGGCAAGAAAATGGTTTCGGTGAAGGGAATCACACCGGTTAGATTGTAAATCGATTCGGGCAGGCTGGCTTTGTTGGCTTGCAGTTGTGCCGCAGAAGAACTAATACCTAAGGCCCACGTTGCTCCCATACCAATAATCGCGGCGGCAGCGGCAGCACGATAGTCCATATTGAGTTCTTTGCGTTTAGCTAACGCAATCACCAGCAGGGCAGTCAGTACCGTACTCATGGCCCAGTTAATCAGCGAAATTAATAAACTGACCGTGGCAACAAGAACAATCGCACCGCGGCCACTATGGGGAATTCGGGCCATTTTTTGAATCAGCAGCTCTACAGGCTTTGAAACAGAAACCACGTAACCAACCACAATCAGCATACACATTTGTAAGGTAAAAGGGATCAGACTCCAAAAACCATCACCAAAGGACACTGCGACATCTTTGGCAGGTGCGCCAATGCTGATCGAGGCAATCGCGACGATCACGACACCCAATAGGGCAAAAATATAAGAGTCTGGAAACCATTTCTCCGACCAATCACTGACACGTAGTGCAAAACGTTGCAAAATATTTTGAGAGTTTTCCATGCATTGATTCCATTTTTATCTATGAGGTATGAATTTTTGATTCAGCCTATCCGTGCTGATAGAAATGCCTTTAAAACAGGATCGCTGCTTTAAAGGCATTGGATTATTTTTTCTATTGTATAAATGATGTCGAATTAGCGGATCAGAGCAACACCTGTCACTTTTTGAATGTCTTCAATACTGACATCTTTCGCCAGTTCAACTAATTTGACACCTTCATGCGTAATGTCCATGACACCGAGGTCAGTAATCACGCGATGTACGACATTTTTACCTGTCAGGGGCAGGCTACACTGCTCGACAATTTTCGGCGTACCGTCTTTTGCAGAGTGTTCCATGAGCACCACCACTTTTTGTACTCCAGCAACCAAATCCATCGCGCCACCCATGCCTTTGACTTTTTTACCCGGAATCATCCAGTTGGCCAAATCGCCATTTTGTGAGACCTCCATTGCCCCTAAAATGGCAATATTGACATGACCTCCACGGATCATGGCAAAAGAATCTGCACTAGAGAAAAATGCGGCGCCCTGACGTGCAGTAACAGTTTGTTTTCCAGCATTGATTAAATCGGCATCGACTGTTTCGGCTGTTGGAAACTCGCCAATACCTAACAATCCATTTTCAGACTGCAACCAGACGTTGACGTTTTCAGGAATATAGTTGGCCACCAGTGTGGGTAAGCCAATGCCTAAATTGACATAAAAACCATCTTCCAGCTCAAGCGCTGCACGTTGTGCCATTTCATTACGAGACCAAGCCATGGGTTAAGCCTCCTCTTTTAATGTGAGTTGTTCGATACGTTTTTCAGGGGTTGCATTTAGCACAATGCGATTGACATAAATACCCGGCAGATGAATCTGGTCTGGGTCTAAAGCGCCAATTTCAACAATTTCCTCAACTTCGACAATGCAGACTTTTCCAGCCATGGCACATACAGGGTTAAAGTTTTGTGCGGTTTTACGGAAAATTAAGTTACCTGCAGTATCGGCCTTGTACGCCTTCACGAGTGCAATGTCAGCGGTGAGCGAGTTTTCTAGAATATATGGTTTGCCATTAAACTCACGCTCTTCTTTGCCTTCAGCGATGAGCGTACCTACGCCTGTTGCGGTAAAGAAGGCAGGGATACCTGCACCTCCAGCACGGAGTTTTTCTGCCAGCGTGCCTTGAGGGGTAAGCTCCACTTCAAGTTCACCACTTAAGAACTGACGTTCAAATTCTTTGTTTTCACCTACATAAGAGGCAATCATTTTTTTGATTTGTTTGGTTTCTAATAAGAGTCCTAAGCCGAAACCATCGACGCCTGCATTGTTTGAAATACAGGTGAGGTTTTTCACGCCCGTTTGTTTTAAGGCCGTAATTAGAGTTTCTGGAATACCGCATAAACCAAAGCCACCAACCGCTAGGGTTTGACCATCTTGAACCACATCTTGTAGTGCATCCTTTGCACTTGAATAAACTTTATTGACCATAGTGTTCTCGTTATCAATTGAATGGCTTAGGCACAGCGCTTTTGCCAGTAGGCATTGGCATAGTTAGATGGATTGGTACGTTGTAATACTTGGCTGATGTTTTGGCTGGCAATCATCAGTGCATCAAGATCAATCCCTGTGTCATAGCCCATGTTGGAGAGTAGGTAGTAAAGGTCTTCTGTGGAGACATTGCCCGATGCACCTTTGGCATAAGGGCAGCCACCTAGACCTGCAATGGACGAATCAAATACACGAATGCCTTGTTCTAAAGACTGGTAAATATTGGCAATGGCCATGCCATAGGTATTATGAAAATGTCCTGCTAAACTCGCGGCATCCATTTCAGCTAAACATGCCTGCCAGACTTTTTTCACGCGGTCTGGTGTCGCCGTGCCAATCGTTTCACCTAAGGACACTTCATAGCAGCCCATGTCCAGCAAACGTTGACTGACGTGTGCAACTTTGCTCGGTGCAATTGCGCCTTCATAGGGGCAGTCGACAATACAAGACACATAACCACGCACTTTGATGTTATGGGCTTTCGCCGCAGTCATGATGTCTGCAAATTTTTCAAAGCTTTCATCAATAGAGCAATTGATGTTTTTTTGGGTAAAGCTTTCGGAAGCTGCAGTAAAAACGGCAACCTCCTGACAGCCGACTGCCAAAGCAGACTCAAGCCCTTTCAAGTTCGGAGTCAGTAAACTAAAACTGATATTCGGATCTTTGGGTAAGCTGACAAAGAGTTCATCACTCTGTGCCATTTGTGGAACCCACTTTGCAGAGACGCAAGAGCCTACTTCAATGGCACTGAGTCCTGTCTGCATTAAATCTAAAATCAGTTTACGACGGTCATCCAAGGTGAGCGGTGTCTTTTCATTTTGCAAACCATCTCGCGGCCCGACTTCGACAATTCTGACAAATTCACTCATGCGGCACCTTCCAAGCTTGAAAACTCAACCAATTCATCACCCGCTTTGACCTGATCACCGACTTGGAAATAAGCCGCAGAGACAATGCCGTCATGTGGAGCACGAATTGAATATTCAATTTTCATCGCTTCAAGTGTGAGGAGTACATCATCTTTTTTCACTGCGCTGTTATTTTGTACCAAGACTTGCGTGATCACACCCGGCATTGGTGCTTTTAAGTTGTTGGCATCAGAAGCATCATCTTCCGTATTAAAGTTAGGCTTAATATGTGCAAACTTATAGCTTTGGCCATCTGCATACAGGGTTAGGCCGTGTGCATTTGAACTATAAGCATAGGTCTTTTTGCTTGTTGCACATTCAATTTTAGCTAAATGTGCCTCTAACAATTCACCCTGAATGAAAACGCTATTTCCATTGTACTTTGCTGTAAAGCCTTTTGCCGCTGGGCTGAAATAGACTTTATGTTCTTCATCGTTTAGTGCCAGTTTAATGGCATAGCTAGCATTAATATTTAAACGCCATAGAGAGTCGGTTTGCCATACAGGATTTGCAGCTATTTTATTGCTGGCAAAGCGAGACAAGAGTTCAATCAATGCCGCCGTGATGATGAGCTCTGAAGAGGAAGTTTCATTGTGTTGCAGTAAAAATGCTTCTTCACGTTGAATTAAGTTGGTGTCTAGGTTGGCGGTTTTAAAAGACTCTGAACGGACCAAACGGTCTAAGAATGCAATGTTATTGCCCAAGCCATCGACATGAAATTGACTCAGTGCATGATGCATTTGGGTGAGTGCTGCTTCACGATTCTTTGCCCAAACAATTAATTTGGCAATCATTGGGTCGTAAAAGGTCGTGATTTCATCACCTTCAACAATGCCACTGTCTACACGGACATGCTCATTTTGCTGAGGGTAGTGCAGGTAGTGGATTTTCCCAATCGCAGGTAAGAAACCTTTTTCAGGCTCTTCAGCATAGACACGCGCTTCTAATGCATGACCATGAATACTGAGCTCGTGTTGTTGTTTAGGCAGCGGTTCACCAAAAGCGACACGTAGTTGCCATTCCACCAAATCTTGCCCTGTAATCATCTCTGTTACAGGATGCTCAACTTGCAGGCGAGTATTCATTTCCATGAAATACGCCGTGCCGTCTTGTTCCACAATAAACTCAACTGTCCCTGCACCGACATAATCCACTGCACGTGCTGCATCAATAGCGGCTTGGCGCATGGCTTCGAGTTTTGGCTCTGCCATTTTGGGTGCAGGTGCTTCTTCTAATACTTTTTGATGGCGACGTTGTACCGAACAATCGCGTTCAAAGAGGTGCACATAGTTACCATGTGTATCACCAAAAACTTGCACTTCAATATGGCGCGGTTGTACTACATAGCGTTCAACCAGTACATCGTCATTGCCAAAGCTTGAACGCGCCTCACTTTTACATGAAGCCAAATGGCTTAAAAAGTCTTCACCGCGATCAACCAAACGCATGCCTTTACCACCACCGCCAGCACTGGCTTTAATCAGCACAGGGTAGCCAATGGCATCGGCTTGTTGTTTTAAAAAATCAGGATCTTGGTTGGTGCCATGGTAGCCCGGTGTCAGCGGTACACCTGCTTTCTCCATTAAGGATTTAGAAGTGGCTTTGAGGCCCATGGCTAAAATGGCATCTACAGGTGGACCAATAAAGACAATGTTGTTTTTTTGGCAGGCATTGGCAAATTGGTCATTTTCAGATAAAAAGCCATAACCCGGATGAATTGCTTCAGCACCTGTGTCTAAGGCAGCTTGGATAATACGTTCAATTTGTAGATAGCTTTGTGCAGCAGGGGATTCGCCGATATAAATGGCTTCGTCGGCTTGTTGCACGTGCTGTGCTTGAGCGTCAGCATCTGAATAGACTGCAACGGTGGCAATGCCCATTTTTTTTGCAGTTCGGATCACACGACAAGCAATTTCACCACGGTTTGCAATTAAGATTTTATTAAACATATCGATATCCTTTCTTGTTGTTATGCCGTCGTCTTGATCCAGACTGGACTGTGTTTATTTAAAAAAGCATTTAAGCCATTTTTCGCCTCTGATCCTTGGCGTACATGGGCAATATGTTGTGCGGTTTGCAACAACAATGCTTCAGTTAACACTTGCTGGTCGACCATTTGGATGAGTTGTTTTGAAGACGTTTGTGCTTCTGGCCCACCCAAAAGTAAGGCATCGACCATTTCTGCGACTTTTTCATCTAACTGTTCAGCATCGGCCACCACATGCGCTAGACCAATGTGTAGGGCTTGCTCCGCAGAAATACGCTCTGCGGTTAAAAAGTAGCGTGAAGCCTGACGTGCACCAATCGCACGAATCACATAAGGGCTAATGGTTGAAGGGGCTAAACCTAAGCGCACTTCAGAGGTTGCAAACTTAGCATCGCTGCTTGCCACACAAATATCACAGGCAGAAGCCAGTCCCATCCCACCACCAAAAGCAATGCCTTGCACACGGGCGATGGTCGGCTGTTTTAATGTTGCTAAGCTTTGTAGCATTTTCGCTAGTTTTAATGCATCGGCTTCATTTTCAGCCTGTGAGGCTTGTCCTGCTTCTTTCATCCAGTTCAGGTCAGCACCCGCCGAGAAGCTTTTGCCACGTCCTGCTAAAATCACCACACGGACATCATCACGCGTATTGAGTTCGCTAAAGCAGCGGTGCAGTTCTTCAATTACTTGAGTATTGAAGGCATTGTGCATTTCTGCACGATTAATCCATACCGTTGCCACTTGGTCACGTTGTTCGAGTTGTAAATATTGAAAGCTCATCGCTCATCTCCTACATGCGGAACACGCCAAATTTGGTCGGTTGAATCGGTGCATTTAAGGCTGCAGCTAAACTTAAACCGAGCACCTGACGGCTTTGTGCAGGATCAATCACACCGTCATCCCACAAACGCGCCGATGCATAATATGGATGGCCTTGACGTTCAAATTGGTCACGGAAAGGTTGTTTGAAATCATCTTCTTCTGCCGCAGACCAAGACTCGCCACGTTTTTCGATTTGATCACGCTTTAAGGTCGACAATACACTTGCCGCTTGTTCACCACCCATGACCGAAATACGCGAGTTCGGCCATGTCCACATGAAGCGTGGAGAATAGGCACGACCACACATACCGTAGTTGCCTGCACCAAATGAACCACCAATCACAAGGGTAAGTTTCGGGACATTTGCAGTTGCAACAGCCATGACCAGTTTAGCGCCATTTTTGGCAATGCCTTCATTTTCATATTGGCGACCGACCATAAAGCCAGTAATGTTTTGAAGGAACAGAAGAGGAATATTGCGCTGCGTACAGAGTTCAATAAAGTGAGCCCCTTTTTGTGCAGACTCTGAAAATAAAATACCGTTGTTTGCAATAATGCCAACGGGCATGCCGTAGATTTTGGCAAAACCTGTGACTAAGGTGGTGCCAAAGCGGGCTTTGAATTCATCAAACCGTGAACCATCGACAATACGCGCAATCACTTCACGAATATCGAATGGCTTTCGTGCATCACTTGGCACAACACCATACAGTTCAGTTGCATCAAATAACGGTTCTTCAATCTCTGTTGCACGCGTATGTGGTGTTTTATTCAGGTTGGCTACGATGTTACGTGCAATGGCAATTGCATGTTCGTCGTTCTCAGCCAAATGATCCGCTACACCAGACAGGCGAGTATGCACATCACCACCGCCTAAGTCTTCACTGCTGACCACTTCACCTGTTGCTGCTTTCACCAGCGGTGGGCCACCTAAGAAAATCGTCCCTTGATTACGCACAATAATGGTTTCATCAGACATGGCAGGTACGTATGCACCCCCAGCTGTACAACTGCCCATTACTACCGCAATTTGGGCAATTCCCATGCTCGACATGCGTGCTTGATTATAGAAAATACGGCCAAAGTGATCACGGTCAGGGAAAACTTCGTCCTGCATCGGTAAATATGCACCACCTGAGTCCACCAAATAAATACATGGCAGATGGTTTTGCTCCGCAATTTCTTGAGCACGTAAGTGTTTTTTAACAGTCAGTGGGTAGTACGTGCCGCCTTTCACTGTCGCATCGTTGGCGACGATCATACAGGTCACACCATTGACCTGACCTACACCAGCAACGACACCAGCCGCAGGCACATCGTCTGCATAGACGTTTTGTGCCGCCAACTGACCAATTTCAAGGAATGCCGTGCCTGCATCAATTAACTGATCAATACGATCACGTGCTAACAGTTTTCCGCGTGCCAAATGTTTTTGTCGCGCCGCTTCACCGCCGCCTAAAGCAATTTGTTCTGCTTTTTGTTTTAAGTCATCGACCAAGCTTTGCATTGCGGTTTGGTTGGTTTTGAAGTCTTCACTTCGAATATTGATCTTGCTATGTAATTGATTCATCACGAACATCCTTGTCATTTTTATTGTTGTGGAGGGTTAAGCTGTTTCATTAAACAGTTCACGGCCAATCAACATACGGCGAATTTCAGAAGTTCCCGCGCCAATTTCATAGAGTTTTGCATCACGCCATAGACGGCCTGCAGAAAATTCATTGATATAACCATTTCCACCTAAGGTCTGAATGGTTTCACCCGCCATCCACGTGGCTTTTTCCGCAGCATATAAAATTGCACTGGCTGCGTCTTTACGTAGGCTACGGCTATGGTCAGCCTTATCGCATTCAGCACCCACAGCATAGACCAGTGCCTTACACGCCAACCATGTCGAATACATATCGGCAATTTTTCCTTGCATTAGCTGGAATTCACCGAGCGCTTGTCCGAATTGTTTACGGTCATGGATATAGGGAATCACGGTGTCCATGCAGGCATCCATAATGCCTAAAGGACCTGCGCTTAAAACCGCACGCTCATAGTCCAAACCACTCATGAGTACTTTCGTGCCGTTTCCTACACCACCCATCACGTTTTCTTTTGGTACTTTCACGTTGTCAAAGAACAGCGGATAAGTGTTCGAACCGCGCATACCCAACTTGTCTAAATGTGTGCCGTGGCTAAAACCGTCCATGTCTTTTTCTACAAGGAAAGCCGTCATGCCTTTAGCCCCTGCATGTAAATCAGTTTTGGCATACACCACAAGTACATCAGCATCACCGCCATTGGTGATCCACATTTTTGAACCATTTAACAGGAAGTGATCGCCACAATCTTCAGCTTTGAGTTTCATGCTGACTACGTCTGAGCCTGCGTTTGGTTCAGACATGGCAAGTGCACCGACGTATTCACCTGAAATCAGCTTCGGTAAATAGCGCTGCTTTTGTTCCTCGCTACCGTTTCGGTTAATTTGATTCACACATAGGTTAGAATGTGCACCATAAGAAAGACCTATCGAAGCGGAAGCACGTGAGATTTCTTGCATGGCAATGATATGCGCTAAATAACCTAGGCCTGTACCGCCATATTCTTCACTGACGGTCAGACCGAGTAAGCCCATATTGCCAAATTTTTTCCACAACTGAGCTGGAAATTCGTTGTTCTGATCGACTTGTTGAGCAATAGGAGTAATTTCTTTGGCACAAAAAGCCGCAACGGAATCACGCAGTGCAATGAGTGTTTCATCTAAACCGAAATTTAAGCTTTGTAGGGTCATTTCTTCATTCGTCCTATGAGTGTATTTATTGTTCCTGATAAAGCATTTTTGTTGTGCTTGATTTTTACAATACATCGAATTTTTAAAAAAGTGAACTAAAATTCACAAATTGATTTACAATTCATTTTATCTGGTTGAGAATAGAATTATGAGTTATAAAAGATCATCGTTGATGCAAGAGCGAATGGAACAAAATCGTGAAGCGATTTTGCAATCCGCTCGTGAACTTATTGCTCAAGGGGGGATTAAAGACGCGCAAATTCAAGCAATTGCTGAACGCGCGGGTGTTTCGAGTGGTTTGGTGTATCGATACTTCGATAATAAAAGCCAAGTGTTAATTGAGGTTTTGTCTGAGGCCATTCAGCATGAGGTGAAAATTTTAAATCACATTGCTGAAAGTGAGCTCTCGTCAAAACAGAAATTGGACAAGGCGGTAACCACGTTTGTGAAACGTGCTATGAATAGCCCCCAACTTGCGTATTCACTCATGTTTGAGCCAGTCGATGCTGAGTTAGAACATGAACGTTTTCGCAGTAAACAGCTGATTAAACAGAGCATCAAAGAAATACTGGCCGCAGGGAAAATTAACGGTGAGTTTGGATTTGAAGATTTAAATACCGCAGCACTTTGTGTGGTCGGCGCCATGACTTTTGTGGTGATTGAGCCTTTAAATCCGTCTCGAAATGTGATGTTTGATCAAAACTATAAAGACTACTTTGTGAAACAAATTGCCGAATTTTGTGTCAATGCAGTTCAGGTTCAGGAGGAAAAATAGTAGCAGGTGTGAACACAAGGCTTGGTGTTTGAAGGGAAGTAGTCATAGAACAATTAAAGTTGAATAACAAGATTACAATGAATCAAGGAGATCGATTCGATGACACAAGAACGGTTAAGTTATGCCTATGGAACGAGCAGTCAGCCCCTATTAGGCATGACGATTGGTGAGAAATTTGATCAGGCTTGTCAGCAGTATGCGGAACAAGATGCTGTTGTCAGCCTGCATCAAAATGTCAGACTCACGTATAAGGAATTGCAAACTCAGGTCAATGCGTTTGCCTGTAGTTTACTAAAACTGGGCTTGAAGAAAGGCGATCGACTTGCGATTTGGTCACCGAACTGTGTGGAATGGACGATTACCCAGTTTGCTGCGTTTAAAGCAGGCATCATTTTAGTTAACTTGAACCCTGCCTATAAAAGCAATGAACTTGAGTATGTGTTGAATAAAGTGTCATGTAAGGGCTTGGTCATTGCATCGCAATTTAAAAGCACGAATTATCAAGATATTCTAATGAAAATTGCACCTGAAATTAAAGGTGCTGAAAATAAAGTGTTAAAGGCAGAACGACTGCCACATTTGAAATATATTATTAAAATTGATGAAGAAGAGCATACGGGTTTGCATCGTTTTAGCGATTTGCTCACTCCCCCCAGCAAGAGACAGCTCAATCAACTAGAGCTCGTTGCAAGCGAATCGCAGTTTGATGAAACCATCAATATCCAGTTTACTTCGGGCACCACGGGTAACCCGAAAGGCACAATGCTGACACATAATAATATTTTAAATAATGGTTATTTTGTTGGTGAAGCCATTCACTTAAGTCCAGCCGATCGTGTTTGTATTTCTGTACCGCTCTTTCACTGTTTCGGTATGGTGATGGGTAATTTGGCCTGTATTACGCATGGTTCAACCATGGTCTATCCATCGGCGGTGTTTAATCCTTTAGAAACGTTAAAAGCCATTCAGCAGGAAAAATGTACGGCTGCATACGGTGTACCGACCATGTTCATTGCTATTTTAGAGCATGAACAGTTCGATGATTTTGATCTTTCCAGTTTACGTACAGGCATTATGGCGGGCAGTCCTTGTCCACGTGAAATTATGCAACGTGTTATTGATCGGATGCATATGTCCGAAATTACCATTTGCTATGGTATGACTGAAACGGCACCTGTCAGTGCACAAAGTTCAACATCAGATTCAGTTGAACAACGGGTCGGAACCGTGGGGCGCGTCCATCCACATCTTGAAATTAAAATTGTAGATGAACAAGGCAAAGTCGTGCCACGTGGTCAGTTGGGTGAACTGTGTGTTCGTGGCTATTCGGTGATGTTGGGGTATTGGGAAGATCATGAAAAGTCGCAAGAAGTGATTGATTCAGCTCGTTGGATGCATACGGGCGACATCGCAGAAATGGACGAAGCCGGTTTTGTGAAAATTAAAGGCCGGATTAAGGATGTGGTCATTCGTGGCGGAGAAAACCTATTCCCGAAAGAAATCGAAGACTTTTTATATACCCATCCTGATGTCAGTGATGTCCAAGTCATTGGTCTGCCCGATGCGCGTTATGGTGAAGAGTTGTGTGCTTGTATTATTTTACATGAGCATCATGAAATTACTGAAGAGTCGATCCGTCAGTACTGTGCGGAACACATTTCACACAATAAAGTTCCACGTTATGTCCGGTTTTTTAATGAGTTCCCAATGACGGCTTCGGGCAAAGCGCAGAAGTTTAAATTGCAGGAATTTATGCGTAATGAACTGGATTTGAAAGAAATCGCATAAGGTTGAAGACGGACTTTCCTTTGCTGGGTTAAAGCCAAAGGAAAGTCCGAAGTGAAAAGCAAAAGGAATAGCATATGCACCTGAGAAATGATTGGACTCGCGCTGAAATACAAGCACTCTACCAACAGCCTTTTTTAGATTTGGTCTTTCGAGCACAGCAAATTCATCGTCAGTACTTTGAAGCGAATGCCATCCAAGTCAGTACTTTACTGTCGATCAAAACAGGTAAATGCCCTGAAGACTGCAAATACTGTTCACAGTCTGCGCGCTATGACTCAAAGCTTGAAGCTGAAAAAAGAATTGCGGTTGAAAAGGTCATTAGCGAAGCACAACAGGCGAAGGCCTCGGGTTCTACTCGGTTTTGTATGGGCGCGGCATGGCGCAATCCACATGAACGCGATATGCCTTATGTCTTGGATATGGTGCGTGAAGTTAAAGCACTGGGTTTAGAAACTTGTATGACTTTAGGCATGTTGAATGCTTCACAAGCCGAACGTTTAAAAGGTGCAGGACTCGATTATTACAACCATAACTTAGACACGTCTCGTGAATACTACCCAAATGTGATTAGTACCCGTAGTTTTGATGACCGTTTGGATACCTTAAGTCATGTTCGAGAAGCAGGTTTAAAAGTGTGCAGTGGCGGGATTGTTGGCCTAGGTGAAGAGACCAAAGATCGAATTGGTTTATTGTTTGAATTGGCGACTTTACCGATACATCCTGAGTCTGTGCCGATCAACATGCTGGTTCCAATGCAAGGTACGCCTTTGGCAGAAGTTGACAAGTTAGATGTGACAGAGTGGATTCGCACTATTGCGGTAGCGCGCATTATTATGCCGAAAAGCTATATTCGTCTGTCCGCAGGACGTGAATCTTTGTCCGATGCCGACCAAGCTTTGGCTTTTATGGCTGGTGCAAACTCACTGTTTTCTGGTGAAAAGTTGCTGACTACGCCAAATACAGCACAAGGTAAGGACCAACAACTCTTTCAAAAACTGGGTCTACATGCAGAAAAAGCCAAACCGCAACTTGCTGAGTTAACAGTCGATGCTATGGCTGTGGCTTAAGTGCTAGAACATGCGGTCATGAATGTGTAGATTTAGGGCGAAGAATAAAAGTAGATGAGTGGACAATAAAATGGCGAAAGACTTTCAGAGTCAAACTGTAGTGGATGGTTATGATCAACATATTCGTAAGCTCATCCCAGGTTATGAGTTGGTCCATCTGCAAATTCAAGCCATTTTCAAAACACATCTACCAGAACATGCGCAAGTATTGATTGTGGGGTGTGGTACAGGTTATGAGCTTTCATATTTATTGGCGCAGCATCCAACGTGGAGTTTTACCGCTGTTGACCCATCTTTGACCATGATTGAAAAAGCGCAGCAGTTATTGAGCGAGACCCATAGTGATTTAACGCGGGTTCGCTTTGTGCATGGTGATACGACGGCATTACAGGAAAGTGCACAGTTTGATGCCGCTTTAGCCATATTGGTGGCGCATTTTATTCCACTTGAAGCAAAGTCATTCTTCTTTGCCGACATTTTACGCTGTCTTAAAACACAAGCTATTTTACTGAGCTATGACCTGATGAGCTCTAGTGATGACACTGAACTCAAGGTTTTACAAATTTTATGTCAGAGCAATGGTTTGACGGTGGTGCAGAGTGAAAAAATGATTGAGCGCCTGCAACAAGATTTTTATTTGGTCTCGGCCAGTCAGATGCGAGAGCTTCTGACTAAAGTTGGATTTCATGAAGTACGAACTTATAGTCAACTGTTGAATTATTATGGTTTTTTTGCACAAAAGTAAAAACCAATAGCAGTGAAAAGATACATTTTAAAGATAATAATGAAGGAATACACATGGCAGCCTATTATCAACTTTTAAATCGTGAACAGCACAGTGATGGGAGCTGTACAGCGTCGTATCTTTCCAATATTCATGCACAAGGCGCATGGAACCCGCATGAACAGCACATGGCACCAGCAACAGGGGTTTTGTGTGCAGAGTTAGAGCTGTTTCAACCACGCGATGAGATGCGCATTGGACGCGTGAGTTTAGATATTTTTGGATTGATTGCTTTTGGTGAGTTTACCGTGCATACCCGTGTCATTCGTGCTGGAAAAACCATTGAACTGATCGAGGCGGAAATGCAGGCAAACGGGAAGACTTGTATTGTGGCCCGTGCTTGGAAAATGATGAAGCAAGATACCAGTGCAATTGCAGGGTTGGAAGATCAATCGATTGTACATCCTGAAACTTTGCCAGTATGGGATGGGATGAAATGTTGGCCGGGTGGTTATATTCAGAGTATTGAGACACGTGCGGCAGAAGGGCACCGTGCTGGTAAAGGCATTGTCTGGTTACATAATGATTTGGACATGGTGGAAGCTCAGAAAACATCAAGTTTTGTGCGCTTATTGGGTATGGTGGATACAGCCAACGGTATTGTGCCACGTCAAAATCCAGCATCTGGATGGGGCTTTCCCAATTTAGACCTACAACTGCATCTATACCGCCTACCCCAAGGGAAATGGTTGGGTTTGGAAGCGACTCAACAATATGGTGATGATGGTATCGGTTTAACCAGTGCAGTTTTGCACGATGAGCAGGGGCCATTTGGCCGTAGTGAACAGATTTTGACTCTTCGTAAGTTTTAGTGGGGCAGTGTCAATTTAATAAAAAAGGATGAATTGCTTCATCCTTTTTTTATTGGCATGCTGTAGGCACTTTAAAATAGTGAAATGAAGATGCGGATCAGTTTAATTGGAGCCGGGCGGGTGGCTCATCATTTAGCCAAAGCCCTGATGTCTCAGCATGAAATCGTCAATATTTATAGCCGAAGCTTTGACAAAGCTACAGATTTAGCGCAAGTCGCACATGCAAAGGCGGTCAGCCATTTTAAGCAGTTAAATGCTGATGTTGATTTGGTGATTATTGCGGTAAGTGATCAGTCTATTCCGAGTGTAATTTCGGCATTGACTGAATATCTGCCGAATGTGTTGATTGTACATACTTCGGGGAGTACAGCGCTTTCAGTTTTGGCGACGCAACATACACGTGCAGGGGTTTTTTACCCCTTACAGACCTTTAGCCTAGAACGTGAAATTGATTGGTCAAATACACCGTTGTTTGTAGAAGCCACTGAAAATACGGATCTTCAAAGACTACATACACTGGCAGAAAGCCTGAGCCAACGCGTGTATAGCTACAGCTCTGCGCAGCGTCTAAGTTTGCATTTAGCGGCTGTTTTTGCCTGTAATTTTAGTAATTATTGTTATGACATGGCGAAACAAGTGGTGGATGCAGAGCAGGTCGATTTTAATCTCTTGTATCCCTTGATCTTAGAAACCGCACAGAAAGCCACACAGAATGATCCGAAGCAGATGCAAACTGGCCCTGCGATGCGTCAGGATCAGAATATTCTACAGATGCATCAACAGATGCTTGCGCAAGCTCAACGAGCAGATCTTGCTGAAGTGTATGCCTTAATGAGTCAGCAGATCAGTCAACGTCACAGTTGATGTTTAAAATAATAAACGAAGAAGCAAGTCACAAAGAATAAGCAAAGCCACTGAAAACGTGGCTTTTTTTATGCTCTAAGATTCGGTACAGTGTTGCTTAAAATAAATACAAACAAATAGAGGGCGTATGCGTTCACATTCATTATTAGAGCAAGTGCAGTGGAAAGATCTCGTTCAGTTAGGCCGTACCGATGTGATTAGTGAGTTATTTATCTCTTTACCGTGGTTGATCGTCTCTTTCATTTTTGCAGGTTTACAGTGGTATGTCTTGGCGCTGTTTTGCTCGTTTATGTTTTTCTTAACAGGACTCAGACAGGTGCATAACGCTTTTCATTTTGCCTTAGGGATTAGCCGTCCTGCGACTCATTGGGTCATGTTTGTTTTGAGCATCGTCATGTTGGGCTCGATGCATGCAGTACAAATTAATCACCTGCGACACCATCAGCACTGTATGCAGGACGAAGATATTGAAGCGAAAAGTGCAACCATGAAGTGGTGGCAAGCTTTGCTTTTTGGCCCAGTTTTTCCATGGATATTACATAAAAAAGCCTTTGAGGTTGGGACTAAAACCCAGAAAAAATGGATGTCTGCTGAACTGGTTGCCAACGTCATTGTATTGTTTTTGGTTTTTGTGATCTTGGATATCAGTATTTTAAAATACCATGTCAGTGCTATGTTGATTGGGCAATGTATGACGGCATTTTTTGCGGTATGGACGGTGCATCATGATACGGAAGATCATGTGTATATGGCGCGTACTGTGCGTAATGAGTTTAAACGGGTCGTGACCTACAACATGTTTTATCATGTGGAACATCATTTGTTTCCCGCAGTGCCGACACGATGTTTACATATTTTGGCAAAACGTTTGGATGAACATGATCCAACGGTTGAAATTAGGCATGTGTTCTAACAATTCAAACATAAAAAAATAGGGCACTAGACCCTATTTTTTGAAGATCTAAAATTTATTTAATTTTCTTAAATAAGAAGTCGTTAATCTTATGACCTTCTTCGAGTCCACGACGTTCAAATTTAGTTTGTGGACGCCAGTCTGGACGTGGGTAACTGTTACCTTTACCTGCCATATTTTCAAGATTTGGACGGTTATCGAGTACATCAATCATCCACTCTGCATACGGTTCCCAATCTGTTGCAGCGTGGAATGTGCCACCCATTTCCAACTTTTGCTCAACCAGTGGCATACGGTCATGGGAAACGAAACGACGTTTGAAGTGACGTTTTTTCTGCCACGGGTCTGGAAAGTACAGTTGCACAGCGTTAATGCTGTTATCTGGCATTTCACGTAATACTTGAATGGCATCGGCATCTAAAAGACGAAGATTGGTTAAACCTGCAATTCCAGCTTCATACACACATTGCGCAATCCCCGGAACATGCACTTCAATCCCGACATAGTTACGTTCAGGGTTGGCCTGCGCCATCAAGACCAATGAACGTCCCATACCAAAGCCAATTTCAACCGTGAGCGGACGCTCTGGATGTTCAAACTGCTGGCGTAGGTCACCTACAGGGTATTCCAAAATCATGTGACCATATTGTTCAAGCGCAGTGCGTTGCGAGGTGTTCAGCGGAGATGAACGACGCATAAATGTCACAATTTCGCGGTGTTCATTTAAGTTGTCTAGCTCGACGACTTGCTGGTCTAATTGATCATTCGTCATAATTTTGGCAGATGTAGAAATTCGAAAGCGGTATTGTAAGTCCTGAGCAGGACAAGTCAAATTTTTTACTCAGAATTTATTAAATTCAGCACCACCATGTTTGCGCAGCCTAGAAACTGTCATCATTTATTAATCATGATGTAACGAATAAAAATTAACCTGCCAGCTGATTTAACCAACTGATAAAAAAATGATGAAAAATTTTAAGCCACAGATATTAAGCCTGAGCCTGATTTTGGCGGGTTGTTCCTTTCCTGCCTATGCACAGTTATTGTTTAGTCAGTATGTAGATGGAACTTCAAATAAGAAAGGATTGGAAATTTATAATCCAGATCCGACGACGGTCAACTTGGCAGAATATCAGATCAAGCAATACGCAAATGGCAGTAGCAGTGCAAATTTGACGGTGAGTTTGACAGGGCAATTGGCAGCAAAGGGGCATTATCTAGTCGGGCATTCTGCTTTAAAAGAAGCTCTAGGCGATACGGTGCAACAGCAGGCGAACTTAGCTTTCAATGGTGACGACACTTTGGTGCTTTATCATAATGGCGTTGCGATTGACCGCTTTGGTACAGTGGGCGAAAGACCAAGCACTGGATGGGGTAGTGTTGCAACAGCGAATAGTTTTAAACGTACATTATTAAGTAATAATGTATCCAGTGCAGGGATTGACGTTACCGCACCATTTGATTTGGCATCGGCATGGGAAAAATGGTCAGACCGAAACGCATTTTCCAGTTATCTGGCTGGAAGTACGGCACCGCCTCTAAGCACCGTGAGCTGTAGTACGACAGCTACCCCAATTGCGACATTGCAAAATGCAGCGCAAGATGCGGAATATGTGGTAAAAGGCGTAATCACTGCTGATTATCGTTATAACAATGGTTTCTCAGGTTTCTTTGTTCAAACCCCAGATATTCAAGCCCAAGCCAATACCAGCAATGCGGTGTTTGTCTATATTCCATCTTCAAGTAGCGTGACAGGTGGGCAAGTCGGGCAGGAAGTCATTTTCAAAGGCAAGTTAAAAACCTATCAAAACCAATTACAGCTTCAAGATTTAAGTAGCGATATTAATGTATGTAATCCTTCGGCAAGTGATTGGGTTAAACCAATGGCGATCAACTTGCCCTTTGATAATTTGACTGAAATGTCAGGCCATGCACCGAAACGTTATCAAGGCATGTTGGTCAATATTCCTCAAACCTTAACGGTCAGTGAAAACTATAACTATGGGCGTTTTGGAGAACTGGCTTTAAGCCCCGCGCGTTTATATATCCCAACCAATCTATATCCTGCCCATTCAACCGAGGCCAAAGCACTGGCACAACAAAATTTACGTTCTAAACTCATTTTGGATGATGGTTATAACAATCAGAACAGGACGCCATGGTTGCCAACGACCTTTAGTGCTAAAAACACCCTACGTACAGGTGCACAACTGCAAAATGTACAAGGCATTTTAGAATACCGCTATAACCAATGGCGAATTCAACCTGTGCTTGGGGCAACAGCGCCACAAGTCTTAGACGCGACAAACCCACGTGCAAGCGTTCCAGCAAAGGCTACACAACAAGTTCGTGTTGCAGCATTTAATGTACTGAATTATGACAATGGTTTGGCACAAGGTTTTCCAACTGAACGTGGTGCAAGTTCCGAAGCTGAGTTTAAAAAGCAACATCAGAAAATTGTCAGTGCATTAAAAGCGATTGATGCAGATGTTTATGGTCTGATGGAAATTGCCAACAATGGTTATAGCGAGCGTAGTGCAGTTGCTTATTTAGCTCAAGCGCTGGGGAGTGACTGGAAATATGTAACGCCTCCAAATGCTGACAAACTCGGAACCGATGCGATTGCTGTTGCTATTATTTATAATGCTAAGCGGGTCAAACCAATCAATGTTGCAGCGGTCTTTGATGACCAGAGCCAGAAAAACCGAGTCACGATGGCGCAGACCTTTCAAGCCTTATCAGGCGGGAAGACTTTTACAGTTATTCCGAACCATTTGAAGTCTAAAGGTAGCTGTCCAGAGGATAAAACTTCAATAGAGGCCGATCAGGGCGATGGTCAAGGTTGCTGGAATCCAACCCGCGTTAAAGCGGTACAAGACTTAATGCAGTGGGTCACGAAGAATCCAACACAGGTCAGTCAGCCGAATGTTCTACTGTTGGGTGATCTGAACAGTTATGCCAAAGAAGATCCCATTTTGGCACTTGAACAAGCCAACTATAAAGTGCTTTTAAACGATGAAAAAATTGGTCAAGGGAAAACAGCGTATAGCTATGTTTTTGGTGTTGCCAGTAATACTCAAGGTTATGGTGGGGCAGGCAACTTAGACCATGCGATAGCGGATGCAACGCTTTATCCTTTAGTGAAAAAAGCATTTGCATGGCATATCAATGCGGATGAGCCGACGGCACTGGACTATAACGAAGAATATAAAACTGAGGAGCAAATTGCTGCATTCTATGCGGACGATGCTTACCGCTCTTCTGACCACGATCCTGTGATTGTGGATTTAGACCTAAACGATGCAGGGGTGAATGAAGATAAAAAAACCAGTGCGGGGAGTACAGGGCTGTGGTCTGCTTTAGGATTAATTAGTTTGGCATTGTATAGCCGTTTAAGACGACGAAAGAATCTGCCTTAGGTAAATTGCATCGAAAATAAAAGGGCGTTGTCGCCCTTTTATTTGGTCTATGGTTTCAACTTTATGAACTGATGCGGTCAATAAGCGTGTTACTGGCTTCATTTAAACCAATGACTTCGATCACAATCCCATGCGCTTGGAATTTTTCCACTACCGCATTGAGCATATTAACTGAGGTTATGTCCCAAATATGTGCATGGCTGAGTTCAATTTCAACCTTCTGAATGTGTTCGTTAAAGTCAAAAAACTGAAAGAATTTCTCTGAGCTGCTAAAGAAAATTTGACCACTCACCACATAGCGACGAGTATGGTTATGCAGTTCAGACTGAACATGAACCGTACTTTCCAGCTTGTTAATGAAAAATAATGCGGACAGTAAAACTCCGACAAAGACACCCAAAGCAAGATTATGTGTGGCTAAGACAATGATCACGACACTGAGCATCACTACATTACTTTGTAGCGGGTGTTTAGCGATGTTTTTAACTGAGTCCCATTGGAAGGTTGTAAATGCCACCATGATCATGATTGCAACCAGCGCTGCCATTGGAATATAGGACAGCCAGTCTTTAAAAAACACCACCAAACACAGTAAAAACACACCTGCCACTAAGGTTGAAAGTCGAGTACGTGCACCTGAGCTGACATTAATCGCAGACTGTCCAATCATGGCACAACCTGCCATACCGCCCATAAAACCGCTTACAATATTGGCTATGCCTTGTCCACGGCATTCTTGATGACGGTCACCTTCAGTACCTGTGACTTCATTCACTACTGTGGTGGTCATCATGCTTTCAAGCAAACCGACGGTCGCTAATGTGATGGCGTAAGGGAAGACAATTTGCAGCGTTTCAAAGGTCAGTGGAATATCAGGCAGTAGAAAAAGAGGTAAAGTATCAGGGAAATGACCTAAGTCACTGACCATACGCATATCCGTACTTAAAAATAGTGCTAAGGCGGTCAGGACGAGAATACAAATGAGCGGTGAAGGAATGGTTTTCCCTACTTTAGGCAGATAGGGAAACAGATAAATCACAGCGAGGCCAAGAGCGACAAATGCATAGCCCCAGTAATTCATTTGGCTGAGCTCTGGAAGTTGTGCCACGAAGATTAAAATCGCCAGTGCATTTAAAAAACCATACACCACTGACTGCGACACAAAACGCATCAGTTTGGCGACTTTAAAATAACCTGCAATGATTTGAATGACCCCAGTGAGAATGGTTGCCGCCAGTAAATACTGTAAACCATGCTCTTTGACCAGCGTGATCATGAGTAGGGCCATGGCGCCTGTTGCTGCTGAAATCATGGCTGGACGACCACCAAAAAAAGCAATGCTCACTGCGATACAAAAGGAGGCATACAGTCCGACTTGAGGGTCTACACCTGCAATTGCTGAAAAAGCAATAGATTCGGGAATCAGTGCAAGTCCTACCACTAAACCAGCAAGAACATCGGTACGAATGTTAGAAAACCATTCATCTTTTTTAAAGCTAATCACAGATCAAATTCATTTTAGGGTCAAGGGGGCTATGATAAAACAACTCTGTTGCAAATTGCAGTGTTGTTGTACTTGAAAAAAAATGTGAATTAGACAATATTCAATAGGCGAACGAATGATTTTTCGTTTACGCTTTTTTGCAATTTACAGGTTTTGATCACTTGAAAGTTTGTTAGAAGCCATTTAAAACAGAGAATAGAGTTATAACAAGGATCAGATATGAAGCTTTATTATGCACCGGGTGCGTGCTCGCTTGCGGCGCACATTATCCTCAATGAAATTAATGTTGACTTTGATTTAGTCCGAGTAGATTTAAAAACACATAAAACAGAAAAAGGTGCTGATTATTACGAAATTAATCCAAAAGGATATGTCCCCGCTTTAGAGATTAATCCAGGTTTGATTCTGACTGAAAATGTAGCCATTTTGCCATTTTTAGCACAACATGATCCAAAACAGGATCTTATTCCGCCATCAGGTTTGGGGCGTGCCAAAGTTTTAGAATGGCTAGGTTATTTAAACTCTGAATTGCACGATGCTTATGCTGTTTTCTTTGGTGCGCCATTAGACGCTGTTGCTAAAGAAAAAGCCTATGCAGAGATTGATCGTTTACTTAGTTATATCGACAAACAAATTGGTGAGTCGGATCATGACTATTTGGTTGATGATAATTTTGGACCTGCAGATGCGTATTTATTTGTCCTCACCAATTGGTCAAATGTCATCGAACATGATTTATCGCCGTATAAAAATATTATCTTTATCCGTAATAAAGTGGCTGAACGTCAGTCTGTACAAATTGCAATGCGAGATGAAGGTCTAATTCCTTAATTTTGATGCATTGAAGAAGCGCCGAGAGGCGCTTTTTTATTACTCTAAAGTTTATTGTTGATATTTAGTCAATAATATTTTGCAGATTCACTACTTTTTAGCGCTGAACAGAGTCTCTATAGTGCCTACATAGATTTTGGCTTTTAGGCTCTTCCAATGAAAAATATTTTATTAATTAACGGTGCAAAAACTTTTGCACACTCGAATGGTCAGTTAAACGATACCTTAACTGAATTTGCACAAGAGGTCTTGTCAGGCTTAGGACATCAGGTTCAAGTAACCCGTGCCGACAGCGAATATGATGCAAAAGTTGAAGTGGAGAAATTTCTGTGGGCAGACACCGTGATTTACCAAATGCCAGGTTGGTGGATGGGTGCGCCGTGGACTGTGAAAAAGTATATCGATGATGTCTTTACCGAAGGGCACGGTAGTCTGTATGCCAATGATGGTCGCTCACGTTCGGACGCTTCAAAAAAATATGGTTCAGGCGGTCTGATTCACGATAAAAACTATATGCTGTCGTTGACATGGAATGCGCCAATGGATGCATTTAATGATGCTGAACAATTTTTCCATGGGGTTGGGGTCGACGGGGTTTATTTACCTTTTCACAAAGCCAATCAATTTTTAGGGATGCAAACCTTACCGACGTTTATTGTCAATGATGTGATTAAAGCACCTGAAGTTGAAGCCTATATGGCACAGTACCGTGAGCATTTGACGCAAGTTTTTGCTTAATTGGGAGATGCGAGTATGTTAACTGTCATTGCTGAAATCATTTGTCATTCAGAGCAAGATTTTAAAACGGTTCTTGATTCATTCAACAACATCCGTGAGCAAGTATTACAAGAGCCCGGTTGCCATCTCTATGATGTGCATATCGATCATCCTGCTGTTGAGAGTGCATTACAAACCAAAGTACCGTTTTCAATCATGATGTATGAAAAATGGGAAAGTATGCAGCATTTAGAAACACATATGCACAGTGTCAATATGCAGCAACATGCTCAAGCAACCGAAGGGGCAGTTGCTCATGTGCAAATTCGTATTTTAGAAGCGCAATAAGTGATGCATATGAGTTTGACAGCGCTTTTCTTCGCTCCGTTTATTTAAACTCCAGTGTTTCATTAAACTGAACCTGTTCGAGTTTCAATGCATAACGCTGTTTTAATGTTGACCATTGAACTTTGACAGGTTGTGTTGTTTCAGCAAACTCATTTTCACCTGTTGTACTTTTTACTTTGCCTGTCATAAAGTTGATACTTCGCGCCGTGATGTCGCCTGATGCACGGTGGAAATCATCGACATCATAACCAATCAGTTTAAATGCACGGTCTTGGTATCGGAAGGTATACGTGTGATTGGTCACATACCACGAACCACAGCTTAACCAGTAGTGCAGATGAACTTTGAGCACGCCCTTTTGAATACTTAATGCTTCAGTCTCACCGAGTGGATCAGCGAGGCAAGGGGACTCTATATCGCCTTCTGTCGGCAAAGTAGTATTAGTCGCCGCAAGTTGATAACCATGCGTTTGCTTCAATAAAACCAAAAGCTTTCGTTCATTGATATTGAGGACATCACTCCCTAAGCGATCATTTTTAACAATATGTTCAGGATTGGTGTCTTCAATAATCAGGGCAATATCCGCTTGACCATCTTGGTTTAAATCGCCTTGGACTTTTTCTAAAATCTTCCAGTTTTTTGGTACAAAAGATTGGTAACTTACTTTGAGAGTCGGTTTTGCCTCTACTTTGGCCCAAGCATTGCTTGTGAGTGTTATGAAAAATAGGGCATTGACTATGTGTGTTGGTCTAATCCATTTTTGCATGGGCATCGTTTCCTCTCATTTTTATATGGTTATAGATGTTTGAAGGTGGGTATTGCTGAGTGTATCAAAGCGTGTGGCGAAATGTCCCTACAACCTAGGTCATCATAAAGTGTTGTCCTAGTGTTCAGATAAATAAAAAAGGACTCCGAAGAGTCCTTTTTTATTGCTTAAAACAGATTAAGAGATTATTTAAAGAAATAACCTGTTTCTGGTGAGCTTGCATTGGCCATACGTTTGCGAGGCATACGACCTGCGAGGAATGCTTCACGACCCGCTTCAACTGCTTTTTTCATTGCAGAAGCCATTAAAATCGGGTGTTGAGCTGCAGCAATCGCGGTATTCATCAACACGCCATCACAGCCGAGTTCCATTGCAATGGCTGCATCACTTGCAGTTCCCACACCAGCATCCACCAACACAGGCACTTTGGCATTTTCTTTAATAATAGAAATTGTGTGTGGATTCAAAATTCCTAAACCCGAACCAATCAAACTGCCTAAAGGCATGATGGCAACACAGCCCATGCTTTCAAGCTCATGTGCCACAATTGGGTCATCCGAGGTATAGACCATGATTTCAAAACCATCGTCAATCAGGGTACGTGCCGCTTTCAATGTTTCGGTAATGTTTGGATACAGCGTTTTTTCATCACCGAGTACCTCAAGCTTGACCAAGTTATGACCGTCTAATAATTCACGCGCTAACATACAGGTACGCACGGCACTATTGGCATCAAAGCAGCCTGCTGTATTTGGGAGAATGGTGTATTTTTCAGGTGGGACCACGGACAATAAGTTTGGTTGGTCGGGGTGTTGACCAATATTGACCCGACGAATAGCAACAGTCACGATTTCTGCGCCACTGGCTTGAATGGCCAAATCGGTTTCTAGCAGGTCCTTATATTTACCTGTGCCCACCAGTAGACGAGATTGAAATGATCTAGAACCAATGATGAGAGGGCTGTCTTGCATGTGAACTCCGTATTAACCGCCACCGACGGCATGAATAATTTCAATTCGATCCATTGCACAAATTGGAGTGTGTTCCAATTTACTTTTACTAATAATATTTTCATTTTGCTCAACAGCAAAACGTTTGCCTTCAAGTGCAAAGGTTTGCACCAGTTCAAGCAGGTTTTTACATTCGGTGTGCTGTAGTTCGCCGTTTAAATAAATCTGCATCGTGCTCATCTCTAGTTGTTTACTTGGCATATTTCATGGCATTCCATGCCAGAACCAACCAACCTGCAATCATCAATGCACCACCAATCGGGGTAATCGCACCTAGGCCACGCGGTAAGCCCAATGCCATGACATAGAGGGAACCACAGAAAAAGAAGATGCCGATTTGAATCAGTAAAAAGCTGGTTTTGATGGGAAGTTGAGGAATAACTTTGGCCAAAATGCCGAGCGCCAGTAAACCAAGCGCATGGTAAAAAAAGTAATCAGTTGCAGTTTGCCACCAAGCCAATTGGGCTTCAGTAGCACGTGCTTTGAGACCGTGTGCGCCAAAGGCACCTAATATAACGGCAAACGCTAAATTCAGCGCTGAAATCGCAATCCACATATGCAATGCTTTACTTATATCACTGTGCGCAACAAAGTAGCATATTTTGAAGAAAGGTTAAAAGACAAAAAGCCTCATTTATTAGTAAAAAGAAAAGGGCATTTCGCCCTTTTCTGTATTGGTATCATCTTAGTTCGATGACATCGCCACTTTAATTTTTTCCATGGCATTTTTTTCAAGTTGACGAATGCGTTCGGCGGAAACATTGTATTCAGCAGCTAGTTCGTGCAGTGTCGATTTTTCATCATCTAACCAACGGCGCTGTAAAATATTACGCGAACGGTCATCAAGTTGTTCCATCGCATCATGCAAAGCATTGGTGCTCTGTTCTTCGTAATCTTCTTCTTCAGCCAAACGCGCTGGGTCATAGCGGTTATCTTCAAGATAGAGCGCAGGTGCAACATGGGTTGAACCTTCATCGTCATCATCGCCTTGAGCTTCAAACGCTGCATCATAAGCAGTTAAACGACCTTCCATTTCTAACACCTGTTCAGGTGTTACATTGAGGTCATTCGCAATCGATTGCGCTTCTTTTAGAGTGAGCTTTTTAGACGATTTTTTTAGACTACGTAAATTAAAGAACAGTTTACGTTGTGCTTTAGTCGTTGCAATTTTGACAATACGCCAGTTACGAATCACATATTCGTGAATTTCGGCTTTAATCCAGTGTACCGCAAAAGAGACCAAGCGTACGCCCATGTTTGGGTCGAAGCGTTTAACAGCTTTCATTAAGCCCAAGTTACCTTCTTGAATGAGGTCACCTTGAGGTAAGCCGTAGCCTGCATAACTGCGGGCAATATGAACCACAAAACGCAGATGCGACATGACTAGAAGTTTAGCGGCATCGAGGTCTTGGTCATAATAGTAGCGTTCAGCTAGCTCTTTTTCTTGTTCCGCTGTCAAAATCGGGATTTGGTTGACAGTACTAATATAAGCGCCCAAGTTTACACCTGGTGCCGATAATGACAGGGGCATCAATTGATTGCTGCTGTCACTCATGTGTTCTCCTTAGGGATTTCATTTTTACCCAACAATTGAATTTATCTTAATCCAATCTTCCACTGAATAATGGAAAATTGGGTATAGAAATGTAAACTTTTATGCAAATGTGAATAGACTTAGTGTAATTGAAAAGAATTAAGATTCAATGAAGTAGTGAAATTCATGCTCATTAATTTGTTTCAAAACGCAAGTTAAATGATGGATTTCGCAATAACGCGTGATATCGATCTGACTGTGCGGATCAGACGATTTTAATAGAAAATGCTGCGCTGGACTCTTCTTAAGTGCGCGTTTAAGCAACAACAGAGGCATAGGACATGGTTGCCCCATTGCATCAATAATGTTGGTATTTTGTTCGATATCACTCATATAGCTAAGGAAGGCTTTACAACATTTAGGTGGGTAGAAATATTAGCAAATTCAGTGCCAAAACCCAAATATTTCATGCTTTATAGGCCTATAGTCGCTATATCTAAAATTACAAATAACTAGTTAAAAAATATGCTGAATTAAAAAGACGATTAATCAAAAAAAAGGGTATGAATTGTTTTTAACCCATGTTAAGCTCGTCGCGTACTGGGATTTAACACAACCATAAATTGTTTTAAAGCCTATTTTACAAATGGATGTAACCGGGATTTTGTTAATAGTTATACAGAATGATTACAAGCTTAGAAATAATAAATATTTTTAAACCTTGTTTGGTCTGCTGTTTGCAACACCGGGTGGTCCTTCTTTTAGATACAATGAGGATTAACTTATGACAGCTCGTGAACAAGGCGTAGTTAAATGGTTCAACGACACTAAAGGCTTCGGCTTTATCCAACGCAATGGCGGCGACGATGTATTCGTTCACTTCCGTGCAATCCAAGGCGACGGCCACCGTTCACTACGTGACGGCCAACGCGTTGAATTCAGCGTTGTAAAAGGTCAAAAAGGCTTCCAAGCTGAAGAAGTACAACCTTTAGACTAATTGTCTGAACGTACTTTAAAACGCCCCAATGTAAATTGGGGCGTTTTTGTTTATACTACAGATCAATTTTCGTGATTTTTCGTCAGAGCGCACTTATATGTCATCAGGTTTTGAAACCTTAAATTTACATCCTCAACTTAAACGAGCTATTGATGCTTTAGGTTTTAAGGATATGACGCCTATTCAGCAAAAGGTTTTAAAATTCACTTTGGCGGGACACGATGCAATTGGTCGTGCGCAAACAGGGACTGGTAAAACAGCGGCATTTTTGGTGAGCGTGATTAACGACTTGCTGAATAATCCAATTCAAGAGCAGCGCTACCGCGGTGAACCTCGTGCCTTGATTTTAGCACCGACTCGAGAGCTTGCACTGCAAATCGAAAGCGATGCGAAAGAACTCACAAAATTCTCAGATTTACATGTCGTGACGCTTTTAGGCGGCGTTGACTTTGATAAACAAAAAGCACAACTTGATAAAAAACCTGTCGATATTATGGTGGCGACGCCAGGTCGTCTGATTGACTTTGTTGAACAAAAAGAAGTTTGGCTCGACCAGATTGAATTTTTAGTGATTGATGAAGCCGATCGCTTATTAGATATGGGCTTTATTCCTTCAGTCAAACGTATTGTTCGTTTCTCACCGCGTAAGGAACAACGTCAGACTCTGATGTTCTCTGCAACGTTTAGTTACGATGTTTTAAACCTTGCGCAGCAGTGGTTGTTTGAACCTGTAACTGTTGAAATTGAGCCAGAGAAGAAGACCAATGCAGACGTTGAACAACGGGTGTACATGGTGGCAAAGTCTGATAAATATAAATTGCTACAAGACATTCTGCGTGATGAGCCCATTGAAAAAGTGATGATTTTCGCAAATCGTCGCGATCAAGTGCGTAAGCTCTATGACAACTTGAAGCGTGATGGCTATAAAGTGGTGATGCTGTCAGGTGAAATTGCACAAGACAAACGTTTGAAAATGTTAGATCAATTTAAAAATGGTCAACATAACATCATGATTGCAACCGATGTTGCGGGACGTGGTATCCATGTGGATGGTGTATCGCATGTGGTCAATTTCACTTTACCTGAACAGTCGGATGACTATGTGCACCGTATTGGTCGTACAGGTCGTGCTGGTACGCGTGGTGTGAGTATTAGTTTCTTATCTGAAGATGATGCGTTCTATCTACCCGAAATTGAAAAAGCCATTGGGCAAAAACTGCCACTGACACGTTTAGAAGGCTATTGCTAATCGTTTGAAGTGATTGGTGTAAAAAAACCGCTCAGATGAGCGGTTTTTTATGGCATCTTTATTTTGCTTTACAAGAAAAAGTCAGGATTGTTTGATAGTCACTGTCTTGATTAATGCCTGAGTTTGTACCCGAAATAGAACCCAGTACAGATGCGGCTGCTTGGATCATTTTTCCAGTTTCGTCACTTACAACGCCTTTTAAAGCACCTTGATATTCGGTTTTTTCATCACTCACAATCGCTGTTGCTTTAGAGCCACACGTTTTAGCTGCTGCTTCAATGGCGTTGTTTTTTGCAATCAATGCAGTTTTCCCAATACCTGTAACTTCGTATTGATTGTCAGCTTTTTGGATCGCTAAAGAGTTGCTTGGTGTCGATGCGCAAGCGCTTAGAAGTAGTGTTAGTGCTGCTGCTCCAGCAATAGCGATATTCTTTTTCATTTCATACCCCAGTCATGTTTTATTAAATCATTGTTTATTGGAACATAGCTTGTAGGATGAATCATGTAAGAAATGTATGAAAAATGCAGTCTTATCGAACAGTTTGAAAAGTGCTCAAAATTTTAAAATTAGTTTTGCCGAAACTGGGTATTTCATACTGAAGCCCTAGAGCAAACTTTTCAGAGTGTGCTACTCTAAAACGTATTGTTTAATTTGAAAGATTAAGAGCCTAATGACGGAACTCGCGGTAGATATCGTTCACCAGAATATGCATCAACGTCAATCGATTGGCCATTTGGTCGAGCCTGCTCCCAATGCAGAACAATTAGAGCGGGCATTTCAAGCCGCATTGACTGCACCAGATCATCATCGTTTAAAGCCGACACGTTTTATCGTAATTGCTGAAGATCAACGTGAGGCATTTGGTGAGTTATTGTCACAAGCCTTGGCTGATTTGGGTGAGACTGAGTCAGCACAGTTAGAGCGTGTTAAAAATCATCCTTTTCGTGCCCCATTACTGGTTTTGGTATTGACTAAATTTCAATCGCATCCGAAAGTCCCTAATTTTGAGCAGACTTTAAGTAGTGGGGCTACTATTCAGAATTTTATTTTGTCCCTACAAGCTCAAGGTTTTTCGAGTATGTGGCGTAGTGGGGCAGTGGTGGAGTCGGTGCATTTCAAACAGGCTTTAGGCTTCAGCGCAGATGATTTGATCTCAGGTATTTTATATATTGGTACGGCAGTTAAAGCGATTCCGCCACGTGCCGAAATTCAAACCCAAGATTATGTAAGTTATTGGAATCAATAGTTCCATTTTAGGATATAAAAATAATGTCAGAGTTGAAGTTTTCAGATTTGGTTGAACCTGTAGCAGTAGATCAAAAAACGGCACTACGTATTACCGTTTTGGGTGGTGGTAGTTTTGGGACAGCGATGGCGAATACCGCGGTTCGTAATGGCTGCGATACCATGATTTGGATTCGTGATGAAGCGGTTGCGGCTGATATCAATGCGACACATGTGAATAAACGCTATTTGCCCGATTTTAAACTTGAAGACGGTTTACGTGCAGTTTCAAATATAGAAGAGGCTGTTCGTGATCGCGATATTATTTTGGTGGCGATTCCGAGTCATTCTTTCCGTGATGTACTCAAACAAATTAAACCGTTTATTACTTCGCAAGCCGTGGTGTCTTTGACCAAGGGTATCGAAGCGAATACTTTTAGTTTTATGAGTGATATTATTCGCTCAGAGCTACCAGAAGTGCCTTATGGCGTGTTATCTGGGCCAAACTTAGCCAAGGAAATTGTGGCAGGACAACCGGCTGGGACGGTCATTGCAAGCCAGTCTGACTTGGTGCGTTATGCGGTACAGCAAGCTTTACATAGTGCCTTGTTCCGTGTTTTCGCCAGTGATGATGTGCATGGTGTAGAACTCGGCGGTGCGCTTAAAAACATTTATGCGGTTGCGATGGGAATGGCTGCTGCATACAAAGTCGGTGAAAATACCAAGAGTATGATTTTGACTCGTGCTTTGGCGGAAATGAGTCGTTTTGCTGTGAAGTTAGGGGCAAATCCACTGACCTTCTTAGGTTTGTCTGGTGTCGGTGATTTATTTGCAACGTGTAGCAGCCCACTGAGTCGCAACTATCAAATCGGTTTTGCACTGGGGCAAGGCAAGAGTTTGGAACAGGCAACCGCTGAATTGGGACAAACAGCAGAAGGCATTAACACTATTGTACAAGTCAAAGCACGTTCTGAAGAGCTAGATGTGTATATGCCGATTACTAGCGCTTTATACAGTGTTATTTTTGAAAATGCACCACCAATGACAATTGCACTATCCTTAATGAAAAATGGACACCGCAGTGATGTGGAGTTTGTTTTGCCGCATCATGAGGTTTAAAGTCACTTAAAAACCGAAATAAAATGAGCGTTTAAGTGGGTATAATGACTGAATTGTCATAAAAATTAATTAAAATAATCAGGATTTGAATAAGGATTTTTTATGCAACTGACTTTGGTACGTCATGGTGAAGCTGCGCCACCGATCATGGGGAATGACACTAAACGCCCACTCACCGAACGTGGGCATGCACAGGCAGAGCAAACTGCTGACTTTTTAAAGTCACGTATCCAACCTGATGTCTTTGTGGTTAGCCCATTGCTGCGTGCGCAGGAAACATTGGCACACATTAAACAGTACTTTGCGGATGTACCTGTTGTAATCTGCAATACCATTAAGCCCGATGATGATGCAAAAGCGGCTGTGGAATGGTTATCACATTTGCCGTATGAGTCTATTGTGGTGGTGTGTCATATGAATTTGGTGGCACATATGGCCTCGATTTTGGTGACAGAATCTTTCAATCCTTATGCTTTGGCTGAAGCGCGGATTTATGAGCAAGCAGTTATCGCGGAAGGCTTGTCGACACAAACAAAAGCATTTATACCTAGCATATAAAAACCAATTAAAACGGCAGAATATAATACATGTTGCAAATTTGGATGCCCGAAGCCGATGGAACATGGCACTGGTCTATAGGGGAAAGATGGCAATCTGCTTATACACTTGAGCAATTGATCCAAGATATACAAGCGCATCATGGTGAGGAAGCAACTGTTTTCTTTCCAAGCCGTGATGTGCAAATTATTCAGCAAAATATGCCTAAGGCCCAATACAAGCAGTTGGGGGCTGAAGGTGTGAAGTATTTGCTGGAAGAATATGTATTGAGCTCAATCGATCAGATGAAAGTATTACATCACTTTCAAGCGCCTGAGCAACTCACTGTTTTGGGTATTTCAAAGCATCGTTTAGAGACTTTACAGCATGCCTTGAGTTTGATTCCTGTGAAGCTGGTCAGCCTATTGCCTGATTTTCTGATTTTGCCTGTACCTGACGCAGAACAGGTAATCTTGGGCTATGTAGAAGAGCGACTTCTGTTTCGCGCTAATACTTGGTTGGGCGGATCAATTGATGATCTTGCTGTATTTTTAGATTATCAAGCAGTCAACCAAAAATATAAAATTTGTAACTTTAGTGCTTCGCACATGCATAGCTTAAACGCCAGTGTGACGCAGGAGCAGCTTGAGTCTTTCCATTATGAATGGATGGCATTGCCAAGAGCAAAACAACATCCATGGAATCTTTTGCCGAAGGTGAAAGAGCAACATGTTTCAACGGGCTATTGGAAAGCCTGTGCAGCGGTATTTGCTGCATTGATTGTGACGCAATTGACCTATGATGCGACCCGTTGGTATCAAAATAAAAAGCTTGCAGAGCAAGTGGCTGTTCAGGCGGTCGATCAATTTAAATATTGGTTTGGTGCGAACTATCCTGTGACCGAGCAAACGCTGCGAAGCCAGTTTGAATATCAACTGAATATGAATAAACAAGCGGATGCGCAAGCTTTGTCTTTATTGAGTCGCGTTGGGCCTGTGCTTATGCAACAGCAAATTGTGGCTAATCAGGTGGTGTATGAAGCGAATAGCCTAAATATGCAACTTAAAGCCAACTCGGCAGAGGCTTTACAGACACTCACTCAGCAGCTTAATCAACAAGGTTTTCAGGTTGAATTAGGCAATATTCAGCCGACCACGGGTGGGGCAATTGGAATGGTGAAAATACAATAATGAAAGCCATGCAAAATTTACAAACTGTTTTGGATCAGCGTTTAGAGCTGATCAGTACTTATTTTGATCGTCTTACACCGCGCGACCGTGTATTAGTCATCTTCTTGCTCATTTTCGTATTGGTGAGCTCGATAGGGGCTGCACTTTGGTATACCCATGCTGCGGCAGAGAAACAGCAAAAACGCGTGAACCAGCTCAAAGAAACCATGACATGGATGCAGAGCAATGCAGTCACCATGAAATCGAGCTCAGATGGTCAACTAACCCCGATGGAACAGATCCAGCGTATTGCACAGCAGCAAGGTTTGTCGGTTGCTTCGCAGCAGAATGCTGAACAAATTCAGTTGGTAGTAAGCCATGCCAACTATGTAGTGTTAGCTAACTTTTTGACCCAACTAACGCAAAATGGTTTGAGTATTGAAAAAATGGAGTTGGTCTCAGATGCAGGGCAGATTAAATTATCGGCTAGCGTGAAATAATCGCTAAAAATAAAGCCAGACGAAGCATGGTGTTTTAGCGAGGCTATGCCTATAATATGGCGACTTAAAAAGCAGTAGACTTTTACAGATATGTTGTATTCTCTTGCCCGCCCTTTGTTGTTTACTTTAGCACCAGAGCGTGCACATGAGCTAACACTATCGCTATTGAAATCAACGCATAAGCTAGGCTTAATGCGTCAAAATATAGCGGCTAAACCGGTGACATGTATGGGCATCGAGTTCCCCAATCCTGTAGGTTTGGCTGCTGGTCTAGATAAAAATGGTGCTTATATTGACGCAATGGCAGGTCTAGGGTTTGGTTTTATTGAAATTGGAACCATTACTCCGCGTCCACAGCAGGGTAATCCTCTGCCACGTTTATTCCGTATCCCACAAGCTAAAGCCATTATTAACCGTATGGGTTTTAACAACGATGGTGTGGATCAACTGATTGAAAATGTCAAAGCGGCCAAGTTCAAAGGGGTTTTAGGGATTAATATCGGCAAAAATGCGGATACCCCAGTCGAAAAAGCAGTAGATGACTATCTCATTTGTTTAGAAAAAGTCTATAACTATGCGTCTTATATTACCGTTAACATTTCCTCTCCAAATACTAAAAACCTGCGTAGTTTGCAAAGTGGCGATGCTTTAACTGAGCTGCTAGAGACGCTGAAAAAACGTCAGTTAGAGTTGGCTGAAGAGCAGCAGCACTATGTACCCTTGGTGTTGAAAGTTGCGCCGGATTTGGAAGCGGAAGATATTCAATTTATTGCGAAACAACTGCTTCAGTTTAAAATTGATGGGTTGATTGTGACCAATACGACTTTGTCTCGTGAAGGGGTGGAAAACTTACCTTTTGGTGATGAAGCGGGTGGTTTATCTGGTGCGCCTGTGTTTGAGAAAAGTACAGCGTGTTTAAAAGCCTTTGCTGAGGTTTTAAAAGGTCAGATTCCTTTGATTGGTGTGGGTGGGATTTTGTCGGGTGAGCAGGCGCTTGCAAAACAAAATGCAGGGGCAAATCTTGTACAAGTTTATAGTGGCCTCATCTATACAGGACCAACCTTAATTCAAGACTGCGTCTCTGCAATGAAAACAACATGAATGCCATTGATATCTTCATATTGATTGTATTGCTCATTGGAGGGCTCAACGGTTTGCGTCAAGGATTTGTTAAAGCCTTTGCGAACTTGATAGGATGGATTTTAGCGCTGATTGTTGGTGCTAAATTTGCAAGCGTCCTAGCACCTTCGATGGTCTCACTCAGTGAAGATCCAGTGGTTCAAAAAATTGCAGCTTTTGCATTTATTGTATTGGTTATTGTGGTTTTGACGTGGATTGTCACGGCATTACTGAATAACATATTGAAGAGTTTAAAACTCGGGCCTTTGAATCGATTAGCCGGCGGTGCTTTTGGTTCATTAAAAGGGTTGTTAATTGTTCTGATTACGATGCAAGGTGTGGGTTCTTGGGTTGAAAGTTCTCCATATTGGAGACAATCCAAGTTTGTCCAAACACTTTTGCCTTACGCGCCTTGGGCGATGGAGCTTTCTAAAGAGGCTGCAAGCGAGGCGATGTCACATATCAAGTCTAAAGATACACATGTATCTTCAGATTCTTCACCGAAAATTTCCTCGAAAAATGCTGAGGGACAGGGTGAGTCAACAAATAATCCTTTTTATTAATCCTAGCTTGTCTGCGAGGTTGCTATGTGTGGAGTAGTTGGTATAGCTGGTAAATCAGCTGTTAACCAAATGTTGTTTGATGCATTAACGATGTTACAACATCGTGGGCAAGATGCAGCTGGGATAGTAACCTGCCACGAAGGTCGTTTATTCTTACGTAAAGACAATGGCATGGTTCGTGATGTGTTCCACACTCGCCATATGCGTGCATTACAAGGTAACTATGGTATTGGGCATGTGCGTTATCCTACTGCGGGTTCATCGAGCAGCGCTGAAGCGCAGCCCTTCTATGTGAACTCACCTTACGGGATCACGTTAGCGCATAATGGTAACTTAACCAATGCTGAAGAAATTCATGACGATCTGTTCAAAACAGACTTACGTCATATGAATACGGATTCAGACTCAGAAGTACTGTTAAACGTGTTTGCGCATGAGTTGCAAAAACGCGGCAAATTGATGCCTACAGCAGACGACATTTTTCATGTAGTTAGTAAAGTACATGAACGCTGTAAAGGTGGTTATGCTGTAGTTGCAATGCTTACTGGGCATGGCTTAGTGGGTTTCCGTGATCCAAATGGTATTCGTCCACTGATTTACGGTTCGCGTGAAACTGATGCTGGTATGGAATATATCATTGCATCTGAGTCTGTCGCTATTACGGCACTCGGCTTTAAAGTTGAGCGTGATATTGCGCCGGGTGAAGCGATCTTTATCGACTCACAAGGGCAGATGTTTACCAAGCAGTGTGCTGAAGCGCCTGAATACCGCCCATGTATTTTTGAATATGTTTACTTTGCGCGTCCAGATGCGATTATTGATGGCATTTCAGTCTACAAAGCACGTTTAAAAATGGGCGAAAAGCTTGCTCAAAAAATCCTGACAGAGTGGAGTGAAGAGCACGATATTGATGTCGTGATCCCAATTCCAGATACATCGCGTACCTCTGCACTTGAACTGGCAAATATGTTGGGCGTGAAGTTCCGTGAAGGCTTTATGAAGAACCGCTACATCGGCCGTACCTTCATTATGCCGGGTCAGCAATTGCGTAAAAAATCAGTACGTCAAAAGTTGAACCCTGTTGAACTTGAGTTCCAAGGTAAAAATGTACTTTTGGTGGATGACTCGATTGTGCGTGGTACTACGTGTAATGAAATTATCCAAATGGCACGTGATGCGGGTGCGAAAAAAGTATTCTTTGCTTCTGCTGCGCCGATGGTGAAATATCCAAACGTGTATGGCATTGATATGCCAGCAAAAGAAGAGTTGATTGCATCTGAGCGTACCGTTGAAGAAATTCGTGAAATTATTGGTGCAGATCGTCTAATTTTCCAAGATTTAGAAGACTTAAAAGCAGCTGTGCGCACCAGCAAAGTACCAGATTTACAAGAGTTTGATTGCTCGGTATTTGATGGTAAATATGTTGCTGGTGGTATCGATGAAGCTTATTTAGATGAATTACAGGCGAAACGTCGTGAAACATCGAAAAAGAAAGACAGCTATATTGATGTCAACATTGATGCAGCTTCCGTTGATTTGACGGGTGTGAAAGAAGTCTAATTGATTTAGATTTGAGAAAAGCGGGAGTTTCCCGCTTTTTTCATTTATGATGGATTGATTCAAACAATGTAAGAAAAGGGATTTACATTGAAGGGTGTAAGTTATTCAATCATAAAGAATAAAAACATGTTGTGGTCTGCCAGTATCTGCTTGCTGGCGGTACTTTTGTCGCTATTTATTTTAAATACTGTGGCTGGGCTGCTGGTTTTTTATTTTGATTCGAGTCAAAGCATTTTTTGGCATAGCTTGAGTATTTATATCATTGGTTTATTGCTCTTGGTGATGAGTTATTCCGTGGTATATGAGTTGTATGTGTTCCGTTCAGGCGGACACAGTTTGGCCAAGCAGCTGCGTGCACGACGTTTAAGTTTGATTGAAAGTACACCAGAAGAAAGTATTGCACTGAAAATTACAGAAAAACTAGCGGATACTTTTTTAATTGAAACACCTGCGGTCTATGTTTTGCCCGATGAAGTGGGGGTGAATGCCTTAACTGCTGGTTTTTATCCCAAAGATATTGCGATTATTTTAACGTGGGGCGCCCTGCAAAACCTCGATGAACTTGAGCTGACGGGGTTATTGAATCATGAGTTTAATCAAATTTTATCAGGTGAGACCGCTGAAAATACTCGGTTAAAAATTTTATATAGTGCCCTCACCACCTTCAGTCAGTGGGGCAGTAAAATTGCTAAATTGGGATTTTCAACTCATCATAAAAAGTCGCAAAGTTTTGAAACCACTTTTGTTGCAACAGGTGGTGTGATCTGGCTGATTGGAAGTTTGGGGGTGCTGGTTACACGCTGTATTAAGTTTCTGACGTTGGGGGGGCGTACTTTAAAAAATGATATGAAAACACGTCGTCTGATGCAAAATGATGCCAATATTCAAACTCTCATGCGTATCTATGTGCATCACGCAGGTTCGCAAATTCACAGTGAATATTCTGAGTCGATTGCACACATGTGTTTTGCCAACTCATTAAGTGCGCAAAGTTGGATGAATATTCATCCAAGCATTGAAGAACGTATTTATGAAATGAATCCGAATTTGGTTCAAGACATACAGTTGGAAAACCTAGAAAAACTGCGCAACCGTCCGTTATTTGGCTTGTTTCGTTCCTTAGAAGAGCAGTACGCAGATTTCCAAGCGCCTTGGACTTCACCGCAGCCTTTGCCCTTATTAAGACTGTCTCCAATTAGTTTTGCCATTAAAGATGCAATTAAACCGCTTAACCCTGAAGTACGTGCACATATTGAACGTCCAGAGTTAATTCAGCGAGCTTTACAGACCGCAACAGGTTCGCGCGAGCTGATGGTCGCGATTCTCATGATTCGTCAATTCCGTGAGTTTATTCCTGCTGAGGCTGAAGTCAGCCGTGCCATTGTGGATTCACTATTAAATCTAGATGGCCGTGTTCATATTTCAATTTTCCATGAGGCATGCCGAAATATTGGTGGCATGCCAGCGACAATTGCACGCCAGTTTTTATTAAAGTTGGCGAAGATTATTCAAGAAGACGGTGAAATTGGACTGTTGGATGCACTGCTACTTGAACGGGTTAAGTTTGAGCTGAATTTGTTGCCTGTGCATACACCTGCGGCTCTAGATGAAGTTAAACCGCAGATTGTGCGTTTAATTGATGCTTTGTTACATGTGCAGCAAATCAATAGTGAAACACAGTTGGAAGTACGAGAGAAAATCTTGCGTCGAGTTTTAACTGTACAAGAGTTAGAGCAGTATGCGGAAATTTCAGATGAGCCGATTGATTTGGCCGAAATTTTAAATGATATGGCGGGGCTGCTGCTGCGGGATCGTTTAAGTATTTTGGGGGTGGCTGAAATTTGTCTATGGAACGACCGCATTATTACTCAAGATGAGCAGGATGTTTTGGAGTTGCTTTATTGGCGTCTCGGTTTCGACAGTGAAGAGATTGTTGAGCAAATGCAAAAGAAAAATCGCTTGATGATTGTTTAATTGAGGGTTTAATGCGTTCTTAGTATTTGCATATTGTCTATGCGAATAATATGTGAAAAGAACAGCATCTCTAGGCATTTCTCGATAGAATATGCACTGAATTAAGTGTGAAGGTAAAAGATGATCGGGCATCAGCGTGAGGTTTTGGCGAGTTTAGGAATTGATTTGTGGGTTCCTGCTTTTTTGCCGTCTCAACAAAATGCAACCACATCGATCTGGCGAGATCAAAGCACGACTGAGATTATTTCTGAAATTGTACGACCTCAATCTCAGCCCGAAGCCAAAAGCATTTCTGAACATCCACTTGTACAGAATAAGCTTCCACATCCAGCGCCTCCTGCTGAAATTGCAACGCAGCCGATTGAACAAGAAGTTGTTACAGCATTAAAAGAAGAGATTGTCCGAGAGGCCATCCATGTTGAGGCTTTTCAGTTGCAAGCTGTTGCTTTGGAGCACTGCGCTTTGGTGCTTGAAGCGACACAATTGAGCTTGGAGCAGCAACAGTTGTGGCAAAATATTGTGCAGGCCTTACCTGCGCAAAAATATGCGCTGAATTGGCCTTTTCCTTTGTTGAATTTCCAAGATGGGCGCGGTGTTCAGAGTTATATTCAAGGTTTCATTGATGGTTTAAGTCAGGGCAAAACAGTTATTGCATTGGGCTCTATACCAAATGCTAATGGTATAAAAGTCACACAAGCAGCAAGCTTACAAGAAATGCTTGATCAGCCATTACTTAAAAAAGCCCTGTGGCACATGATGCGAGCAAAACAACAAAATATGGAATAGGTATGAAGCAGAAAGTCGTTGTTTTTAGTCAAATAGATGCAGAAGTATTACAGCGCCTAGAGCAGCGTTATCACGTGGTGGTCATCAACCCGAAAGCAGGTGATGTAAATACGCAAATCCGTGAGCAAGTTGCGGATGCGGATGCCATGATTGGTGCAGGGCGTTTACTGAATCAAAACAACCTAGAAACTGCGAAACAGCTCAAAATTATATCTAGTGTTAGTGTTGGCTATGACAACTATGATCTGAACTACTTAAACCAAGCAAAAATTTGGCTCAGCCACACCCCTCATGTGCTAACTGAAACGACTGCCGATTTGGCCTTTACTTTGTTGATGAGTGCGGCGCGTCAAGTGCCTTATTTGGATCAATGGACCAAAACAGGTCAGTGGTCGCGTACTGTCGGGCAGGCACAATTTGGTCAGGAAATTTTTGGTCAAACATTGGGTATAATTGGTTTAGGGAATATTGGTGCGGCAATTGCGCGACGTGGTTTTCATGGTTTCAATATGAATATTTTGTATCACGGGCGCCGAGAAAAATTAGAATTGGCACAACCCTTAAATGCACGTTTTTGCGAATTAGATGAGCTGTTAGAGCAATCGGACTTCATTGTTGTGGCGGTTGATCTAAACGCGAATACGCAGCATTTGATTGATGCAGAAGCATTTAAGAAAATGCAATCTCATGCCGTCTTTGTAAATATTTCGCGTGGTGCCGTAGTGGATGAACAGGCACTTATTCAGGCCTTGGAGCAAAAGCAAATTTTTGCAGCTGGGCTGGATGTTTATGAAAAAGAACCCTTGCAAGATTCAGCACTGTTCCAGCTGCATAATGTGGTAACGTTGCCACATATTGGTTCTGCAACATCTGTAACACGTAAAAAAATGGCAGAGTTGGCTTACCAAAACTTGGTGAAAGCATTGGAAGGTAGTCAACCTCCATATGTGGTGAATCCTGAATTTAGATAAAAATTTGATAACACTTCATTGCATTTTCATTCAATTATCAATGTTATATTCATTCGATTCCTTTAAATAAAGTCGGGGTGAGGGTTGAAGCGTTTTCTGTGTGCGTGCAGTTTAAGTCTTATTTCGACTGTTGGTTTTGCAGAAGGTCAATTTCTTACGAATGCCCCACAGTTCAATGTACCTGAGATTGGTTCAGGTATAGGTTTTATTGATCAATATAATGAGCGCTATATTGGTGAAAAAGTTTATCGTGAAGTACAGCGTCAGCTACCTGTTACGCAAAATCCGTGGCTAGAAGATCAACTGATGAATGCTTTTTCAAGCATTTTGAGTCAAACCCAGCTTGGTCAACCGATTGGTCTGGTGGTCATTAATGACCCGCAAATTAATGCCTTTGCAGTCCCGGGTGGTTTGTTTGCATTAAACGCTGGTTTGATTACCAATGCCAATAATATGGATGAAGTTGCCGGCGTAATGGCGCACGAAATTGCGCACGTCACACAGCGCCACTACAGTCGTTCGCAAGAGGCGTTTAAGGGGCAGGGGTTGCTCGCGCTGGCAGGGATTTTGGTTGGTGCTTTGGTTGCGTCTCAAGCCGATGGTGATGTCGGTTCTGCGGTCATGGTTGGTACGCAAGCCGCACTCATGGACAAGCAGCTGTCTTATAGTCGTAACCAAGAGCGTGAAGCTGACCGTATAGGGATGCAGTATATGTATAGCGCTGGTTATAACCCGCAAAGTATGGCTGATTTTTTTGAAGTGATGCACCGTGCAACCAGTCGAGTGAGTTTTTTACCCGACTTTTGGTTCACACACCCACTCACGACTGAGCGGATGAGTGAGGCAAGACTCAGAGCGAATCAGTTGCCTAAAGTGAAATCTATTTGGCGTGATGAAGACTTTGAGATCTTAAAGCTGTATACCATGGTGATATCGAATCAGGCGACAGAACAGCAACTTCAGATGCTGGTAAGCCGTAACAGCTATGCAGCACAATTGGCTTTGGCTAGTTTTTACCTCAAACAAGGTGACTATAAACTTGCTCAACAAGTGTTAGATCAGGCCAAGTCGCATCAGAAATTACATAACCTGCAGACCTTGATTCAAACTGATATTTTGCTTGGACAAAATCGTGTGAATGAAGCCCTTGCTGTTATCCAATCACCTGCGAGCATCATGCCTGAAAATCGGGCTTTAAATTATAAATTGGCTGAAGTTTATATTCGTCAGAATCGACCTGAGCTTGCGCAGCCTGTACTCAATCGGTTTTTGAAAAATAATCCGCGTGATGTGAATGCGTGGAGACTGATGCAGCAAGCTGCGAGTTTAGATAAAAAGTCGTCAATGCATACCATTAATGTTTTGCGCTATCGGGCTGAAGTGCAGTTCTGGTCGGGCTTTGAAGAAGAAGCGATTAAATCTTTATTGCATGCTCAGCGTTTAGCGAAAGATAATGAATCAATGTCAGCGACCATTAAAACGCGTTTAACCCAAATGCAAAAGGATCGACAATTTAGAGCTTAGGAAAGCGGTATTGCAAATAGAGGGATAAAACAGAGATGAGTCAGGATTTGTTTTAAAGCTGAGAATGAATAGATAAAATAAAAATAATAATTTTTATAGAAAATAAAACTTTGAACTGCCTTTTTAAGGTCAGTTCAACGTAATCGATTTAAAGATTTTTAAATTAAGCCAGTTTTGCTTTAATTTTTGCTGAAACTTGAGAAGGATCGGCGCGCCCGGCTATGAGCGGACGCAGAGAATTCATCACCTTACCCATATCTTTCATGCTAGTAGCTTCTTGCGCTGCAATCGTTTGCGCAATCATGGAATCAAGTTCTTCCTCAGTCATAGCTTCTGGTAGAAATTGAGATAAAACCTCAAGTTCGGCTTGTTCCTTACTAGCTAAATCTTCTCGACCAGCGCCTTCAAAGGCTTTGATCGATTCTTTACGTTGTTTAATTTGTTTTTCAATGACCGCAAGAACTTGAGCGTCGTCAAGTTCTTTGCGCTCATCGACTTCGATTTGCTTAATTGCCGCCTGTAGACCACGAATTACCGTTAACTTATCCATTTCTTTAGCACGCATAGTGGCTTTCAAAACTTCAGTTATTTGGCTTTTTAAAGTAGTCATTATTTAGTCCAGGCAGTCAATCACAAATTAATCTTAGTAAAGGCGAGTAGTACGTACTGATTCACGCGCCAATTTCTTTTGGTAGCGTTTAACAGCAGCAGCTTTTTTGCGCTTACGTTCTTGAGTTGGTTTCTCGTAGAATTCGCGCTTACGAACGTCAGCTAAAACGCCCGCTTTTTCGCATGAACGTTTGAAACGACGGATAGCTACGTCTACTGGTTCGCCTTCTTTCAATTTAACTTGTGGCATGAAGAATCCTCATTAAGTTATGGATAAGATCTGGGCGACATTGCCCTGATCACAAGTGAAGGTCAGTATTTTACTCATTTACATCTCATACCACAAGTCTATAATGGTTCACGCAATAGATTTGATACAGGTTATAGGCAGTTTAATGATCGTTTTAGGCTTAGAAACATCTTGTGATGAAACAGGACTTGCCCTTTATGACAGCGAGTCGGGTTTACGTGGGCAAGTGCTGTACAGCCAAATTAAACTGCATGCAGAGTATGGTGGTGTGGTGCCGGAGTTGGCATCGCGTGACCATGTGCGTAAGCTGATTCCATTGATGAATCAACTGCTTGAAGAAAGTGGTGTAAAAAAATCTGAAATTGATGCCGTGGCATATACGCGTGGCCCAGGTTTGATGGGCGCGCTGATGACAGGTGCGCTGTTTGGTCGAACTTTGGCCTTTGCTTTAAATAAACCTGCAATTGGTGTGCATCATATGGAAGGGCATATGTTGGCACCACTTTTATCGGAAACGCCGCCAGAATTTCCTTTTGTAGCACTTTTGGTCTCAGGTGGACATTCTCAATTGATGGCTGCCTATGGGATTGGACAGTACGAATTATTGGGGGAGTCGATTGATGATGCTGCAGGTGAGGCCTTTGATAAGGTTGCGAAAATGATGGGATTACCGTATCCAGGTGGCCCAAATATTTCAAAACTGGCTGAGCAAGGTGATCCGAATGCCTTTGCTTTCCCACGTCCAATGCTGCATCAAGGTTTGGAGTTTTCATTTAGTGGTTTAAAAACAGCCGTATCTGTGCAAATGAAAAAACTCGGTGACGAAAACCGTGATGCGGATATTGCAGCGAGTTTCCAAGAAGCTATCGTGGATACCTTAGTTAAAAAATCTGTGAAAGCGTTGAAGCAAATAGGTTTAAAACGCTTAGTGATCGCAGGTGGTGTCAGTGCCAATAAACGTTTACGTGAGCGTTTGGAAGCAGATTTAACCAAGATTCGTGCTCAGGTTTACTATGCCGAACCTGCACTTTGTACGGACAATGGCGCTATGATTGCTTTTGCTGGTTATCAGCGTTTAAAAGCAGGACAGCAAGATGGTTTAGCTGTAACGACAACACCACGCTGGCCAATGACTGAGTTGACTAATCCCAGTGAAGTCTAAGACTTTCATTTGATCAGTTTAAAGCCCGACTAAATGTTGGGCTTTTTTACATTTAGGTCTTTACCAAAGGGCTTTTAAAAATGCGCTGCTTAGACTTTAAGAATATTTTTTGACTCACTTAAATGTAGCTTAGCACCAAGTTAAAAGTATTTACCCATAGGTTTATCCATAGAAATTGGGGATAAGTATGCCTAGCGTGGTTTTTGATTGATCTCAAGAGATTAAGACTTTGAGTATTTCTGAATTTAATTAAAATTTTATTTTATATGGTTTTAAGGTATTGATTAATATTAATAGTTTGTATTTTTCTTAAATTTTTATTTCTATACGAGGATAAAACTCAAAGCCACGAAGGCCAATTACAACAAGTAACATGATTTAGCTTCCTGAGCTTAAGGATATTCTTTAGTTTATATGAAAGGCAGATGTAGATTTCATTAAAAATATCTTGGTCGTATAAATCACAAAGCTATGACGGTCTGTCTTAGGAACTTTCATTACAACAATGGAAGTACATAATTAGAAGAAAATTTTAGAGGTGTTACCCATGGCGGCTACTAATGGAATGCTAGACCCTGATGATTCGATAATTCTACTGATTGACCATCAAAGTGGACTTTTTAATACCGTACGCGATGTACCTGTACCCGACTTACGCAATTATGTGATTGCAATTGCAAAAGCAGCAACTTTATTAAATATACCTGTAATTACCACGGCTTCTGTACCTGACGGCCCCAATGGCCCTTTAATTCCTGAAATTCATCACTTTGCTCCGCATGCAGTTTATGTACCACGTACTGGACAAATTAATACTTGGGACAATCCCTTATTTGTAGATGAAGTTAAAAAAACGGGTAGGAAGACACTGATTATTGCTGGAACGCTGACCAGTGTATGTATGACTTTCCCTGCTGTAAGCGCTCGTAAAGAAGGTTATAACGTCTATTGTGTTGTGGATGCATCAGGTAACTGGAGCAAATTAGCCACAGATACATCAATTGCTCGTGTGACCCAAGCGGGCGCAATTCCAACCGATACTTTTGCGATTGTGGCCGAGTTAATGCGTACTTGGAACCGTCCTGAAGGCTCCCGTTTTGCCGAAATTCTTTCAGATCATGTCTGCCCAGAATATAAATGCTTAATGGAGAGTTATGCAAAAGCGCAAGCTGTGGTCAAAGATGGGCCAGAAACAAACTTAGATAAATATCAATAATCAGATCAAAGCTATTTGAACTGATATTCATCCCTCATTTTTTCAAATAAATAACCCAAATTCTAATGCGGAATTTGGGTTATTTATTTGATTAGACTGAACTGTTAGTCGTAAAAATTAGATAAAATAGATGCTTAAGTTCCTATCAGTATTTTTATCCTAAAGCTGTTTTAATTGTTGTGAACCGACCCAGTGTTTAGAAAATTGATACGCGGCACGTCCAGAGCGTTGTCCACGCGACTGACACCAACGAAGCGCTTCGGCTCGTACCATATCGTCCATGGCGATTTGAGCTTTTGCTAAGTAGTGCTGCACAATGTCCAAATATAAGTTTTGATCCATTGGATAAAAAGACAGCCATAATCCAAAACGATCGGAGAGTGAAATTTTTTCTTCAATCGCTTCTTGTGGATGCAGTTCAGTGTACTGCGGTACGTCGACTCGAGTCACAGGTGTGTTTTCATGCATAAACTCAGGCAGTAAATGACGACGATTACTGGTGGCATAGATAATAAAATTACTTGAACCTGACTGCAAAGATCCATCCAGCACACTTTTTAAACTGCGATAGTTTTCATCTTCGGCGTTAAAAGCCAAGTCATCACAATACACAATAAACTTTTCAGGGCGCTCTGCAATTAGCTTTTGAATTTCAGGCAGTTCGGATAAATCATCACGTTCAATTTCAATCAGCCTTAAGCCTTGCTCTGCGTATTCCGTTAATAAAGCACGCACAATAGAGGACTTGCCTGTCCCGCGAGAGCCAGTAAGCAGGACGTCATTGGCAGGTAAACCATTAAGAAACTGTTCTGTATTTTGCAGTACTTTTTCTTTTTGACGCTCAATGCCTTTTAAATCATTTAATTCGATTCGTTTGAGCTGATGAATCGCTTTTAACTCGCCATTTTCCCATTTAAAGGCAATCGCTGAAAAATCAGGTGCTTGTTTAACTTCTGGTAGGCTTTGCTGTAGTTGTTGGAGTACAGTCGATAGTGCTTCTAAGATATTGTTCGGTAGGTCAATGGTCGCCATGATTAATCAGCTTATAATTACACTTGTCGTTGATCTTAACATCCGATCTAGCCGCATCAAACCCTTAACGTGGTGCAGATTTGCCAATTTTAGGGTTGAAATGGCAATTGTAATGCTCACATAATTTGCACATAGTCAGTTAGACTGACGGTTGAACGTGTCAGTGAAATTTTAGGAAAACAAAAAAAGTGGGTGAGGATGAATATGTTGTTTAAAGATTTCACACGGGAAATCAACCCGCACCAAGCCTATCGAATCAAAAAACTGAAAAACCAATTGGCTCAGGCAGAGAACTATACTGAGTGGAAAAGCATTGCACTTAGAATTGATGAAGAGTCAGGGGCGCAAGAGTGGAAGTATGACAACTGTTCACCTTATTTCGATGCAGAAGTGATTACCCATCGTTTGGGTTTGTTGAAGCGTTATCGCCAACAAAAGCGTACGACCGATTTAATGTACCTGCTACGAGAAGGTTTGAGTTACGACATTGCCAATATTGCTCATCCCATGTTGTTTACCGCAACCTATGTCGGCACCAAAAAAATTATTGAAGACTATATTGAAGAAGTCAGTTTGGGTTTAGCATTTGTAGCATCTACAGATTGCCAGTGTTTAGATAAACAGCAAAAAATTGAATTTTTTCAGCACTGCCAAAAAGCTTTTGGGCAACCAGCCATGATGTTTTCAGGCGGTGCAACATTAGGACTGTTTCATACAGGTGTGTGTAAGGCTTTGCTTGAGCAAGACCTGATGCCGAAAGTACTGTCTGGTTCAAGTGCGGGTGCCATTATGACAGCGATGCTGGGGCGAGCAACGCCTGCAGAAATGCTGAGCATCTTAAATGGTGAAAACTTTTTTACCGATGCTTTTCAATTTCGAGGCTTTCGTGAGGTCTTAAAGGGCAATGGCGGCTTAGCGGATGTAAAGCATTTAAAAAACTTTTTAATTGCAAATTTGGGTGACGTTACCTTTGAAGAGGCCTTTAAGCAGTCAGGCTTATATAACAATGTAGCGGTTGCGCCTTATGATGCCTCACAAAATCCACGCATTATGAATACCTTTACTTCACCTGACTTATTGGTGTGGAGTGCGGTGCTCGCGTCTTGTGCAGTGCCGATTCTATTTCCACCAGTCAAGCTCACCAGTAAGCGACATGATGGCTTATATACTCCCTATATGTCTTCGACACGCTGGGTCGATGGTAGTGTGCGTAGCGATTTCCCGCAGGAAAAAATGGCGCGTTTATACAATTTAAACTACACCATTGCCAGTCAAGTGAACCCACATGTGGTGCCGTTTATGCAGTCGGATGAAGCACGGTTTCGTAAAGACATGTTGAGCTGGCCTGAACGAATTGTACGCAGACAAGGCAAAGTGATTAGTAAAGGGGTGATGGACTTTGCCCGTGAGCGTGTGGGGATGATTCCACCGATCCGCCGTTTACTGGATCATGGCTATGGCGTGGTGGATCAGCGTTATTATGGCGATGTGAACATTGTAGGGAAATATGGCCTGCGCCATTATAGTTATATGCTGCAAAATCCAAGACCACACTTGTTTAAGCTCTTACAACGTGAAGGCGAACGTGCAACTTGGCCAAAAATCTCAATGATTGAAACACATGCTCGTGTCGGGAAAACTATACAACATTGTTTAGAGGTCTTAACTGCATTGGATACGGCAGAGATGAATGAATCCGAATTCTTGGCAGTTTAATCGTCAAGAATTAAATGCTCTCGCGATGTCGCTTCATACTCCGACTCAGCGTTTGGGCTGGGGGCGAAGGCTTTATCGCTTTGAAGTTGCAGGGCAGGGGTATTGGTTAAAGTATCAGTCGCTATCAGAGCATGTGGCGCTAATTAACGGCTTTGACACTGAACTTAGTTTTTATCAACATGCACTTGCGATGCTGCAACTGCCAAAGTTCTTGCCTGAAGTGCAAATCCTTGAAAATTTTGAGTTTCACTCAGAGCTGGTGAAAGCCGCACTCATCTTAAAAGATGTTCCATCCTTACTTATGGCGAATCCCCATCAGTTAAGTCGTGATCATGTCATTCATATCATTTTTAAAATGCTGAATGCTGTTGAAGAATTACATCAGATGGGGTGGATTCATGCTGATTTAAAAGCTTCGCATTTTTTGTTAGATGGTTCTACATGTAAATTAATTGATTTTGAGCAGAGCCAAAGAATTGGTGAAATAAGCTGTCAAAAGGCTCTAACGGCGACACCGCGCTATATGGCACCTGAATTATTTCATGGTGAAGCAAAGACCGTACAAACCGACCTGTATGCACTCGGGATCATTCTACTTGAGTGGTTGACTGATCAACGTTTGCAGGCATCAAGCTACCAAGATTGGGCGTATTTACACTGTCAGTTTTTGAAGATAGCGCTTCCAGAACCTTTTCAGGGTTTTAGTCCACTTTTACAGCGACTTTTAGCTAAGCAAAAAAGCCAAAGATGGCAAAATACCATGGCTGCAAAACGATGCTTAATGACTGAAATTGAATGAGAAAAAGCCAAGTATATGATTATTGTTTCTTATTTAATCAAATGAGTGTGTTTTTCTTAAAAATTGCTTGTCATGCGAAAATGATCCCTATAGTATACACAGCCATTGGGGACGTGGCGAAATTGGTAGACGCACTGGATTTAGGTTCCAGCGCCGCAAGGTGTGAGAGTTCGAGTCTCTCCGTCCCCACCATAAATCATTTGAATTAAGATGGTTTATAAGGCAATAGAGGATTGGTGTAATGGTAGCATGACGGTCTCCAAAACCGTTCGTCAAGGTTCGAATCCTTGATCCTCTGCCAACTTAAAGTCTAACGCAAAGTTAGCACCCTGATGGGGACGTGGCGAAATTGGTAGACGCACTGGATTTAGGTTCCAGCGCCGCAAGGTGTGAGAGTTCGAGTCTCTCCGTCCCCACCATCAGTAATGAAGCAAGGTATTAAGCCTTGCTTTTTTATTGCCTAAAATTTAGTAAAGAGCTGAATAGTCTTTTTATACAGATAGAGCATAAAAATAGATTCAACTGTCGATTTTATGACAGAAAAGCGGGTGATTGCTTATAAAAGCGCTTGTCATATAGTGTCTATCGCTATAATATACACAGCCATTGGGGACGTGGCGAAATTGGTAGACGCACTGGATTTAGGTTCCAGCGCCGCAAGGTGTGAGAGTTCGAGTCTCTCCGTCCCCACCATAAATCATTTGAATTAAGATGGTTTATAAGGCAATAGAGGATTGGTGTAATGGTAGCATGACGGTCTCCAAAACCGTTCGTCAAGGTTCGAATCCTTGATCCTCTGCCAACTTAAAGTCTAACGCAAAGTTAGCACCCTGATGGGGACGTGGCGAAATTGGTAGACGCACTGGATTTAGGTTCCAGCGCCGCAAGGTGTGAGAGTTCGAGTCTCTCCGTCCCCACCATCAGTAATGAAGCAAGGTATTAAGCCTTGCTTTTTTATTGCCTAAAATTTAATAGATGATTCATATATAAAAAAAGCCCCTTTAAGGGGCTAAATTTTGATTCGTCACGCGAAGTAAGTATGGAGCAATTTTAGGCTTTCAAATGGTCTTCGAATTCTTCACCGAGCTGCATGGCTAAGTTATTGCCCGCTAGGTCGCAAGTCACCAGTCCATATTCTTTTTTAAAGCTAAAAGTAAAGCCACGGTTGTCTGCTAAAGTTTTAACTGAATAACCTAATTTCTCTAGCCAAATACGAAAGGCGATGAGGTTTTTTGCTTTCACTACTTTTTTCACGAGGATATTCCTTTTTCACTGATAAATTATTAATAGGGATATTTCACGCTTTTTTAAAGGGGATTTTTTTATATATTTTTGTTTTTGTCTCTTTTTAAAGCAATCTAAACTAAGGCGAAAACGTATAGAAAGCATAAACGATAGTTTTTCATTGTTTAAAATAATTTTATCATGATGAAAAATAATAATATTTTGAGATGAGTCTCAATACAATGGAATTATGTGCGTTCGTGATAGAGAAGTATTTTGTCATAAATAGAAATGTAATGATTTTTTTCAAAGGCTGGGTCTTTTGTGACAGTATTTTCAAACAGCCTTGCTCGTGATCATTCGATTCAGGCATCGTGTGGCTTGAAACTGCGTAGGTTGAAATTTTGAGAGCTCAAAGGTTAAGGGTGGGAGCCCAAACTGATCGTTATAACTCAATAGAAGCATACATACATAATAGGAGACTGCGTTAGTCAGCAGTCTCTAGAAGGCGGAGACCAATTAAAATTGATCCTTCAGATCACGCAGTCGTTTAAACTCTTCAACATTTTCTGTACGTAAAAAAGGATTGGTTTCGAGTTCGATCTCAATACTGCTTGGAAGGGTACATTGCCCCAAATAACGCATGGTTTCGACACGGTCTAAACGTTCTTGAATGGCGATATTGTCTGGTTCAACATGGATGGCAAACTTCGCGTTAGAGAGCGTGTATTCGTGCGTACAATAGACTTTGGTTTCGGCAGGTAAAGCCGCTAAACGATTGAGCGAATGGTACATCTGCTCATGTGTACCTTCAAACACTCGCCCACAGCCCATAGCAAACAGAGTGTCACCGCAAAATAAAGTCTGGATAGATTCAATAAAGTACACAATATGGCCCAGTGTGTGGCCTGGAACTGCTAAAACGTCGACATGTAAATCATGAAATGAAAAATAGTCATCATCCATCAATGCATGGGTGATGAATGGAATTTTAGATAATTCCTCACGTGGCCCATACACAGGAATATTCCGACTCGCAATCAGGTCAGAGACACCGCCAATATGGTCTTTATGCCAATGAGTCAGCCAAATTTGAGCAATGTTTAAGCCATGTTCAGTGCAATAATCTTCAACTAATCCAGCCTCAGTTGGATCAACCACCACGACTTGCTTTGATGAGGTGTGTTCCAGTAGCCAAATATAGTTTTGGAGTTGGTTTTTCACATCAATCATATGAACTTGATAAGTCATTTTTATTCTTCAAAGAGCTGCATGTATTCATTCTACTGTAGCGGGTACAAGCACTGAATTCCAGTCATGAATTATGTGTAACGCATAAAGGATAGCTCTTTCTTATTCTATATTTTTCTCTTTCTTGTCATATTGTGCTGTTATCTTGGCCATAAAAAACCACGCTAAAAAGCGTGGTTTTTTATGTGTTCAATCTAATTTAGATTAGATTTTACCTACTAGGTCGATTGAAGGAGCAAGAGTTGCTTCGCCTTCTTTCCATTTAGCTGGGCAAACTTCACCTGGGTGAGCGTGAACGTATTGAGCTGCTTTAACTTTACGAAGTAATTCTTGAGCATCACGACCAATACCACCAGCGTTGATTTCAACGATCTGGATTTTACCTTCTGGATCGATTACGAAAGTACCACGGTCAGCAAGACCAGCAGCTTCGATTAGAACGTCGAAGTTTTTAGAAAGAGTCCAAGTTGGGTCGCCGATTAATGGGTATTGGATTTTACCAATAACTTCAGAAGTGTCGTGCCAAGCTTTGTGAGTGAAGTGAGTGTCAGTAGAAACACCGTAGATTTCCACGCCTAATTTTTGGAATTCAGCGTAGTTGTCAGCAAGGTCACCAAGTTCAGTTGGGCAAACGAAAGTGAAGTCAGCTGGGTAGAAGAATACTACAGACCATTTGCCTTTAAGATCTGCTTCAGTTACGTCAACAAATTGACCGTTGTGATATGCAGTAGCTGCGAATGGTTTTACTTCAGTATTAATCAAGCTCATCATTGTCTCCATGATTGGGGTTTGTATTTAATGTTGAATAGGGTATCGAAATTTTTGTTATTGCTGAAACAGTATTTTTACATTACAAGAATCGGAAAAACCGAATCTTACTCCAGACTATTTCAGCGAATGTGATCATTCTGTTCATTTAGCATGATAAATATGATGACCAAATGACAAAATCATCTATTCCGCAACTCGTCTACAGACATGATGTCCCTAGGCTTAAAATTCAAGGGGATATTTGAAAAAAAGTTAAAATTAAAAAATTATGCTGTACTTTCGCTTCGCTGTATTACCACGTAAACTAAGCGATTGATGTTTTTGATGTAGGTATTTTTTCTGTGCAGCGTCCTTTAAATATAGAGCAATTGGTGATGGTCAAAGACCGTCATCGTTTAAACCGACTCAAAAAAGGAAAAGATGCCAACGAAAAGCAATATCAAGCATTATTTGAACAGTCGCATTTAAAAGTTCTAGAGCGTATTGAACGCATTCCGAATATTAAACTGAATCAAGACCTGCCTGTTACGCAGTATGCAGACAAGTTAATTGATGCCATTCAAGAGCATCAAGTGATTATCGTTGCAGGGGAGACGGGTTCGGGTAAAACCACACAGCTACCGCAAATTGCAATGTTGGCGGGTCGTGGTTTAACCGGTCTGATTGGTCACACACAGCCACGTCGTTTGGCTGCGCGTAGCGTGTCCCAGCGTATTGCGGAAGAAGTTGGTGAGAAACTTGGCGAGTCGATTTCCTTTAAAGTTCGCTTTAATGAACAAGGGTCGCAGGATTCGATCGTCCGTTTAATGACGGATGGTATTTTGCTGGCAGAGCTGGCCAATGACCGTTATCTCAATAAATACGACACCATTATTATCGATGAAGCGCATGAGCGTTCGCTCAATATCGACTTTATCATGGGTTATCTCAAACAGCTTTTGCCTCGCCGTAAAGATTTAAAAGTCATCATCACTTCGGCAACTTTAGATGTAAACCGTTTTAGTCAGTACTTTAACAATGCGCCTATTTTTGAAGTAGAAGGTCGTAGCTTTCCAGTCGAACTACGTTATCGCCCTGTATCTGAGATGAGCATTGTCGGTAGTGATGATGATGAGTTTGATGACTTTGAAGAAAACCTGCCTCGTGCTGTCGTGCAAGCTGTAGAGGAATGTTTTCGGGATGCACAAGAAAAAGGACATCCTGAATATGCCGATACTTTAATTTTTGCCAGTACCGAACAAGAGATTCGTGAGTTACAAGAAACTTTGCAAAAGCATGGACCGCGACATACAGAAATTTTACCTTTATATGCGCGCTTGGCTTTAGCTGAACAACAAAAAATATTTAATCCATCAGGTGGCGGGCGACGCATTATTATCGCCACCAACGTTGCAGAAACAGCGCTGACTGTACCCAATATTCGTTATGTGATTGACAGTGGTTTTGCGCGTATTTCTCGCTATAACTATCGTTCACGCGTACAGCGTTTACCGATTGAAGCAGTTTCTCAGGCCGCAGCAAATCAGCGTAAAGGTCGTTGTGGTCGTATTGCTCCAGGTGTATGTATTCGTTTGTATTCTGAGGAAGACTTTCAAAGTCGCCCAGAGTTTACTGAACCCGAAATTAAGCGAACGAACTTAGCTTCAGTGATTTTACAGATGCAAAGTTTAGGGCTGGGTGCTTTAGAAGATTTTGATTTTATTGAGCCGCCAGATCATCGTTTAGTCAACGATGGTCGTAAGTTGTTGGTTGAACTTGGGGCTATGTCTGATAAGAATCCGCCAAAAGTTACAGATGAAAAGCAGTCCGTAACATCTTCTTCTGTAGGTAAAGGAGGCATACAAGGTGGATTAACCAAAATTGGTCAACAAATGGCCAAAATGCCAATTGATCCACGTTTGGCCCGTATGATTTTGGGTGGGGCACATTTTGGTGTGTTGAATGAAGTCTTGGTGATCGTTGCTGCCTTGGCCGTACAAGACCCACGTGAACGCCCTGCGGATAAACAAATGCAAGCAGATCAAAAACATGCATTGTTCCGTGAAGCCGATTCTGACTTTTTATTTTATATCAAACTTTGGGAAGCACTGGTTGCCAACCGAGACATGAGTGAAAACAAACGTCGTACTTTTGCGCGTAATCACTTTTTAAGTTGGTTGCGTCTACGTGAGTGGAAGAAAACTCATGAGCAATTGGTCGATTTAGCAAAAGGCTTAAAGCTGTCTTTTAATGAAAAAAAAGCCAGTTATGAAAATTTACACCGTGCGCTTTTAACAGGTTTGTTGTCTTTTATTGCCAATAAAACCGATGAACGCAATGTGTTTATGGCGGTACGTCAGCAAAAGGCCCGCATTTTTCCAGCATCTACTTTACATAAGACCAATACGCCTTGGGTCATGGCTTTTGAGATGGTAGAAACCTCACAGGTCTACATTCGTACACTGGCAAAAATTGAACCTGAGTGGATTTTGCTTGCAGCAGGTGATTTGCTCAAGCACCACTATTTTGAGCCGCACTGGTCGAAAAAAGCAGGTGTGGTCAATGCCTATGACCAAATTTCACTATTTGGCTTAATTATTGAGCCGAAACGTCAAATCAACTATGAAAAAGTCGACCATGTTGCAGCACATGAAATTTTCCTTCGAGATGCACTGACGACAGGACATTTGGGCATTACGCCACCATTTTTAAAACACAACCTGCTTAAACTTGAAGAAGTAGAGCGGGTCGAAGATAAGCTACGCCGCCGTGATTTGGTGGTGGATGAAGAGACTATTTACCAGTTTTATGCGGCTAAAGTTCCTGAAGATGTGGCAAGCCGTCGTAGTTTTGAAGACTGGCGCGCAACGGTTGAACCGCAAAACCCACGTTATTTATTTATCGATGATGATGCGCTGTGGATGAACGACCGTCCAACCACACAACAATTCCCCGATTTTTTACGCAATGGCGAACTGCGCCTTGCGGCCAGTTACCGTTTTGATCCAAGCCATGACGAAGATGGTGCAACAGTGAAAATTCCGTTGCAAGCCTTGCCTCAGGTGGATGAAAACTTGTGGTCGTGGGGCATTCCCGGCTGGCGTCAGGATTTAATGGAAGCCTTACTCAAAGCATTACCTAAAGATAAACGTCGTCACTTGGTGCCTATCCCTGATACGGCTGCAAAGCTAATGGCGAAAGTAGATGCGATGCATTTGCAGCAGCATATTTTTAGTTTTTTAGCCTTCCAGCTACGTGGTGAACAAATCACTGAAAAAGACTTTAGCTTTGATCGGGTTGAACAATATTTATTGCCGCTGATTAAAGTCATTGATGACAAAGGCCGTGTGATTGAACAAGGTCGTGACTTGTCTGAGTTAAAAGCGCGCTGCCGAACGGAAACCCATAGTCCAGTCAAACAGCTCAAAGGAGAGTTTCAAGCTTTTCCTGAAAATTTTGTGTTTGAAGCATCACAAAAAGTGACGGGCGTGGTGGTGAAGCAGTATCAAGCTTTAGTCCCGACCAAGGCCTTTGCAGTATTGGAACAAAAGGATGAGTCCGGTGTCGTGATTCAGACCTTTAATGATCAAGCTGAGGCGATTAAACAGCACCGCGAGGGTGTACTTCGTTTGGTGCATATACAGCTGGGGGATTTGGTCCGTCAGTTGAAAAAACAAATTTCCAAACCTTTGGCATTGGCGTATTCACCTTTGGGCGATAAGGCGCAGCTGGAGCAAATGTTAGTTTATGCCACACTGCAAATGTCGATTCATGAACTGCCGGTCAATGCACAAGAGTTTGAAAACTTGCTTGCAAATGTCAAAAAAACTTTTCTGACCCATGGGCAAAAAGCACTGGCAGATGTGACAGAGATCTATATTCAATGGCAGGATATACGTCGAAAGTTGTTGGTCTTAGATGATGCAGTGTTTGGGAAAAATATTGATGATGTTGAAGATCAGCTAGATTTGATGTGCTTATCAAACTTTGTTTATGTGAAATCTTCCGACATCTGGCTTGAATTTCCTCGATATTTGAAAGCATTGGTCTTGCGTTTGGAGCGCCTGCCCAATAACCTACAGAGGGATAATTCTGCCATTGATCAAGTTGACCCGTGGATGGAAAAATTATTTAAGTTTAAAAATGACACTCGCCTTAAAGAATTGTATTTCATGGTTGAGGAGTTTCGGATTTCTTTATTCTCTCAACCGATGAAGACAAAGATGCCCATTTCTCCGACTCGCTTGCAAAAAGTATGGGAAAAGCTTGGAATCAGTTAAGATATAGGTAATTTAAAGAAGGAGTTTTACATGGGCATCCGCATTACAGGTACGGGTCTTTATCATCCTGAAGACATCATTACCAATGAAGAGTTAGTTGAAAGTTTAAATGCTTATGTGGAACAGTATAACCTAGACAATGCTGACAAAATTGCTTCGGGCGAGTTGGAAGCCCGTCGTGGGTCAAGCGCAGAGTTTATTGAAAAAGCATCTGGTGTAAAACGTCGTTATGTGGTTGAGAAAACAGGGATCTTAGATCCGAAGCGTTTACGTCCATTGTTACATGAACGTTCAAATGATGAACTCTCGATTCAAGCCGAATGGGGTGTGATCGCTGCAAAACAAGCGATGGAAAATGCAGGCGTAACTGCAGAAGATATCGATGTCGTGATTTTATCGTGCTCTAATTTACAGCGTGCTTATCCGGCTGTTGCGATTGAAATTCAAACTGCACTTGGTATTCAAGGCTATGCCTATGACATGAACGTGGCTTGTTCGGCAGCAACTTTTGGCATTAAACAAGCCTATGATGCGATCAAAGCAGGCGGACGCCGTGTATTATTGGTGAATGTAGAAATCACCTCTGGTCATACCGACTACCGTTCACGTGATTGTCACTTTATCTTTGGTGATGTTGCAACCGCTTCAATCATTGAAGAAACCGACAGCAAAACTGGTTTTGAAATTGAAGACATTAACTTATTCACCCAGTTCTCAAACAACATCCGCAATAACTTTGGTTTCCTAAACTTAAGTGAAGTCGATGCAGACATTGAAAACAATCGTTTCGCTCAAGACGGTCGTAAAGTGTTCAAAGAAGTTTGTCCACTGGTTGCCAAAATGATTACAGCGCAACTTGAGAAAAACAACATTGCACCGACTGATGTGAAGCGTTTCTGGTTACACCAAGCCAATGCCAGCATGAATGAGCTGATTTTGAAATTGGTCGTAGGCAAAGAACATGCTCAGCCTGATTTAGTACCGATCATTTTAGATGAGTTTGCAAATACCTCTTCAGCAGGTGTCATTATTGCGTTGCACCGCACAGCAGACCAAGTCAATGACGGTGAATACGGTGTCTTGTGTTCATTCGGCGCAGGTTACTCTGTTGGAGCTGTGCTTGTGAAAAAACACGTCGCATAAGCCCGTATGTTGCAGGTTGAACATGATGCAAAATGGATTAAACGTCTGAGTGCTTTATCCAAAGTTTATTTCACACCGACATTTATCGGTGCTGAACAGTTAGATGCATCACAACCTGCAATGTATGTAGGAAATCATTCTATGTATGGTGTGCTTGATTCACCTATGTTGATTGATTATCTCTATAATGAGCATCAAGTGGCTGTGGTCAGTATTGCTGATCATAGCCATTTTTATTTGCCGCTGTGGCGCAGTGTGGTGAAAAAATTTGGTGCAGTCGATGGTGTCCCAGCCTATGTACGTGAAGCCATGCAACAAGGCTATTCCATTTTGGTTTTTCCTGGTGGCGGACGCGAAGTTCTAAAACGTGAGGGCGAACAGTACCACCTGATTTGGAAACAGCGCTACGGCTTTTTAAAACTTGCTCAAGAATTTGGCTATGACATTGTGCCGTTTGCCGCGTTAGGTGGAGATGAAGTCTTTGATATTGGTTTTGATGCTAATAAAGTGGTTCAGCACCAATATTTTCAAAAGTTGCTACAAGTGCCGCAGTTAAATCGATTACTGCGTAAAGGGGAGGTGATCCCATCTTTGCCGAAACATTTGATTCCGAAACGCTTGCCTTTTTATTTTAAGTTTATGCCCAGACAAAGTTTGATGCATATTGAAAACCTAGAACAGTTACAGCAGTTCCGCGACTTGATTGCAGCAGAAATTTATACTGGGCTTGCAGACTTAAGAGTATTGCGTCAACAGCAACATGGTGACCGATTTGATTGAGCATTTACAGGCGTAAAATCTGCTTAGTCTTCCTGTAAATCTTTCAACAAATGTGCAATTTTTAAAGTATGGGTCTTATTCCCTTTGACTTCCATAACCTTATTTTCCACCCACCATAAATATTCAAAAATTTCAGTTTCACTGGCTTGTTCACAAATGAATTGAAATAAACTGGGTAAGTATTCCTCATACTCATCTTGTAGTGCAGGATTGCGATAGATACACAGGGGATCCCAGTCTTTAATCAGTATTTTGTTAATCGCATGTAATAAAGAAACATGTCGATTTTCCTCGGTAAACATAATGCACCCCCGCTGTCCTTGGGTTAGTTTGACGTTTAAAAAAGAAGTTGTGATGAAGATTATTTATCTATTGTTTTCATGTTTTAAAATATCTTAACGTGCTTTTCGCATGAGTAAATAGCACGCTCAGATAAATGGAAGCTAAAGAAAAATGTCTAATAAAGTGGTAGTAAAGTTAGATCACAGATTTACTTCAAAATATTATTCAGAATAAATGTTTCAAAATAGTGCGTAATTACGTCTTAAGTAACATGTAGTAATAATTTAAAAATCAAGTATTTTCTTAAATGACGCAATTTTCACTAATACTGTGAATTTCATCACTATCTAAATTTACATCATCCCATTTTTGCATTTGCTGTGTGAGCCAAACAAAATCCGAAACTTGCGGCTGGACTTGTTCGGGAATAAAACTACGAATGATGTTCTGAATCAGGTGATATTTTTCGACGTGAACACTTGCTGAACACGCAAAGCGAATGATGTTGTAATCGACCAAGACTTGCCAAACAGGCTCAAGATCTTGCATTTGTTTAAGTTCAACTTGTGCTTTTTGGATGGCTTGGACGAGGGCTGCAAGTGTATTAGGATTGGAGATAGCCCATTCTTGAGTCACAGCCAGTACTTTGTCTGCGACGCGAGGAATAATTTCTGAGCCAGTCGCAATGATTTGGCTATAGCCTTGAATTTCCGCTTGTGTGTTCCAAGGTTCCCCAACACAAAAACCATCGATCAATTGATTTGAAATGGCTTCCACCATATAGGGTGGCGGTAAAGTGCGTAAATGTACGCGTTTGGCAAATTCAGGATTGGCCAACGCCAACCACTCGCGTAAACAATAATGATGAATAGACTGCTTAAACACATGGGCAATCGGAAGATACTGTTCATGTTGCATGACGCTAAAAACTTTTTGTGCAGTGGTGGCTGCATCGTCAGTTTTTTTGATATCAAGCGCGTAGCATAGTTTTTGGCTTAAGCTGATAAAAGCACTGTTGTAGCTTAAGACGAGAGGGGTTTGTAGAGGAATACCGAGTTGATCTTGAGCGAGTGCGGTAGCAGGCAACATGGCAGATAAGCAATGTGCGGCGTCTAGAAAACCAAAAGCCAAACGATCTCTTAAGCTTGCCCAAGACGCTTCTTTGACTAAGCTTACGTCTAAGCCTACTTCCTCAAAAAAACCGCGTTGTTTAGCCCATAGTAAAGCAACACAGTCTAAAAGTGGAATATAGCCCAGATGAAGTTGTGACTTTTCGAGTTGAGCCATGACTTAGTCCTTGAGTTGAGATTGTAAAAGCTGTTGAGCATCCAATAGACGTCTTGCCATTTCACCGATGGTCATACGGTGGCTCATGGCATTTTTACGCAGCAATTGAAAGGCATCGTCTTCAGATAGCCCATGTAATTGCATCAGTAAGACTTTCGCACGCTCCACATCTTTACGATCGGCGAGTTTATTTTTGGTGTCTTGTAAGTCTGTGAGCAACTTTTTGTGTTTACGAAACTGCTCGATTGAGATTTCTAAAATATTTTCTAACTTTGAAGGATCAATCCCATCCACAATATAAGCTGTCACCCCAGCATCTATGGCACTTTTAATGGTGTCTTTATGACTATTTTTAGTAAATAAAACAGTGGGCAGATTAAATTGGCTTACACAGCTTTCAATGATGTCACGTTGCGGATGGTCCATATCTAACAAAATGACATCCGCACTTAATTGTTCAAGGCGGCTAATATTGATGTGATCGATAATCAGGCAGGCAACTACATCGAAATCATGTTCGATGAGGGAACTTCGAATATATTGTGCGCGTTCTTGATTGTCATCAATCAATGCAATTTTCAGTTTAGGCATACTGTACAGTGCTCAGGAAAACCTGAAAATGAGATCTAAAAGTGTACAAGCAATTTAAATGCCAAACTTAACAAATGCCAGCTTTATCTCGAATCAGGCAGTCAATCTTTATGGTCGCGATTACAGACAAAGTATGCATGTTGCATATGTTGTGATCGGAGTTTTCATGAAAGAGTTTACGGATATGGATTCAGTAAATTGAAGTGTTGATGTTCTCAGTCGATTTGTACGTCTAAGGGCGAATTTCTAGATGTCGTGCTTAGAACAAAGCAATGTCGTTTATTTGATAAAGCAGATGCTCATCGATAATGCAAAATGCACCAAGAGGTAGCAGGGTTTTAAAAAGTCGGAAAAATTAGCTGTTGTGCTTTAAAAATAAAAAGAGCTGCTTATATCGAAGTATAAGATTTTATTTTAAATAAAATATTAAAAAACAACAGATTAAAATTAAATTAGAAATATTGGCACACTCGTTGCATTATCCCTAATGAGTCAAAGACGACTCTAAATCAAATTTGTAAGACGGCCAACGACGTCCGTTCTGATCGCTTCTACATCGCAAGTATTTGTGCTGTAGAAAAACTATACGCTCAGTTCAGTCTGGAGAAGGTTATGTCTTCAAATTTACATGCTAAAAAAGCAACAAAAATAAGTCTTTTCAGTTTTAACGGCGCAGCAATGAGAGCCTTCCACATGAGTTGGCTCGCCTTTTTTGTCTGCTTCTTTGCTTGGTTCGCTTGTGCGCCGCTGATGCCAGTGATTGCGGGTGAATTTCATTTAACCAAAGATCAAATTGCCAATATTAATATTGCTGCTGTAGCCATCACCATTTTAGTTCGTCTTATTGTGGGGCCATTGTGTGATAAATACGGCCCGCGTAAAACCTATACCGCACTTCTTGTACTCGGCAGCATTCCAGTCTTTGGAGTCGCGTCTGCAAATAGCTATGAATCCTTTTTGTTCTTCCGTCTATTGATTGGTGCGATTGGGGCAAGCTTTGTCATCACTCAGTATCACACCAGCATTATGTTTGCGCCAAACGTAGTCGGGACTGCAAACGCAGCGACAGCAGGCTGGGGTAATGCAGGCGGTGGTGCAACACAAGTACTTATGCCATTGATGCTCGGTGCCTTGGTGATGTTTGGTGTAGAGCAAGCGATGGGCTGGAGAATTGCACTGATTGTTCCGGGTGTCCTGATGCTGATCGTGGGTTTGATGTACTGGAAATTTACTCAAGATTGTCCACAAGGCAACTTCAAAGAACTTCGTGCAGAGGGTGCCAGTGTTGGTTCAGATAAAAAAGGTGGTGTAGCGATTCTGATGCATGCTGCGAAAAACTACCGTGTTTGGATTCTATTTGGCGCTTATGCCGCGTGTTTCGGGATTGAAATATTTATTCACAACATTGTCGCGATGTACTACGTCGACCATTTTAGCTTTGGTTTAAAAGAAGCGGGAATGGCGGCAGGTATTTTCGGCCTACTAGCGCTGTTTGCTCGTGCTTTGGGTGGCATTGTGTCAGACAAAGTCGCAACCAAAAAAGGGCTTGATGGTCGTACCAAAGTGTTGTTTGGCATGATTTTGCTGGAAGGTCTCTTCCTCGTCCTATTCTCTCAAATGAATACCCCTATCTTTGCGATTCTCGCAATGACAGTCTTTGCATTGTTCACGCACATGGCATGTGGTGCAACTTACGCTTTGGTGCCTTTCATTGATCGTGATGCCTTGGGCGGTGTGGCAGGCATTATTGGCGCAGGGGGGAACGTTGGTGCAGTGGCAGCAGGGTTCCTACTCAAAGGTATGTTGGATATTCAAACCACACTGATGATTTTAGGTGGCTTGGTGGTCATCGCAGCAAGTTTTGTCCTGATGATTCGCTTCTCTGTTGAGCATAAAGAAAAGGAACAGCGCTTATTCGAACAAGCAGTACATGATCGTAGCATTGCTGAAGCGCAAAACTAAATAAAGAGATTAAACCCAAGCCTCAAGGCTTAGGCAGAACAAATGAAATATTGCGGAGAAAGAATATGAAAATCATCATGATTGGTCATGGCATGGTTGGCCACAAATTTATCGAATCAGTACTCGAACATGTGGGTGATGATGTTGAAATTACCATCTTGGCCGAAGAACCGCGCTTGGCTTATGACCGCGTACATTTAACTGAATATTTCAGTGGTAAATCGGCAAAGGATTTAACCCTTTGTCGTGCAGATTTTGCTGATGCTTATGGCATTGATCTACGTTTGAATACCAAAGCGGTTGCAATTGATCAAAGCCATAAAACGGTGACGACGAATCATGGTGATGTTCTTCGTTTTGACAAACTAATCTTGGCAACAGGTTCATATGCTTTTGTTCCGCCTATTTCGGGTAATGACCGTGAAAACTGCTTTGTCTACCGAACCATTGAAGACTTAGATGCGATTCGTGCTGCAAGTCTCAATGCGAAATCAGGTGTGGTAATTGGTGGCGGTTTATTAGGCCTAGAAGCCGCTAAGGCGCTACGTGATTTGAACTTGGAAACCCATGTGGTTGAGTTTGCACCACGTCTCATGGCGGTTCAAATTGATGACTTGGGCGGAAAGGTTCTACGTGCAAAAATTGAAAACTTAGGCGTAAAAGTCCATACCCAAAAAGCAACTTCATCAATTGAGGAAGGTGCAACGACGAAGCATGTGATGAAATTTGGTGATGGTTCTGAGCTTGAAACAGACATCATTTTGTTCTCAGCTGGTATTCGCCCACGTGATGAGTTGGCACGTCAAAGTGGTTTAGCGCTTGGGGAGCGTGGCGGGATCATGATTAATGATTATTGCCAAACGTCAAATCCAGATATTTACGCCATTGGTGAATGTGCACTGTGGCAAAACAAAATTTATGGTCTGGTGGCACCAGGCTATGACATGGCACGTATTGCAGCAAAACATGTCACTGAACAAGCTTGTGCTGAATTTGCAGGTGCAGACATGAGCACCAAGTTGAAACTGATGGGCGTTGATGTTGCTTCTGTCGGTGATGCACATGCGATGACACCAAATGCACTCAGTTATTTCTATGCCGACGAAGACACACAAGTCTATAAAAAAATCGTGGTAAATGCCGAAAAGACCAAGCTACTTGGTGCAGTTTTAGTGGGCTGTGCAAAAGAGTACAACGACTTACTACAAATGATGCTGAATGGTTTAGCACTTCCAGAAAATCCTGAAAGTTTAATCATGCCAGGTTATGCACAATCTTCAAGTAAATCTGGCGGCAGTGGAGTTGATTTGCTGCCAGACAGTGCAACCATTTGCTCATGTAATAACGTCTCTAAAGCCGATATTTGTAGTGCAATTGCCGAGGGTTCAACGTCTCTAGGTGCCCTAAAAAAATGTACCAAAGCAGCTACAGCATGTGGTGGATGTGCGCCACTGGTCACTCAAGTACTGAAGTCTGAATTACAACGCCAAGGCGTGACCGTGAATAACCATATTTGTGAGCACTTTGCTTACTCACGTCAAGAGCTGTATCACTTGGTACGGGTCAATGAAATCAAAACTTTTGATGACTTGATTCAACAACATGGTCATGGTTTGGGCTGCGATATTTGTAAGCCAACTGCAGCCAATATTTTAGCGTCGTGTTGGAATGACTTTGTTTTGAAACCAAGCCATGCAGGTCTACAAGACAGTAACGACTACTACCTAGGAAATATTCAAAAAGATGGTTCTTATTCTGTAGTTCCACGTATGGCAGGCGGTGAAGTGACGCCTGACGGGTTAATTGCTGTGGGGCAAATTGCCAAAGAATATGGTTTATATACCAAGCTCACTGGTGGGCAACGTGTCGATATGTTTGGCGCGCAAATTCACCAACTTCCTGAAATTTGGGCAAAGCTCATCGCTGCGGGCTTTGAGTCAGGCCATGCGTATGGGAAATCGCTGCGTACAGTGAAGTCTTGTGTCGGCAGCACATGGTGTCGTTACGGTGTGGATGACTCGGTTGGTTTAGCTATTTTCCTAGAGAACCGCTACAAAGGACTGCGCTCACCGCACAAATTAAAAATGGCTGTTTCAGGCTGTACCCGTGAATGTGCCGAAGCACAAAGTAAAGATGTCGGTGTGATTGCCACTGAAAAAGGCTGGAACCTGTATGTTTGTGGTAATGGCGGGATGAAGCCTCGCCATGCCGAGTTATTGGCTTCGGATCTTGACACCCAAACTTTAATTAAATACATCGATCGATTCTTTATGTTCTATGTGCAAACCGCAGACCGTTTACAACGAACTTCGGTATGGCGCGACAACATGGAAGGTGGTTTAGATTATCTCAAAGATGTGGTTGTGCATGATTCTTTAGGTCTAGCTGCTGAACTAGAACGTCGTATGAGCCATGTGGTGGTGACTTATCAAGATGAATGGCGTACGGCTGTTGAAGACCCAGAAGTACGTAAACGCTTCGTGACTTTCATCAATGCCAAAGCTGAGCAACAACAAGATCCGCATATTCAGTTTGCAGAAGTTCGTGGCCAGATTCGTCCTAAAACTGAGGCTGAACGAGATCGTAGCCGTATTCCAGTGGTTGAAGCTTAACAAAATTAGGGTATTCAAACTTCTTTCTTCAGCACTCTCTCAAAAGCAAAGATAGAGGGAATAAATGAATGAATAAGTTTAAAAAGGATCAAGATGATGACAATTTTAAAAGAAATGAATGAGCTAAATTGGGTTGATGTCTGTGCGTTAGATGATGTAACGCCAAACACTGGCGTAGGTGCACTTATTGAACATCAGCAAATTGCTATTTTTCGTGTCGGTGCTGAAAAGCGGGTATATGCCTTGAGCAATCAAGACCCATTTAGCCAAGCTTTTGTAATGTCGCGCGGCATTATTGGTGATTTGCAAGGTGAGCGTGTGGTGGCATCGCCCATTTATAAACAGCATTTTAGCTTGGCGACAGGACGTTGTTTGGAAGATAAAGATCAGAAACTGTTGGTTTTTCCAAGTAAAATTGAAAATGGCCGAGTGTGGATTAGTCCGACACCACAAAAAACCTACATCACAAACACAGGTGCATCTCAGGAAAAAATGAAGTTGGTGCTGGTTGGTAATGGCCTAGCGGGGATGCGTTGTTTGGAAGATTTGCTCGATATGGCACCAGATCGTTATGAAGTGACCGTAATTGGTGAAGAGCCTTGGGGAAACTACAACCGTATTATGTTATCGCCTGTATTGTCAGGCGATAAAACCATTGACGACATCATGTTACATCCACATGCATGGTATAGCGACAAAGGGATTCGTTTCATTGCGGGTGACCCTGCGGTACGTATAGACCGTCCTCGTAAGCAGGTCTATACCGAAAAAGGTGAAGTGGTTGATTATGATCGTTTAATTTTAGCGACAGGCTCGAAACCATTTATTCCTCCAATTGCTGGATCGGATTTGAAAGGTGTCATTAGTTTCCGAGATATCTACGACATCAACACCATGCTGGATTACTGCAAGACCAAGAAAAATGCCGTGGTAATCGGTGGTGGACTGTTGGGACTTGAAGCTGCATATGGCCTCAAACAACGCGGGATGAATGTCACCGTTTTACATCTGATGGATCGCATTATGGAGCGTCAATTAGACAGTAAAGCTAGCCAAATGTTACGCCATAGTATTGAACAAAAGGGTATCTCCATTATCACTGAGGCCAATACTGAAGCATTGGTGGGTGTAGATGGTCATGTCACTCAAATTCGCTTGAAAGACGGTACAGTCCTAGAGGCGGATCTTGTAGTATTTGCAGTTGGTATTCGTCCGAACATAGCACTTGCACAAAGTGCAGGACTACGCTGTAACCGTGGTGTGTTGGTGAATGACACCATGCAGACTTTTGACCCAAGTATTTACGCCGTGGGGGAGTGTATTGAACATCGTAGCCAGACTTTTGGCTTGGTTGAGCCACTTTGGGGGCAGGCGTTCATTTGTGCCTCACATTTGGCGGAGCATGGCAGCTTAACGTTCAAAGCACCAACTGTTCCGACACAGTTAAAGGTAAGTGGCTGTGATGTGTTCTCAGCGGGTAATTTTGAACCGAAGGATGACTTTGAAGACATCATTTTAAATGATGAAAAACGTCAGATTTATAAACGCATTATTATTCAAAAGGATAAGGTCGTTGGTGCGGTGTTGTTTGGGGATACCGAAGATGGTGTTTGGTATGCAGAACTTATTTCGGATCAAACCCCAATTTCCTCAATTCGAAATAAATTGTTATTTGGTAAAGATTTTGCATTAAAAAAAGCAGGGTAAAACCTCCTCTTGAAAGGAGGGGGATAGATTTTCTAATAGTTAATTTGATACGTGGAAACGTCATTCACAACTTGTTTGAGGTAGGGCTACTTATGAAAATCAATGTTTCTGCGAATAAGTTGGGATGAAAGTGGTATGGAACGAGTTTTGTGAATGACAATGGTTTGCCTACTTTTCCCAAAAGAAAAGTAGGTCGAACCGAAGGTTAATCCTAAATCTAAACACAAAAGAAAAGACGCCGTTGTGAGTGATTCAAAATAAATGAAAGGCAAATAGGAGCGAAGCAGAAATGAATAGTATCCCTGTAATGGAACTGCATAGCTCCACAGAAAAAATGATAACAACCACACAAACCACTTGCCCATATTGTGGGGTGGGATGTGGGGTAACAGCAACTGTTGAAGAAACGGCTTTAGGGCAAAAAGTCTCTGTGGTGGGTGATGCTCAACATCCATCTAATTATGGAAAGTTGTGCATTAAAGGCAGTAATTTAGCCGATACGGTAGGTTTAGAAACGCGCGTCTTACATCCCATGTTAGGGCGTAAACCGCAACGTGAGGTAAGTTCATGGGATGCCGCAACAGATTTAATCGCCAACAAATTTCAACATTATATCGATCAATATGGGCCTGAAAGTATTGCTTTTTATGTTTCAGGTCAACTGCTGACCGAAGACTATTATGTGGTCAATAAATTTGTTAAAGGCTACTTAGGTACGGCCAATATCGACACCAATTCACGGTTGTGTATGTCTTCAGCCGTTGCTGCGCATAAACGCGCTTTTGGGGAAGATTTAGTCCCAGCCAGTTATAGTGATTTTGAACATACCGATATGGTGGTTTTGGTGGGTTCAAATACAGCATGGTGTCATCCAGTATTGTACCAACGCATCATGAAAGCCAAAGAGGAGCGAGATCTTTTTGTCGTCGTGATTGACCCGCGTTTTACTGCCACTTGTGAGGCGGCTGATTTACACTTACCGATTTTACCGGGTCAAGATGTCGCACTGTTCAATGGTCTATTACAGTATTTAGCAACCAATCATTATACCGATACCGATTTTATTGCAAAGCATACTCAAGGGCTAGAGCAAGCGCTGGCAAGCAGCGCATCTGAAGCATCAATAGCGAGTGTGAGCGAACGGACGGGGATTTCTGTTGAAAAATTAGCACTCTTTTTTGAAAAATTTGCTCAAACAGAAAAAGTGATGAGCTTATTTTCAATGGGTGTGAATCAGTCTTCACGTGGGGTAGACAAAGCCAATAGCATTACCAACTGTCATTTGTTAACTGGCAAAATTGGGAAATTGGGCGCAGCGCCTTTTTCCATGACGGGCCAACCGAATGCAATGGGCGGGCGTGAAGTGGGTGGCCTTGCCAATATGTTGGCTGCCCATATGGATTTGGATAATCCCAAGCATCAGCAACTCGTACAGCAGTTTTGGCACAGTCCAACGATTGCCAAGCAAGTGGGTTTAAAGGCTGTCGACCTTTTTGAAGCGGTCGAAGCTAGAAAAATTAAAGCCATTTGGATTATGGCGACCAATCCTGTGGTGAGTTTGCCCAATGCCGATCAGGTGAAACGTGCACTAGAGAAATGTGAGTTTGTGGTGGTGTCAGACATTTGTCTAGATACTGATACCACGCAATATGCCGATGTGTTACTGCCTGCATTGGGTTGGGGGGAAAAAGATGGGACAGTCACCAATTCAGAACGCCGTATTTCCAGACAGCGTGCCTTTCTAGAACGCCCAGTCCAAGCACAAGCGGATTGGTGGTCAGTTTCACAAGTTGCGAAAAAATTAGGATTTCAGGGTTTTGACTTTGAAAGTAGTCATGACATTTTCAAAGAACATGCCCAGCTTTCAGCTTATCAAAATGCAGAAATTGCTTTACGTTCATCGACTGAAACATTCCGCTATTTCAATTTGGCAGGTCTGACGGATCTTTCATTTGATGACTACCAAGAACTTGAACCGACGCAGTGGCCTGTACTTGCCCTTTTGAAAAACAGTCAAACCCAACTAAACACTTTTGCTCAATTATTTAAAGATGGTCAGTTTAGTCACGCAGATGGTAAAGCCAAGTTTATTGCAACAACAGCAGTTGGTGCAGTAAATCCAACCAGCAGTGAATATCCATTGGTGCTCAATACGGGACGCATCCGCGATCAATGGCATACCATGACACGTACAGGTTTATCAGCCAATTTAAGTACACATAAAGCAGAACCCTATTGTGAAATTCACCCAAATGATGCCTTGAAATATGGTTTGAAAGATGGGGAACTGGTAGAGATCAAATCGGCTTGGGGAAATTGCGTACTGCGTGCCACGGTCAGTGACAATATCCGCCGTGGACAGATTTTTGCACCGATTCACTGGAGTGATCAATTCGCATCAGATGCACGGATTGGCAAAGTGGTGAATCCTGTGGTGGATGCGATTTCAGGAGAACCTGAGTTCAAACATACCCCTGTGATGATTCATCCGTTTTATACGCAATGGCAGGGCGTATTTTATGTCAGAACGGGCTTTGAACATTTGGTACAACAAAGTATTGAACAAAGCATTTGGTGGACCAAAATCAAAACGTCCAAAGCTATTCGTTATGAGCTGGCAGACCGTCGACGTTTTACGGAAACGACCGAACAACTCAAAGCTTTATTGCCTTTTGATGATGAAAGTTTTGAATGGCTCAATGTAGAAGATCAAACCGCCCATATCAGTCATAGTGTGGTGTTACAAGATGGACACCTCGTTGCAAGTCTGTATATTGCGCCTAAAGCGTTATTGCCAGATCGAGACTGGGTGGCAAGTCTGTTTAAGCGCGAACGCTTAAGTGCGATGCATCGGAAGGCTTTATTGGCAGGGCAAGCCATGTCAATGACTAATAGCGATGGCCCACTGGTCTGTAGTTGCTTTAAAGTTGGGAAAAATCGTATTATCGATGTCATTAAAGAAAAAAATATCACCCATGAAAAACAAGTGACTGCATGCTTAAAGGCAGGAGGAAATTGCGGTTCCTGCTTACCTGAAATTCGAGGTCTGATCAAAGCGTGTCAAACGGAGGAGGTAGAATGAAAAGAAAAATATTCAAACCCGTGAGCTACCCAGAAACTGAAGTTGTCATTTTGGCGGGCGGTCAGGCGCGTCGTATGAATGGCATTAATAAGCTCTTGCAAAAATTTGATGATGAAATTCAACTCATCAAAATTCATCAGCAGCTAAAATCACGAGCAACCAAGGTATGGGTCAACAGCCATCGTGATCACTCCATTTATGAGCGGTTGATTCCTTCGATTGGTTTTTTTGAAGATGAGGCAACAGGCTTTCAAGGACCATTGATGGGGATGAAAAGTGCATGGACACATGTGCAATCAGACTATGTGCTGTTCGTGCCCTGTGATGTCACTTTTATTCCGAAAAAAGTGTTTTCACGGTTACATCAAGCGATGCAACAAGATCCGAACTGTGGTGTCGTTATTGTAGAAATCAATGACCGTGCACTGTATCCGTTTTGTTTGTTAAAACGGAGCAGTTTACCGACATTGATTCAGCACCTTGAGCAAAATCAGCGCAGTTTAAGGCAGTGTTTTGCAGATTTGCACCCACAAGTGGCACGATTTAAAAATCATGCACTGTTTTTTCACAGCATTAACTCGTTGGATGAGTTACAACAGCATCGGCAACTCAATTTTTTATAAATACCTCAGATATTGAAGAGAGGAGGTGTGTGTCGAGAGTAGAAGATGTTGCCATAAGCTGATTTGACTGTTTAAATAAAAATCTATAAAAGAACCAAATAAGTATTCATTTTGATATTAAATTTATTATAAAACAATTATTTGAAATAAATTTAGAGGGAGTCGTTATTTTATTTAGATTATGAATGTATGCAGCAGTGATCACTCATTGCGGCGGTGAACTGAAATACTCAAAATTTAGAAAGTGCACAAAGTTGGAACAGTTATTGCAAAATATACTTCAGAAAATAGGGCGTGAAATATGAACTGCACCCACACCGCTCAAAGGACGCATAGGCAAGACAGATGAACAGCATGACCCATGTATCCGCAGTTAGAGTATTCCAAGATCAGTTTGGACGTGAAAAGCGCAAACTACGAATCTCGGTGACGGATCGTTGTAATTTTAAATGCGTCTATTGCATGCCCGAACATCCCGAATGGATGAAAAAGCACGACTTGCTCAGCTTTGAAGAACTCTACCATTTTTGCAAATTTATGGTGCAGCATGGCATTGAGCAAATTCGTATCACGGGTGGTGAACCGTTAATGCGCCAAGGTGTGGTACATTTTATCGAACAACTACAAAGCCTAAAAAAACAGGGGTTGAAGCGTATTTCCATGACCACCAATGGTCATTATTTAAAACAATATGCCACTGCTTTAAAGCAAGCAGGGCTGGATGATTTAAATATTAGTCTAGACAGTTTAGATACCGAACAATTTCAACACCTCACCAAGAAACAACTACATACAGTGTTGGAAGGCATTCAGGCTGCACAACAGCTTGGTTTTAACATCAAAATCAATACCGTGCTGATGAAAGGCATCAATGACGATCAAATTGTCCCTTTGGTGCAGTGGGCAAAGCAGCAAAAGGTAGAACTGCGTTTTATTGAGTTTATGCCTTTAGATGGCGATCAAAATTGGTCGCAAGCCGATGTTGTCACTGAACAAGAGATTTTGTCGCAACTCAGCTCGCAATTTACGGTGCAAGTGCTTGAAGGACAAGGTGCCAATCCAGCACGTAGTTATCAGGTAGATGGCGAGAAGGTTGGGATTATTTCTACCATTAGCAACTCATTTTGTGGGGAATGTGACCGACTACGGTTGAATGCGCAAGGTGAGTTTTATAATTGTCTTTTTGCCAAGCAAGGCTTAAACCTAAAGTCAGACATTCAACAACTTGCTCAAATCAATCAGCATGAACCCTTTGTTTTAGAGGGGAAACTTTCAACTTATGTTTGGCATAAAGAGCAAGGCTTTCATGCTATTCAAAAACAGCAGTTGCATCAGCCCGTGCGAAAAATCAGTATGCATATGATTGGAGGTTAGGATGACTCAGGAATTAAACAACGTGATTAGAGTGAAGATCGAAGCTTTTGGTGCGATTGAACGGCAGTTACCCCGCAATTTAATGCTGCAATGCGAGCCTGATTCATCGGTTACGGTGGTTTTAAAGGATCTCGTTACTCAGTACCCAGATGTCCACACAGTATTGGAGCGCTGTGCCTGTGCAATCGGTGAAGACATTATTCCAAGGCAGACCATTTTAAGTCGAGATTGTACTTTGGTGTTGTTGTCCCCTGTGGCAGGAGGTTGAGATGGACTTAAAACTATTTCCGCGGATTCAAACAGTGACTTTTACCCAAAATGACTTTGATGGCATCCAACATTTTCCTGAGTGTGGTGGCATTGGCATATTCATTGGTACGGTGCGGAATCACCATCAAGGTAAAGCTGTAAAAGCGTTAAAATATACCGCTTATGCACCTGTCGCTGAAAAAATGATTCGTCAAATTGAACAAGAGATCCAATTAAAATATGGCGTGTCCTACGTTCGGGTGGTGCATCGCATTGGTGCTTTAGATATTGGTGATACTGCGATTATTGCAATGGCTTACGCTGCGCACCGCCGTGAAGCCTTTCAAGCCTGTGAGGAAGCGGTAGAACGGGTAAAACATGAAGTTCCTGTATGGAAAGAGGAATTTTATATGGACGGTACCAGTCAGTATGTCGAGGGTTGCTGTATTCGAACAGATCATGAAGCGCCAAAACTTCATAGCCATGAGCATTGTGAGCATGCACATGTTCCTCCCTAGCAAATGCATCATGCAATGCCAATATTTACCAATAATCCGTTTAAGATTTGGATAATGGAAATTTAGTAACAGTTGAGTATGAATGAAAAGTGGCGAGATAATTGAAAGAAAAATCTTCTGAAAACTTTATGAAAAATAATGCTTAGGTTAAGATGATCCATTCTTATATTTGAAGTCTTTTGAATCGCTATGCAACCATTTGTTCTATATAACTCAGAGCAACGCAAAAAAGTAGAATTCGTACCTCGTGTTGAGGGGCATATTGATATGTATGTTTGCGGTATGACGGTATATGACTACTGTCATATTGGACATGCGCGCGTGATGGTTGCATTTGACTATATTATTCGCTTCCTGCGTAGCCAAGGTTGGAGCGTTAAATATGTACGTAACATTACCGACATTGACGACAAAATCATTAAACGTGCCAATGAAAATGGAGAGTCGATTACGCAGCTGACAGACCGCTTTATTCAAGCGATGAATGAAGATGCTGAAAACCTAGGCTGTTTACATCCAGACGAAGCACCGCGTGCAACAGATTATATTGATCAAATGCAAAGCATGATTGGCAACTTGGTTGAAAAGGGCACTGCTTATCCATCTGCCAATGGTGATGTGTATTTCCAAGTGGAAAAATTCGCCAAATATGGTCGTCTTTCAGGGCGTAAATTGGAAGATATGCAAGCGGGTGCATCTGAACGTGTCGATGTTGAAGTTGAGAAAAAACATCCTTTTGACTTTGTACTTTGGAAACATGCCAAAGAAAATGAACCTGCATGGGCTTCGCCGTGGGGCAAAGGTCGTCCGGGCTGGCATATTGAATGTTCTGCGATGTCGACTTGCTGCCTAGGTAATCATTTTGACATTCATGGTGGTGGTTCAGACCTCATGTTCCCGCACCATGAAAATGAAATTGCACAGTCTGAGGCTTCAACTGGCGAGCAGTATGTCAACTACTGGATGCATGTCGGTTTCATCAACGTTGATGGCGAGAAAATGTCGAAGTCATTGGGCAATTTCTTTACCATTCGTGATGTGATGGATAAGTTCCATCCTGAAGTGATTCGCTACTTCATTGTGTCATCACACTATCGTAGCCCTGTGAACTTCTCTGATGTTGCCTTAAAAGAAGCAAAAACAGCACTGTCACGTTTCTATCATTCATTCAAAGCTTATCAACAAGCCTATGGTGATACGCAAGTCGATACCTTAGATGAAACATTGCTTGAGCGTTTCAACAGTGCCATGCGTGATGACTTCAATACCGCTGAAGCCATTGCGGTATTGTTTGAAGTCAACAAAGAATTGAACCGTGCCGTGAAAGAGCAACAAGCGGAACAAGCGGCGATTTACTATGCAACCTTACGTCATTTAACCAATATTTTAGGTTTGGTTCAGCACAATGTTGAAGAATTCCTGAAGTCTGATATTGGGCAAGAGGCGTTGGCTTTGTCTCAAGAGCAAATTGAAGATTTGATTCAACAACGTCAAGATGCGAAAAAAGCCAAAGAATTTGCCAAAGCGGATGAAATTCGTCAGTCCTTGTTAGATCAGGGTGTCGTTTTGGAAGACACTCGCCAAGGGACAATCTGGCGCCGCGCTGATTAATTCAGCAATTGCATTATAGAGTGTTGACAGTTTGATGAAACTCTCTATAATGCACATCCATATTGCGGGAATAGCTCAGTTGGTAGAGCACAACCTTGCCAAGGTTGGGGTCGCGAGTTCGAGTCTCGTTTCCCGCTCCAAAATTTAAAAAACCTCAAGTTCAACTTGGGGTTTTTTTATGTCTGTAATTTGAGTGTATTGAAAATAATTCATTTAAATGTGAAATTATCTCGGCGTTTCAGCCCATAATTTTGACAAAAATATGCTTAAATTATTCATCCTAATTTGTGAATAAAATTGTGTTTCTTCAACCCCATAGCACTGTAGTACCGACCGAAGCTCCAGACTATCCTGAATGGCATTTGGGACGAGAACGCTATGCACTTTGGTATATTGAAGTGGATGATCCCGTTTTGATCAGCTATTTAACAAAGCTTCGTGAGCAGTTCTCAGATTTACTTTATCAACCAAATCAACGGCAGTTTCATATCACTTTATTTGTTGCAGGTTTTTGGGTAGAGCAGGCAACACAGTCGGATGACTTTAGTCGAGTGCAACTGAATCAGCAGCTTGAACGCCTTAAAAATTTAAAGCTAGAATCTTTTCAGTTACAGATGGGTGAATTAAATAGTTTTGAAAGTGCCTTATTTTTAAAAGTAGATGATACCGCAGGCGTGTTGGATCAAATTAGAAAAACATTGCTGCAAACCTCGCAGGAAGTCGCGGCATTGAGTTATTGTCCACATATTACATTAGGTCTATACCGTGAAGCATTGTGTAGTGATCATGTATTGGCACGGATGGCTGAAATTGAAGATATTAGCTATAGCTTAAATGTCTCAAAGCTCACGTTTGGTTTTTATCAGTCCCATGTCTTACAAGGGTCATTGTTTTCACATACACAGATTGAGTTGGGGGAATGCGCAATGCAACTGATTTTAGGTGGTGCACGTTCGGGGAAAAGTCGCTTGGCGGAGCAGATTGCACAACAGTTGGCGCAGCCTGTGGTTTATGTGGCAACTGCACAAGCCTTGGATGGGGAGATGCAAGTGCGTATTCAACACCATCAGCAACAACGACCTGAAGATTGGGGGCTGTGTGAAGAACCTATTTATCTTGCAGCGCAGTTGCTCAAATTAGATTGCCCAAACCAAACCATTTTGGTCGATTGTCTGACTTTATGGATGAGTAATTTACTGATGCATGCTGACCCAGATTTGCAAGTTCAAGAATGCCAGAAGTTGTTAGATGTTGTCGGAAATTTACAGTCCGAGCTGATTTTAGTGAGTAATGAAACAGGCTTAGGTGTGGTTCCAATGGGACAAATCAGCCGTCGCTTTGTCGATGAAACAGGGCGATTGCATCAGCAGTTAGGTCAAATCGCTCATAAAGTGGTGTTCTGCGTAGCAGGATTTCCAATGATTTTAAAAGGAGAACAAGTGTGAGTTGGTGGTTAGAAGCATGTCAAAGTCCGAGTGAGTCAGTATTGGCTCAAGCCCTAGTACGCCAGTCACAGTTGACCAAACCGACGGGCTCGTTGTCGGAGCTTGAATCGGTTGCAGTAACCTTAGCCAGTTTGCAAAACACTGTAAAACCTAAGATTGACCGCCCATGGATTACGATTTTTGCAGGTGATCATGGGGTGATGGAAGAAAATATTTCTGCCTATCCACAAGCGGTGACGCGTCAAATGTTGCAGAACTTCGCAACTGGCGGGGCGTGTATTAGTGTGATTGCCAAAGAGTATCAAGCCAAGTTACAAGTCATCGACTGTGGTTCAGTCGGTGAAGCGTATGAATATGTCGGAGTTGAACGCCACTGCATCCGCGCGGGTACGGCTAACTTTGCTCAAACTCTGGCTATGACTGAGGCTGAGTGTGAAGATGCTTTTGCTTTGGGTCAAAAAAGTGTGGAAGATGCCATCGCTTATGGGGCGGATATCTATGTCGCGGGTGAAATGGGAATTGGAAATACCTGTTCAGCCTCAGCCGTGGCTTGTTTTTTATTGGCTGAACCCGCTGAAAAGCTCACGGGTGTTGGAACAGGTATCCGTACTGAACAATTGATACATAAAAAACAGGTGATTGATCAAGCACTTTCACTGCATGCGCAATATGTTGGGAATGATCCGTTTAAAGCCTTATGTGCAGTGGGTGGGCTTGAAATTGCAGCCATGACAGCCGCGTATATTCGCTGTGCACAATTGGGACTGCCGATGGTGGTGGATGGGTTTATCAGTACTGTTTCGGCATTGCTCGCAGTATGTTTAAATCCAGACGTTCGCGCTTGGATGCTTTTTGGGCATCAGTCGGCTGAATATGGTCATGTACGTTTGCTAGAAGAACTTAAAGCGATGCCTTTATTGAAGCTGAACCTACGTTTGGGTGAAGGCAGTGGCGCAGGGGCTGCACTGGGGTTGATCAAGTTAGCCTGTCGCTTACACAATGAGATGGCAACATTTGCTGAAGCGGCCGTGATTGGTGAGAAAGTTTAAGGATGTTGTATTTAGACTTCCTACGCCACGGCGAAACCAGCTTAAGCCATACTCTACGGGGTAGAACGGATGATGCTTTGACTGCGAAGGGTTGGACGCAAATGCGATCTACCATCACACAGGCTGAGCAGCTTAGGCAGGTGTGGGATGTCATTTATAGCTCACCATTACAGCGCTGCCGTTTGTTTGCAGAGCAATGGGCGGGGCAAAAACAGCTTCCTTTGTTTATAGAACCGAATTTGCAAGAAATGGATTTTGGGGAATGGGAGGCTCAGTCGACTGAGCGACTCTATCAACTCTACCCAGATAAATTGGCTCAATTTTGGCAAACACCGTTAAGCTTTACCCCGCCTCAGGCGGAAAGTTTAATGACATTTAAAAGCCGCGTTGTCGAATCTATACAGATCTTGACCCAGCAAATGTATGCGCAGGGCTGGACACGCGCATTGATTATTTCCCATGGTGGCGTAATCAAACTCTTAAAGTGCCAAGCGCTGAAACAGCATGATAACGATCTTTTAAAAATGTCAGCAGAGTTGGGACAGTTGAACCGTTTTGTATTCGATCAAGGGCAACTTCAGTTTATTCAAAATGAGGATGTGTAATGACACCGTTTTGGATTGCATTACAGTTTTTAACGACGTTTCCAGTTCGCTTAAGCGCAATGCCAACGCCTCAGCAAAATGCGCAGGCATTGTTGTTTTATCCTGTAGTGGGTTTGCTTATGGGAGGCATTCTATATGGGATCGCCCTGTTATTGCATGCTTTGCCACTTGTGCTGTTAAGCAGTGGGATTCTGGTGTTATGGATTTGGCTGACAGGTGGTTTGCATCTGGATGGTTTGGCTGATACCGCAGATGCTTGGGTCGGTGGTTTTGGCGATAAAGCACGCACACTTGAGATCATGAAAGATCCGAGTTGCGGGCCTATGGGTGTACTTAGTCTTGTCATTGTCTGTATATTAAAATGGTCGGCATTGTATGTGTTATTACAAAAACAGCTGTATACAGCGCTGATCCTCTTTCCTATGTTAGGGCGTCTCGTACCGCTATTTTTCTTTTTAAGTACACACTATGTGCGCGCTAAAGGACTCGGCAGCCAGTTGAGTCAATATTTAGTACGACCGATGGCAGTGGCAATTTTACTGTTGATGCCTTTAGTGGCTTTGTATTGGGCATGGGTTGGTGTTGTAGTGATTGCCACTTTTTATCTGGTATTGTGGTATTTGCGGTATAAATTTATACAGCGTATTGGCGGTGTGACGGGAGATACCATTGGTGCCAGTATTGAAATAATTGAATTAGCGACACTCTTTAGTTTTGTGATGGCTACTTTTTATTTAACTTAAGTTACGAAATAAATAAGAGCCTCTCAGCATGAAAGCTGTGCAGTCATACGTGGTCGAAAGAAAAAATAATAAAAAGGCAACGAGCTATATGCATCTGAAACAAAGGTCTTCCAGCATAGGCAAAACACATTTGTAGATATGTTGTGAAAATCCAAAGATTTCCGCGCTAGTTGCCTACAGAGATATGATAAAATTGTGAAAATTATTTTTTTATGTGCTGACGTTTCATTTCGTCACACGGTTCAGGTAAAACAACGTTGAATTCTGAAAATATGTCAAATCCCATTGATTTCCAAAAAGTTGCTTTAGAAACACTAGAGATAGAGCGTCAGGCACTCTCGGTACTTGCTCAGCAAATCGATGATCGTTTTAGCCGTGCTTGTGAAATTATCTTAAAGTGCAAAGGTCGCTTAGTCATTACTGGCATGGGGAAATCAGGGCATATTGGCCGAAAAATGGCAGCCACCTTTGCCTCTACAGGTACACCATCATTCTTTATGCATCCAGGTGAAGCGGGGCATGGTGATTTGGGGATGTTGGTTGCAGGTGATGTGCTGATTGCGATTTCAAACTCAGGTAAGAGTGATGAAATCATGATGCTGATGCCTTTGATCAAATATTTGGGTGTGCCTTTAATTACCATCAGTGGGGATGACCGTGGGCCGATGCCACAGAATGCTGATGTGGCGCTAACGTTAGGCAATATCCAAGAAGCGTGTCCATTAGGTCTAGCACCAACATCGAGTACAACGGCGACTTTAGCTTTGGGTGATGCATTGGCTGTTGCACTGTTAGATGCACGCGGGTTTACTTCAGATGACTTTGCACGCTCGCATCCTGCGGGTGCTTTGGGTAAACGCTTGTTATTACATGTGAAGCATTTAATGCACACTGGAGACGAACTACCGAAAGTGTCTCCAGATACAGCAATGAACAAAGTTCTGTACGAAATCTCTAACAAACGCCTAGGTTTAACCACAATTGTGGATGACAATGATCATCTATTGGGGATTTTTACCGATGGTGACTTACGCCGTTTGATTGATAAACAGCAAGGTTTTGATGTGAACTTGGCGGTGTCTGATGTGATGATTAAGAGCCCGCTGACGATTTCACCGGAAGCACGTGCTGTTGAAGCATTAGAGCGAATGAATGAAAAGAAAATTAACCAATTTGTCGTTGTTGATGAGAGCAATAAAGTCATTGGTGTTTTGAGTATGCATGACCTGATTCAAGCTGGGGTAAATTAAAAAATGGCTTCTTATATTTTGTTAGAACAAGCGCGTTATGTAGAAGCTCTAGTTTTGGATGTTGATGGTATTTTAAGTGATGGTTTTGTGACTTTGACCAACTCGGGAGACGAAATCAAATCTTTTGATATCCGTGATGGTCTAGGCATGAAACTGGTTCAGCAAGCTGGTGTGAAAGTGATTATTATCACAGGGCGTAAAAGTCAGATCGTAGAAAAACGCATGTCTGATTTGGGCGTGGACCTTGTTTATCAAGGCCGTGAAGACAAAGGTGTTGCATTGCGCGAGGCTTGTGCAAAATTTGGTATTTCACCCGAAGATTGTTTATACATGGGTGATGATTGGCCTGACCTATCTGCATTTGCCATTGCAGGCATGAAAGTGACCGTGCCAAATGGTCATTTAGAAGTACGTCGCCGTGCCGATTTGGTAACTCAAGCGATGGGTGGACGTGGCGCGGTACGTGAAATCTGCGATATGATTTTACAAGCCAAAGGTGTATACGAAACTTTACTTGAAAAGTACACCGCAGTCCCGCATTAATCTGTATGCATGCATGAGAGTTTAGTTAACATTTATGGATACTAAAGTTTTATATATCACTGCTGTAGCCATTGCGGCTATCAGTAGTGGTTATTACTATTACAGCGGAAAAGGGCAAAAGCTCGAGGTCGATGGTGCGCAAAGCATGACCTATTCTGCTGAGCAGATCCAACTGACTCAAACAGATGAGCAGGGTAATTTATACGTCCGCGCAAAAGTAGATCGTCTTGAGCAGGACATGCAAAAGAAGACCTCTAAGTTAGAGAACTTAAATGCTGAGATGTATAAAGATGGAAAAGTGGATGCAACTTTCTATGCCAAGCAAGCCAATGGCATCAACGACAACGAAAAAGTCGTTCTGACAAACCAAGTGGTTGCAAAGAAAATGTTGGATCAAGGTCAGATGCAGTTTGAGACAGCAGAACTGACTGCGTTTCCACAGACGCGTGAACTTGAATCTCAGCATCAAGTGGTTGTTACAACACCACAAGCCGAATTTGTTAGTCAGGGCTTAAAAGCGAATTTAAATACGGGTCAATATGACTTTTTCCATATTCGAGGGAAGTATGAACCATAATCCAAAATTTTCTATTTCGAAAACTTTCCTCAAGCAAACACTTGCACTGAGTTTAGGTGTGGCTGTTTCAACTTTTGCTTTAGCACTGCCAAGTGACCGTAGTAAAGCGATTTCGTTGGTTGCAGATCGTGCGACTTTTAATGAAAAAACGGGTGTTACGACGTACACCGGCAATGTCATCATTGAACAGGGCACGATGAAACTACAAGCGGATTCGATTGTTGCCAATTTAAATCAAACCCGTCAAATTAGCACCATTACGGCCAATGGTAAGCCTGCACGTTTCCAGCAGCAAGTCAGTACCAATAAAGGTATTGCCAAAGGTCAGGCGCAAAAGATTATTTATAATGCAGAAACAGGCATTATTACCTTATCGGGTAGTGCACTTCTAGAACAAGATGGTGCCAGTATTCGTGGTAATACATTGCGTTATAGTATGAACAAAGGTGATATCGAAGCGATTGGCACACCAAACAACAATGGTTCGTCGAGTGGTCGTGTTCAGATTGTGATCCCACCTTCAGGTTCTCAATCCTTCCCAGGAGCGCGTGACTAATGGAGCAAACTCTCAATCAGCCACAAACCCTATGTATTAAGCATCTTGCGAAAAACTACAGTAAGCGTTGGGTAGTGAAAGATGTATCTTTTAGCATGCAAAGCGGACAAATCGTAGGTTTGCTCGGTCCTAACGGTGCAGGGAAAACCACCAGCTTCTACATGGTGGTTGGACTGGTGCGTATGGACAAAGGTGAAATTCATCTTGATGACCTAGACATGTCTGATTTGGCTATGCATGAACGTGCGCGTAAAGGTATTGGTTACTTACCTCAAGAAGCATCAATTTTTAGAAAACTCACTATTTCTGAAAATATTATGTCGATTTTGGAAACGCGTAAAGACCTAAACAAAGAACAACGTAAACAGCGTTTGTATGAATTGCTGACCGATTTCAAAATTAGCCATATTAAAGATTCATTGGGTATGAGTGTGTCTGGTGGTGAACGTCGTCGTGCTGAAATTGCACGTGCGCTGGCAGCCGATCCAAAATTTATGTTGCTCGATGAACCTTTTGCTGGGGTTGATCCAATTTCCGTGGGCGACATTAAAGATATTATTCGTACCCTAAAAGACCGTGGTATTGGCGTTCTTATTACGGATCATAACGTTCGTGAGACTTTGGCGATTTGTGAACGTGCTTATATCGTGAGTGAGGGTGCGGTGATTGCTGAAGGTTCTCCAGATGAAATCTTAGCCAATGAAACCGTGCGTCAAGTTTACCTTGGTGATGACTTCACTGTATAAGATTATTCTGCGCCAATGAAAAGAGTTGGCGCAGATTTCCCTCCCATATGTTTAATCCATCGCTTTGCATTGAATTAATAACAGGGCATCCCCTTATACTCAAACTGTGTGCTCTGCCATCCTTTTGAAATCGCTTTTTTTAGCATGCTACATAGGATGCATATCTCTTTATTTTGTGTGGGCTTAAAGCGAAAAGCCATTTTCATACGATAGTTGATTGAAAATACGTTATAATTTTTTGTGAAATTTTTAAAAATTACGCTATGCCATTTACCATCTCTAGTTTAGTGAGCTATGAAGAAGACATTAAAAAAAGTCGTTTTCAAGCTTTTGCTGTGCCTGTTGAAAATGAACAAGCCGTTAAAGATTTTCTAGAGCAATATAAAGATATCAGTACCACGCATCAGTGTTGGGCATGGAAAATTGGTCATAATGTTCGTTTTAATGATGACGGTGAACCCTCAGGTACTGCAGGTCGTCCTATTTTAGCGACCATTGAAGGCAATGAACTGACCAATGTTTTGGTTTTGGTCAATCGTTGGTATGGTGGTGTCAAGCTAGGCACAGGCGGGCTGGTACGTGCTTATGGTGGAACTGCAGGACAGTGTTTACTGTTGGCTGAAAAAATAGAACTCATTGAGAAGAAAAAAGTGCATTTCGCCTGCCAATTTAATGAATGGGCAATTTTCCAGTACGAGCTGAATTGCCAGCAGATTGAATTTAATGAGCAATATACTGCGGATGGCGTGCTTGTGGAGGCATTATTACAAGTGCATCAGATTGAAGCGCTCGCACTTAAAATACAAGATGTGACCCGTGGACGTGAAGCGTTAAAAATTGTGGATGACCATCATGACTGATCCCTTATTAAAATATCGTGAGCAGCATAAGCACCGCTTAAACTATATGCCCTGGTTGTATTGGTCGCTCAAGCCTAAAAACCGTGTGTGGGCTGAAGTATGGCAGCAAGAATACCAAGCTTATCTAATGGAAATGGAAACCGTTGAAATTGGTCAAAACTGTTTTATTTCTCCATTGGCACACATTTTTGCAGAGCCTGGTCGCAAAATTGTCATTGGCGACAACACGTTTATTGCTGCCGATTGTACTTTGCATGGGCCTTTAGAGATTGGCAACGAAGTCGCGATCAACCACCATTGTATTTTAGATGGTGGTCGTGTGGGGATTAAGTTACATGATCAAGTGCGTATTGCGGCTTATTGTCACTTATATGCCTTTGATCATGGTATGGCACTTAGCGATCCGATTTATCAACAACCTGTGCGTTCACAAGGGATAGAAATTGGTCGGGATGTTTGGTTGGGTGCACATGTGGGTGTGAAAGATGGGGTGAAAATTGGTGCACATGCTGTGGTGGGGATGAATAGTATGGTAACCAAAGATATCGCCAAGCAATCGATTGTTGCTGGCAATCCTGCTCAGTTTATTCGTTTACGTGATTAAGATATCAAAGAATATTGAACATTTATCAATACTTAATTACATAAAAACCTGCCATCAAAAAAAAAGATATGCTAAGTTTAGAACAACAATGAGACCTTATACCAAATGCGGTGTAATGAGAGGCGATAATGAAACGAGTCATTGCATGTATTGATTCTTCCCCTTGTATCAATGCCCTAGCAGAAGCTGCGGCATGGATTGCAAAACAGACGGGGCGGGAATTGGTCCTTTTACAAGTTTTGGATTATTATCCTGCAAGTTATCACTTAGGTGAAATTAGCGGGGTAATTGGATTTGAAAGCAATGCAATGTTGCTCAAAGAGCTGGCTGAATTAGAGCAAAAACAAAGTGAACTTGCGCTCAGTTATAGCAATAATTTACTCGATCATATTTCGAAACTCATTCTCGAAACGCATGGCCTACATACAACGCATATTCAAGAAAAGGGTGACTTTCTAGAGCAAAGTTTTAACTTATTGCATGAAGATGACATTGTGGTGATTGGTCGTGTGGGTGAGAAATCGGCTGAACGCAATAAACCGTTGGGCAGTAATGTTGAGAACTTTATCCGTGGCGCAAACTGTACCGTCATGACGGTAGGCGATAGCTTTAAGCCACCTACGCGCTTTATCTTTGCCTACGAGTATTCACCGACGTGTGTGAAGATGATGAAGCGGATTGCGCAAAGTGATCTGCTGCGCCTCTTACAATGCCATTTGGTCTATGTCGGTGACCATCCTGAAATTTTAAGAGAGCCTGAACAGTATTTGAAAGATGCGAATTTGGATGTGATTACAGAGTATCGTTATGGCGACGTGGCTGAGAATATTCTGGAATACCAAAATGAGCATGGCATACAATTGATTGTACTCGGTGCATTCAGCCACAGTAAAATTCATCAGTTCTTCTTGGGCAGCATTGCAACCACCATCTTTAGGAATGCCAAAGTTCCTTTACTGGTCGCCCGTTAATTTAGAGTGATTTATCTAAATTGAAACTGTTTTATCCATAGTTATCCGCATTAATTGTGGATAACTATATGGACAGTAAATGTAAGTTTATAATTTATATAAGCTTAAATTAATCGATTGTTTTTTAATCTAAGTTTTAGCTTATTTTACAATAGCTAAGGCAAATCCATCATGTCCTTTGCTACCGACCGTTTGAAGTGCGGTGCACGACAAAATTTTCGGATGGTTTTGCATCGCTTTGAACATATTTCGAATCCCTTCAATACTTGGTTTATGATTTTCAGGATTGATAATATCGCCTGCACGAATCACGTTATCGAGGAAAATCAAAGTACCTGAATGAGATAGGTTCAGGCTTAATTCCAAATACTCTGTGTAGCTTTGTTTATCGGCATCAATAAAAATAAAGTCGAAAGGTTCAATGTCTGCAGGCAGTGATTTAAGGATATCTGTTGCACGTCCACATTTGAGTTCAACGGTTTGTTTAAGCTGAGCTTTGTCGATATTTTCTTGGCCCATCGCGGCATGCGTATCACGCCCTTCAATCGTTAAAATATAGCCGTCTTCAGGTAAAGCGCGCGCTAACCACATTGTGCTATAGGCAGCAAAAGTGCCAAGCTCTAGCACACGCTTACATTGATTCATTTGAATCAGCATTTGTAGAAGCATGCCTTGGTTCGGTGCAACAGCTAAGTGATCTGGAAAACCATGCTTCTCTGTATTTTCTAAAGTTTGCAGTAGAATGGGGTCTTCAGGAATTAAATGTGCATCGATATAGTTATCAATCTCTGTCCACATTTGTTGCATAGCATGTTCACCTTGGTTGCGATGTGGAGCATTTTAAACTTTTATTTTCAGAGTGCAATTTTTCCGACCATATTTGTTGAAATCAATGCTCAAAAAAAGAGGTCATATTGACCTCTTTTAATTTTTAAAAACTAGTAACTACACATCGAAGAATTGCGACTGAGGTCTGGGCCCCATGTGCGATATCCTTGGGTATCAATGTGAATCTGACCAGAAGCATATAAACCTAAGCCCATGTTCAAGCTCTGACCATGTTGGGTCCAAAATTGGCATAGACGATATTTTGTATTTTCAATATAAGCATAATCTTCGGGTTGCGGGTTTTCAGACCCAATTCGAAAATCGATGGCAGAATTGAATAAGTGGCGGGATGAGTTTGCACCGCCAGCACATTGGTTTAAAGGTAGATCACGATAAACTGAAGTGACTTCAAAATCAGTCAGTACTTTGGCTGCAACTAAATATTTAAATACTTTTAAGGTCGCAATTTGGTTTTTCCAAAGTTCACGGTTCGGGATCATGTATTGTGAACGACCACATTTTTGCCAGTCACGTGCTGTTCTGAGCAGTTCAAAGCTTGGGATGATATTTCCCACGCCATTGCGTTCAAGAAAAACTTCATACTCACGTACGCGTGCTAGCGTGTCACCGACAGACATCCAAGCATTGTAGGTATAAGGAATAATTTTAGGTGGAGCAGGGCGGTCAAAACTAATTTTCTCTTGTGGGATAAAAATACGTTTTCCATCAGGAGTTGTGATGGTCTGGCCTTTGTGGGATGAAGTCGTACAGCCAATCATCACCAAGGGGATTATGCTAACCGCAAATAATCCCTTTAAAAATTTCTTCATTATAGAAATCAAATATTTAAAAAATACGCCTATTATTTTAATCCAAATTTGTGAGGAAAAATTGGAAATATTGCAATCAAATGTGTGTTTTAGGTATAAAAAAAGATCAGCTTATGCTGATCTTTTTCTGGCTTACTTTTCTAAATATTGTAACTTATCTGTTTTACCGTTCCATTCTTCACGGTCAGCAGGTTGGTCACCAATCTGGGTAATGTTCGGCCAAGTTTGTGATAACTCAGCATTTAGTTCAATAAATACTTCTTGACCTTCTGGCAGTTCATCTTCAGAGAAAATTGCATTTGCTGGACATTCAGGTTCACACAGTGCGCAATCGATACATTCATCAGGATTGATCACTAGAAAGTTTGGACCTTCATAGAAACAGTCTACTGGACAAACTTCTACGCAGTCTTGATATTTACATTTAATACAATTTTCAGTGACAACAAAGGTCATGGCGAAGGCTACCTAAAAATATGGTTCTAATAACTAATGTGTATTTTAGGCAAAAACAGCACCAACTAACAATTGCTTTTATTGATATTTGTTATATGCACGGCTGTTAAATTTGATAAAAACTGAACATTCTGCTGAAAATTGCTTTTTACAATAAAAAAGACCGTCATTTTGACGGTCTAGACGGTTTACAAAAATAGAAAACTACTATGAATGTAGCTGATCTTTCAATGCATAAAGCTGCTGTAAGGCTTCACGTGGACTTAAGTTATCGACATCAATGCTCTTGAGTAGTTCAAGTGCGGCAGAAGGCTTCTCAATTTCGACCACACGTTCAATGATTTCAAGTTCAGGTGTTTCTATCGCGGCAAACAAATCATTTTGAACGACTTTAGGTTTTTGCAGTTGTTGCTTCTCTAAAATTTTCAGACGATTTTGTGCTTCTTTGATCACACTGGCAGGAATACCCGCCAATTTTGCTACCTGTAAGCCGTGACTTTGGCTCGCTGGCCCATGTTGGACTTTATGTAACAAAATGAGGTTGCCATTGAGTTCTTTTGCGGTGACATGGTAGTTATCAATAGCAGTTTCTTTGGCTAGCTCGGTTAGTTCAAAGTAATGTGTGGCAAATAAACATAAGCATTTAATGCGTTTGGTTAAGTCAAGTACGCAAGCCCATGCCAAGGATAAACCATCATAGGTACTGGTGCCACGACCAACTTCATCCATCAGAACCAGCGACTGATTGGTTGCATGATGTAGGATTTGCGAGGTCTCAGTCATTTCCACCATAAAGGTCGATTTGCCTGTAGATAGGTCGTCCGCAGAACCAATACGGGTAAAGATTCGATCAATAGGACCTAAGACTGCTGATTGGGCTGGTACATATGAGCCACAATAGGCCAATAGGCTAATTAAAGCCGTTTGACGCATAAAGGTTGATTTACCGCCCATGTTAGGACCCGTAATAATGGCCATGCGGTGGTTAAAATCAAGTGTCGTGTCATTCGGTGTAAATGAGGCTTTGTTCAAAGCCTCAACCACTGGATGACGTCCCGCAATAATTTTAACCCCAATTTCTGGACTATACTCAGGACGTGACCAATTGCGTAAGCGAGCCTGATGTGCGAAGTTGGCTAAGAGGTCGATCTGCGCAATAGCGCTGCTCATCATTTGTAAATGCCCAATCTCGGCGCGCAGTTCATCTAAAAGCATTTCGAACAGCATTTTTTCGCGAGCTAATGCACGGGATTCACTCGAAAGCACTTTGTCTTCAAAGGTTTTTAGCTCAGGGGTGATATAACGCTCAGCATTTTTCAAGGTTTGACGACGAATGTAGTGATCAGGTGCTTGCTCGGCTTGTGCACGGGTCAGTTCAATATAATACCCACTGACACGGTTATAACCAATTTTTAAGGTCGAAATTCCAGTATTTTGACGTTCTTGAATTTCAAGGTCGATCAAGTACTGTCCTGCATGATCGCGGATTTTACGGAGTTCATCCAGTTCATGATCGAAGCCTTCGGCTATTACATTTCCATCCCGTAAAAGCACAGGTGGATGTTCAACGATGGCAGACATTAAACGTTGATGTAAGCCATGGAAATCACCCAATTCCTCATTCAATTGGCTAATGAGTGCAGACTGTTTGCTTTGGATCACGGGTTGAATGGCATGACGTAAATAAGGGATTTGAGCACAGGCTTGGCGCAGTTGCACTAAGTCACGCGGACGGGCACTACCTAAAGCCACCCGACTGAGGACACGTTCAATGTCTCCAATCTCTTTTAATACTAAACGGACTGGCGATTCGTGGTAGCCATCCACAAGACTCTTGGTGGCATCTAAACGTGCGTCTAAGAGCTTGGTGTCACGTAACGGTTGCATCAGTGTACGACTAAGTAAACGTCCACCCATTGCAGTTTGACAGTCATTGATGAGTTGGAATAATGACGTGCCGTGTTCAAACAGAGGCTCAACCAGCTCTAAGTTTCTACGCGTCACAGGATCAAGCGCAATGAAATCACTGCTTTGTTCTAGTTGAATTGAGCGAATATGCGGCAAGGCAGTCTTTTGCGTTTCTTTGGCATAATGAATCAGCGATGCTGCTGCTGCTTTGGCAAGCGGCAAATGATCAATACCGAAACCAGCTAAAGTCGATACAGCAAACTGATCACATAAAGTTTTTTGTGCATTGTTTAAATTAAAGTCGACATTGGGACGGCGTGTTACAGGGCAGTCGAGCAGTTTTTTAATGTGTTCAATGATATTGGGGTCGACAATATTTTCATCGACCAAAATTTCACTTGGCATGAGGCGAGACAGTTCAATACCGAGTTGCTCAAGCTGAAACTCTTGTTGCTGAACTTTGAATAAACCTGCACTCAAATCTAACAATGCAATACCAATTTCATTTTGTTGTACGCAAAGCGCAACAAGGTTTGAACTTTGATGTGCAGTCAGTAAGGCATCGTCAGTCAGCGTACCCGGTGTAATAATCCGGACAACGCCACGTTCAACAGGGGCTTTACCTGTAACCTCACCAATTTGCTCGCAAATGACGACGGTTTCGCCTTTTTTCACCAAGCGAGCAAGGTAGCCTTCAGCTGCATGGTAAGGAACACCTGCCATAGGGATGGGTTCACCATTGACTTTGCCACGATGGGTCAGGGTAATTCCGAGAAGTTTAGCGGCCTTGTGTGCATCTTCAAAAAATAGCTCGTAGAAGTCACCCATACGATAGAACATCAAAGAGTGCGGATGTTGCATTTTGACGCCCATATATTGTTGCATCATGGGAGTGAGGGTGGACAAATCAGTTATGATTCCCGAATTGCTCATGTAGGTGAAATCCTTAAATCTTTGAAAATGCACAATATAAAAATAGACCGAGCGACACCGCTTACCGTGTGTATTTATGCGCTATGAACAGCTATTGTATGAATGGCAATATCTTAGCAAAATTGAAAACGACTAAACAATAAATCATCTATAAAGCGAACAGTTGTTAAACAGCCAAGTGATTATTGCTGTATGCGTTAGCGTAAAGCAAAAATAAAAGAGCCTAAACATCTGTTTAGGCTTTTAAAGATTTAAGGTTTATACAGACCGAGTTCAGTCAGGTGCAACCGCAGGATACGACGTAACTCAAGAACGGCTTCAGGCGTTTCTTGAATAGAATGTCCACCTTTAATAATCTTCTCAGACAATGCACCATCTAGATGGGCACTCGTATAAGGCACGACATCGTCTGTAATGATATTGAGGTCATCACTTTTGGTCGCATTCCCCATGATACTGTGGAATTTCATGCCTTTGTATGGAACGACATTTTTCGTTAATCGAGTGAAGTTAGAGTTCTTGCTGAGATCACTTGGCCCATTTTGAATGAGTCCATTATCGACATCTTTAATGAAGGCTTGTAGGTCAGGGTCACTACTTTGTATAACATCGGTCAGTGCCCCCAAAAACGCACCAGGTAGACGAATAACTTTACGTGCCGCAAGGGTAAACCAGCGGTCAGCAAACTCTGTCCCACGATGTGGCGCTGCCAAGAAAATGGCCCGACTAAAGTTTGGAATCGGTTGAATGTCGAGGCGCGATTTAAACAGAGGGTCATTTTTAAATTGTTGCACACGTCGATTAGGTAGCAGTTTCATTGCCGCAGGGGTTAAGTCAGCATCGCTTACCAAAAGCCGCGCAATAATGCCGCCCATACTATGTCCAACTAACACTGCATCCTTTTTGGCAGGCGCTTTGCTGTCGAGCAAATTAAAACTTTGTTGAATGATTGCATAGATTTGGAAACGACTTTCCAAAATTGGCATATTGGTCGAGTAGAACACTTGCCAGACTTGATAGTGTTCACGTAGCACGGGATCGCCCATGACATCATTCGTCAAACGAATCCATGCCTCTGGACTACTGGCTAGTCCGTGAACGAGCACCACTACTTTTTTATTTGGGTTGTACGGCTCAAGCATGTATAGGTGCGGCATGGTGAGGCGTGCATCACGATCAATCAGGGATAAATACGCGGCCTTGCCTAAGTTGTTTTGTGCCAACCATAAGCCATAAGGTGCAGAAAAGTTTGCAGCAAGAGGGTAACTTTTGCCTGCAATTTTCGCAGATTCAAACTTGTAGGGATCATAAGCTGAGATTTCAAACTCAGGGTTGTTTAAGATCTCATCGATACTGGATGCAGAGCGTGGCTGTGCAGTAATGGTCGCCGCTAAATAACGGGCATTGTGAATGTTGGGATTACGACCATTGGTATACTGATAATGTAGTGGATCGACAATATATTTGGCTTTTTCTGGTGAGGTGTCATTGTGCTCAGGTGGGAGGACAATCAGAAACTCTGAACCAAAACCATCGCGACGTGTGATAGAGCGCAGGCCTGAAAAGTTCATATTGTAAGTTGACATTAGTTGTTCAACTTGACGGTTTTTTAAAAGTGGGTAGTTATCGTAATTTATGCGGTAAATACTTTGTCCCACTTTGATTTGATTGCCGACTTCTGCTGGTCCATGGCGTAGTCCATAACTATGTACAAGTTTAGCGATAGCTTGGTTATAAAAGTCACGGAGTTGGACTTGTCGGTTATCAAAAATACGATCTTGGGGGCCACGTTTGGTGTTAAACATGTATGCATAACTGTAGCGAATACTTTTATCTAACATGCCGAGTTGTTGATCTAGGCAGCTTTGGTAGTTTTGTTTTTGTAGCGCTTTTTTTTCTTCAGACTGGGTCTTGGCTAAAATACTCACTTTACAGGCAGATGATTTTTCTAAGGAAATTGCTTTAGCGAGATACAGTTCGCTGGCAGTAGAGAGAAGTTGTTCATCTTGAATTTGTGGAATTTGTCTGAGTTCGCTGACACATTCTTCAGGTTGCTCTGAACAGATTTTGGCTTCTCGACCTGTCATGGACAGCACGTTTAGACTCGCTTCACTGAGCTTATCCCGCGTTAAAATACTTTCACGCTCATTGGTAATCGTGACGTTCAGTGATTGATTTTTCACACTGACCACTTGGCAACCACTCAAGAGCGAAAATAGAGTGGTTACCATCAAGGTGCTACGGATGTATTTAGGCATAAAAAGCGTCGACTACCGTTTATTCTTTTGAATTTTTTAAATCATACGATAATTCTCGGATTTATCAATTCGCCTAAAATAAAAATAGACCGAAAATTCGGTCTATTTTTAGGTACATCAGAAGTGATAGAATTATTTTGCAGTATTTAGAACTTGCCAAACATTCCAACGACCTTGTTTTTCAATTTCATTAATCAAGCGATCTGCAACTTCGGCTTCTTGTGGATATTTCAGTTTGTAGTTTTTCAAGGTTTGCACCGCATTTTTCTTTTGTTCCATAGCAATGTAGTTATTTGCTGTCGCTAAATAGGCTTCTTGAACACCAGCTTTCATTGCTTTATCGAGGTATGGCATCGCTTCGCGTTGACCACCACCTTCAGACAAAGCAAAACCGAACCAGAAGTTTGCTTCAGGGTCTTCTTGGTTAATTTTTAAAATACGCTGTGCATAAGCTAAAGACTTGGTGGTATAGACTGAACCAAGGTCTAAATTACGTGCCATAACGCTGGCTTTGAATGCACGAACCAGTACATCAAATGAAGCATTGTCTTTCGATGCTAACGTATCAAGCTGTTGTGTCACTTCTTTTAGTTTTAACTCAAAACCTTTACGTTCTTGGCGTTCCGTAAAGCGCGGTGGGTAGTGACGGGCTTTGCCTTCAACCAACTGTAAGAAGTCATCAATTTCAGTAATGTCGACTTCATTGTCGCCTGCCAGTACGGCAAACTTTAATTGACGGTCTTTGCTGTTTATGGTTGGAATAATCAGTTTATTGGTGTCTAAAACCATTTTTTTAGATGGATCGTCAGAGCGAGTCACTTCCATTTTTGTTACAGGCTGAGCCGCTGCTTTTTTTAAGTTAATTTCAAATGGAGGTGGCGCATCATAATTAAATGGATTGAGTGCATAAAATGGTGCAGTTAATTCAGGCTCTGTAAAAACGATGGTATCGTTGTTATTCTTCGTTGGGTTTGAGCTACACGCTGTTAAAAACGAGACAGCAAGAACAGCAACCGCTAAGGGTTTAAGCATCATAAGGTTCTTCCATTCATTATTTTAAGAAGTGGTATAAAAGGCATGTTCGTCAGTCTAAAAAAACTCTGATGAACATGCAAGGTTTGCTATAGGCAGGTTTTCAAAAACTAACACTTTTCATGTTTAGTCGTTAGATGGCAGGCTTTGAGCTTCACATTCGCGGCGTACATCTTCCAAAATTTTCAATTCTTCAGCACTAAAGGGTTGTTCATTTTGTTGTTGCTTTTTAAAAGTTGGATCAAGTAAAGACAAACGTTGGCAAAGGGTATTCATCCGTTTTTCATTCAACTGAATGCGGTCAAGTAGAACACGCATACCTTCAAGAATTGGATCAGACTGGTCTTGCGTTGCAGCATAAGGTTGGAAACCAATACTTTCTGCATAATCGCGACGACGTGTTTCTGCTTCATCTTTCGGTTTATCTTTAGAAATAAAGCGTGCAGGATTACCAACTGCGGTCGTGTCGGCTGGAACAGCTTTGGTGACGACTGCATTTGAGCCGACTTTCGCATTTTTACCGACAGTAAAAGGGCCTAAAATTTTAGCACCAGCACCAACTACCACGCCGTCTTCTAAGGTCGGGTGACGTTTGCCTTTATTCCATGTAGTTCCACCTAAAGTGACACCATGATATAGGGTCACATCGTCGCCAATTTCAGCGGTTTCACCAATCACGACGCCCATGCCATGGTCAATAAAAAAACGACGACCAATTTTAGCACCCGGGTGAATTTCAATACCTGTTGCAAAACGGCTAAAAGAAGACAATAAACGTGCTGAGCCTTTACATTCTTTTTTCCATAACTCATGCGCCATACGGTGCATAATCAAAGCATGAATACCTGGATATGTGGTCAGAACTTCTAAAGTGTTTCGTGCCGCAGGATCGCGCGCGAATACAGCTTGTATATCTTCTTTGAGCTGTTTAAGCATTAGATTGATCCTCTGTTTGATCCGTATTTGACTTTTTCCATGTGCCATTATTTAAAGCTTGTACTCGACTAAAAATACCACGAAGTAAATGATATTCCATACGATCTAATTGTATACGTCCAAAAAGACGACGCAAGCGTAAAGGCAGTAACCGAGGATTTTTTGGATCTAAAAATTCAATCTCGGCCAACATTTTTTCAATGTGCGGGTAGAACTGTTCCATTTGCTCATGTGTGACCAAAGGCTCATCCCACTGCATAGACTCTGTATCTGTTACAGGCATGGTTGCAGCTTCATCTTCAGTGCTTTCCACACTAGCCAGTGTGGCCATACGCATTTCATAACAAATCACTTGAATGGCTTGAGCCACATTTAGTACACCATAGTCTGTATTTACAGGAATGGTGACATGGTAGTTGGCCATGGCTAGTTCTTCGTTGGTTAGCCCGCGGTCTTCACGGCCAAATACAACAGCAACCTCTTGCTGATCATTCACCACTGCTGAAATTGATTTTTCAGCTGCGGGACGTGCGTCTAGCAAAGGCCAAGGAATGGTACGACTACGCGCACTGGTACCAAACACTAAATGGCAGTCTTTGATGGCATCGGCAAGGGTTTCAACGATTTCAATCTGCTCGATTAAATCAGTTGCACCCGCAGCTAAAGCATCTATATCCGGATGTGGATAGGTTTTTGGCGCAACCAACACCAGCTTTGAGAGTCCCATTGTTTTCATGGCGCGCAGTGCACTACCAATGTTCGCAGGGAGTGTGGTATTGACCATGACAATACGCACATGGGAGAGATGCGCTGAAACAGCGGCATTGTCAAATTGGCTCATGATTTTTCCAATGAATCTTTAAAATTTAAATAATTAAGAGAACTGACCGACTTCAGCTTGATATAAGTCCATGGCATCATCCATGCTCATATCCGCAGGGGGCGGTGGTACATCTACAGGTTTGGCTTCTTCATAGCTCACCGCTTTGGCTGCTTTGGATTTGACTTGATATTCCACATGAAGATTTTCTTTACCAAAATAGTCACGGAGTTTGGAAAGTAGTTCATCCAGCGGTGCCACTTTCCAATTGATCCCTAAGTGCAATTCAGCCGTGGCATACGGGTAGTCCAACAGCAATTGCAGCGGAATGTGATTACACATATCGACATTACAAAAGGGTGCAAGTATATTTTTTAAATCTTGACTCTGTGTTTTTGTACTATGTGTTGGGTCGAGACGAATTTGAATACAGTTGGCGCGTTTTTGACGAATTTCATTCAGAGTAAATGCTTTGGTTAAGCGTCCCATTGGACGGTCAAAACCTTCACGCTCGTAAATTTCGCCTTCAATTACCACGACTTTTTCATTTTGAATGATGTCTTTAAAACGCATAAAGCGTTCATGATTCGCAGAGACTTCAATTCGTGAGGTACCATCATCCAACGTCACCATCATTCGGTTCGGGAAGTTAGCTACATCAACCACGAGACCTGCAAAAACCGTAGTAACACCACGACGGGTTGGGGTAAGTTCATTAATTTTATTCGGAATAAACGCTTTCAACTCAGTGCGATAGACATCAATTGGGTGGCCGGTTAAATACAAACCTAGGGTGTCTTTCTCACCTTTGAGACGGACTTCATCTGACCAAGGTTTAACGGGTTTAGCGGGTTTACGTTGTACTTCTTCAACCTCACCAAACAAGTCCATGATGCCTGTTTCACGGTTTGAGCGAGCTTGTTCAGCCGCTTGTACCGCTTCAGGTAATTGCGCCATTAAACTTGAGCGTTCAATGCCGAGACAGTCTAAAGCACCTGATCGAATCAACGCTTCTAAAGTCCGCTTATTAATTTTTTTCAGATCAATACGATGGCAGAAATCAAATAAGTCACGATACGGCCCATCTTGAATACGCGAGTCAATAACCGACTGCATCGCCGCTTCACCGACGCCTTTAATTGCACCGAGCCCATAGACGATCGTTTTGTCGTCCGAAGCATGGAATTGATAGATAGACATATTGACCGAAGGCGGCAATACCTCTATATCGTTGTGTCGACAGTCATCAATCAAGAACACCACGTTATCGGTGTTTTGCATTTCCGATGACATCACCGCTGCTAAGAATTCAGCTGGATAATGCGCTTTGAGCCATGCAGTTTGATAAGCTACAAGGGCATAGGCTGCGGCATGTGATTTGTTAAAACCATAACCTGCGAACTTTTCCATATAGTCAAAGATATGGTTGGCAGTGGCTTCATCAATGTCTTTTTTCGCTGCTCCTTCCGTGAAAATTTGGCGCTGTTTGACCATTTCTTCGGGCTTTTTCTTACCCATCGCACGACGAAGTAAGTCCGCGCCACCCAAGCTATAGCCCGCACAATACTGTGCTGCCTGCATGACCTGTTCTTGGTAAACCATAATGCCGTAAGTCGGCTCAAGTACACCTTCAAGTAGGGGGTGAAGATACTCAAACTCGCCACCATGCATACGGTGGATAAAGTCTGGAATCAGGTCCATCGGACCCGGACGGTAAAGGGATACGAAGGCGATAATTTCTTCAAATTTGCTTGGACGTGCTTCTTTGAGCATTTTTTTCATGCCCACGGATTCAAACTGGAAGACCGCTGTGGTGTTGGCATTGGCAAAGATAAGGTATGCATCTTTGTCATCAAGCGGAATGAACGCAATGTCTAAAGGCACATCTAGCTGAATGCGCTTATTGATATTCTTAACGGCATCTTCAATGACCGTTAAGTTACGTAGACCCAAGAAGTCGAACTTCACTAGACCTGCCGATTCAACATCGTCTTTATCGTACTGCGCAACACGGCCTGTACCATCGGCATCACACAAAACAGCAGAAAAGTCGGTAATCTTGGTCGGGGAAATGACCACGCCACCTGCGTGTTTACCTGTGTTACGGGTAATGCCTTCGAGTTTTAATGCCATTTCCCAAATTTCAGCAGCATCGTCATTGTCTGGGTTGGATGGGTTAGTGACAATGTCTTTAAGTTGTGGCTCTGCTTCAATGGATTCTTCGAGGCTTAAACCTAAAGGTTTGGTCGGAATCATTTTTGAGATTCGGTCTGCCAAACCATAAGATTTACCCAAGACACGTGCCACATCACGAATCGCACCTTTGGCTGCCATGGTGCCGAAAGTGGCAATTTGTGATACTGCATCGCGTCCGTATGTACGCGCCACATAGTCAATCACGCGGTCACGACCAGCAATACAGAAATCGACGTCGAAATCGGGCATTGAAACACGTTCTGGGTTTAAGAAGCGTTCGAACAGCAGCCCATATGGGAGAGGATCGAGATCCGTAATTTTTAAGCTGTAGGCAACAAGTGAACCTGCACCTGAACCACGGCCTGGACCAACGGGAACGCCATTACCTTTGGACCATTGGATGAAGTCCATGACAATCAAGAAGTAGCCCGGGAAACCCATTTTAAGAATGGTACCGATTTCATACTCTAAACGGTCATCATATTCTTTACGTTTTTGAGGCCAGTATTCATCACGCGTTTCAGGTGGATATAAAAAGTCTAAACGTTCTTCTAAACCTACTTTAGATAAATGTGCAAAGTAGGTGTCGATGGTATGGCCTTCAGGAATAGGGTAGTCAGGCAGGAAGTATTTACCTAATTGCAGCGTGACGTTACAACGTTTGGCAATTTGATAAGTATTTTCAATTGCAGAGGGAATGTCTGCAAATAATTCCGCCATTTGTTGGCCAGATTTAAAATATTGCTCTGGAGAGTAATTTTTTGGTCGGCGGTTATCCCCTAATACATAACCATCGGCAATACAGACTCGGGCTTCGTGTGCTTCAAAGTCGATTTCTTTCATGAAGTGCACATCGTTGTGCGCAACTACACCAATATTGTACTTTTTAGCCAGTTTTAAGGCTTCATAGTTGAAGTCATCTTCACCTGAGCGTTCTGTTCGACATAGAGCCAAATAAACCCGATTGCCAAATTTTGCAATCCATTCTTCGAGTAAAGGTTCGGCTTTTTGTGGATTCGATGTACAGAGCATTTTGCCGACATCAGATCGCATGCCAAGTAGTGCAATCAGGTCATGGTTTTGTTCTAAAATCCAGTCTTTTGCAACGCAAGGAATATCAAGCTGTTGACCTCGGATAAAACCTTCTGAAACCAGTTCGGTTAGATTACGCCAGCCAACATTGCTCATCGCCAATAATGTCACGCGATGTTCAGCATCGTTCAAGCGAACTTCTGAACCCATAATCGGTTTGATACCATTATCTAAGCATTTACCATAAAATTTTACAGCAGCGTGTAAGTTAGATAAGTCAGTAATGGCAAGGGCTGGCATACCTTCTGCCTTAGCAGCTTTGACTAAATCAGGTATACGTACAATTGATTCTGTGATTGAAAATTCTGTATGAATACCAAGATGTACAAAGTGCATAAGTGAGTCCCTGCAAAAACCGCTGAATAGTTTAACATGGGAATTTAGATTTCAGTTTGAAAAAGCAGGGAAATGCTTAAGTTTTGATGACTCATCTCATAAATATGCTTTGAGATGAGTTGTGCATATAGCTAGACGACATGCTAAAGCGATTATTGATATCGCCATCATTATAGTGTTGATAAGTTTGGATCTAAGATGCCTTTATTTTATCGAGTTTATTGTTCATCAGTTGAACGAGATATACTGATTCTTCAGCACGAATGAAATTGCCAAGGTCAATCACCTTTGTTCCACGATGAAGTAGAATTTTACCCGGTTGTTGTTTGTTTGGATTGCTATTGACACTCACTTGTGTGATTTCTGAGATAGGGATGATTTTAGATATGCTGATCCCTAGAATAGAGTTTTTCATTTTTAAATGTTGATTTGTGATCTCAATAATTTCTTTTCCAAAGAGCAACCAAAGCCATATTCTGATGAAATTGACAATGATAAATACAAGACCGAGAGCAATGATGATTTGGAAATAGTCACTATAATCTATGGTTGAAAAGTAGTTTTTTGCATCCTCATATAAGCCAATATAGAGTATGAACGAGAGTATTAGGGTGCTAAGGATTAAAACCAGCTTAGGTATAGAAGTTGGAATTGTGATAGACAGACCATTGAAGTCTTGAATTACTGTTGTCTTGCTATTGTTATGATTCATATTATTTTGATTTAAATGGAAATTTAATTAAATTATAAAAGTTTTTGGTAAAAAAAACACCCTGAATTCAGAGTGTTTTTTTATAGGATGAGATTAACGAATTCTCGATAACCAATCCCCGACAGACTGTACAATTTGCACCATGATCAACAGCACAATTACTGTGAGTATCACGACACTGGTGTCAAAACGTTGATAACCATAAGAAATAGCAAGGTCGCCAATACCGCCTGCACCCACTGCACCGGCCATCGCGGTTGCACCAATTAAGCTGATGGTGGCTGTGGTTAAGTTTAAAATCAGTGAACTGCGTGCTTCAGGTAAAATAAACTTAAAGATGATTTGTAGCGGAGTTGCACCCATTGCTTGTGCAGATTCGATAATGCCCTCATTCACTTCAAGTAATGAAGTTTCCACCAAACGACCAATGTATGGTCCGACATAGATGGTGAGCGGAACAATTGCAGCCCACGTGCCAATCGATGTTCCGACGATGAGTTTGGTTAAAGGTAAAACCGCAATCAGCAAAATAATAAAGGGTAGAGAGCGCAGAGCATTCACAATCGGGTTCAGGCTGTGATAAATCGCTTTGTTTGGCAAAATACCATCAGGACGTGTGACCAATAAAATGATGGCCTGAATAAAGCCCCAAATACAGCCAAATAGCATTGCAAAAAACACCATATGAAATGTTTCTTGCAAAGCAGTAATAAACTGATCAATTGATAAAGAGCTTTTCCAAAAAGGTGCTGTGATTTGAGTTAACCACTGGACAATTAAATCTCTCATGCCAGCTCTCCTGATTGTTCAACAGCCACACCATGTTGTTTTAAAAACTCAACCGCTTCAGCGATCAGGCTTTCATCGCCCAAGAGTTGAACAAACATTTGCCCAATCACATTGCCATCAATTTCAATCATATTGGCAAACAGGATATTGAGACTAATATCAAACTGTTTAATTAAGTTTTGAATTACGGTTTCGTGTGCAGAGTTACCCAGGAATTGTAAGCGGTAAATACTGTGATGGTGCTTATGTTCGAGGTTATTCAGAAGCTTAATCGGTAGTTGTTGATGCAAAATCGTTTGAATAAAATTCTGTGTCGTTGCATGTTGCGGACGACTAAACAGGTCCACTGTTTTTCCAGTTTCAACCACTTTACCGAGTTCCATTACGGCTACATGTGAGCAGATGCTTTGGATCACATCCATTTCATGTGTCACCATGACGATGGTAATGCCTTGCTCTTGATTGATTTTTTTGAGCAAGTCCAAGACAGACTTGGTGGTTTGTGGGTCTAGTGCAGAAGTCGCTTCGTCACAAAGTAATATTTTAGGATGGTTGGCAAGCGCACGTGCAATACCGACACGTTGTTTTTGACCACCCGAGAGCTCGTCTGGATAAGCTTCTTTTTTGTGTTTGAGATCAATAAACTCAAGTAGCTCATTCAAACGTTTTTCACGTTCAGCTTTGCTATAACCTAAAAGTTTCATGGGCATTTCAATATTGGCTGCAACGGTTTTGGTTTGCAGTAAATTAAAATGCTGGAAAATCATGCCAATATTTGCACGTTCTTGACGTAATGCTTTTGCATCTAATGCAGTAAAGTCTTTTTGATTGATAATCACTTGGCCTTGAGTTGGGCGTTCAAGTAAATTGATCAAACGAATGAGGGTACTTTTACCTGCACCACTATAGCCAATAACGCCAAAAATACTGCCTTCTGGAATGTCCAAATTGATTTGGTCCAGTGCAGGAATGGTTTGGCCCTTCAACTGATAGTGCTTTGAAATGTTTTTAAATTGAATCATATCGTCAAAAACTACACAAAAATGAAAAAACAGGCAAAGAGACTTTGCCTGTTTCGTTGATTTGATTATATTACTATTTAGCTTGAGTAAGGTAGCTTACTGGCTTGTTCACATCAATTTTTGTGCCGCCAAAATGTTCTTGAACATATTTGCCTACTGCAGCGACATGGTAAAGCTCACCGACTTTTTTCAGTACAGGGTCGTTTTGACGCGCTTCAGCCACCGCAAGAACGTTTACGTTCATTTTTGTGGTTTGATCGATTGGTTCATAGTAAATCGCATCTTTCAATACGTTTAGACCACCTTCCATTGCAAGGGTATTACCCAAAACAATGGCATCAACTTCGTCTTTCACACGTACAGCCGTTGCCATTTGAATAGGCTTGATGACGAGAGCTTTGTTGTTTTCAACGATGTCTTTCGAAGTGCCTTTCACGAAGTCAAAGTCATTTTTTAACTTCACTAGACCCGCAGATTGTAATAATAACAATGCACGTGATTCGTTCGCACCATCATTTGGAATCGCAATCGTTGCACCATTTTTAAATTCAGCCAGTGTTTTGACTTTGCTTGAATAGATGCCCATTGGCTCTAGGTAGGTCGTTGAAAGAGGGGCAATCTTCGCTGTGTTCGCTTCGTTATATGCTACAAGGTAAGCATAAGATTGGAATGCGTTTACATCGACTTCATTGTTTGCAACAGCAGTGTTCATTGCAACATAGTCAGTGAAGTTCTTAATGTCTAACTTTAAGCCAGCTGCTTTAGTTTCTGGCAAAGTTGCAATGTGGCGCCAAATATCAGCATCAGAACCAGTCGATGCGATGGTTACTGTTTGCTCAGCTGCTGCAGTATCCGTTTTAGCCGCATCTGTTGCAGGTGCTTCAGGTTTGCTACAACCGGTCAAAGCAACAGATAAACCCAGCGCAATTCCTAGAATTTTTTTCATTTTTTCTTCCCGAGTAAGCATCTAAATGAGGCTTAACTTAGCTGAACAATAGAGAGATCAATTGATTTTAAATCAGGTATGCCTGATTTGATGCATCTGACTGTAATGTGAGTTTTGCAAGTGTGCAATTCGATATCAGTCGAATATAGGCGTTCACTTTGAAAAAGATTAATTTTTTCAACTCACTAGAAACATCTCTGCTCAATCGTTAAATTTTGCACATCATACCAACAAACTAATATTCGATATAGAGCATAAAAGTTCAATACTTATCTTATTTAAAGATTAGGATTCTGTAAGTTGTGTGTAATTTTATAATGAAAACAATATATTATTTTTAATTAATTTGTTTAAAAATAATAATTTGCATAAATTTTATGCTTTATAAGATTTTATCCAAACTAAATACAAAAAATAGATAAAAGGGGTAAATGGCAATATGCTTGTTTTATATTTCTTATCTGAATTAGGTATTACATCATTATGCATTAAGAAATTTGTTTGACTATTCTTCGCAGCATTTTAACTTGAAAATAAGATACACACTCGATCCGAATGAAGACATTAGATTGAGTGTGTATCGTACCAATTTAACTCAGCTAATGAATTAATTATGATTTTAGAAAATCTTCAGATGCATAAGTCGGGTTTGGATAGCTGTAGAAGCCCTTACCAGCAAACATACCTAAATGGCCTGGTTTAATAAACTCAGCATCTAATTTCTCCATAAGTGGAGTCATATTTGGGTTGGTTTCTGCATTTAATTTTGCGACGTTGTAAACTGTGTTAATACCAATGATGTCTAAGATCGCGAATGGGCCCAACGGTGAGCCAAAAGATTTCATCCAAGCGCGATCAATCATTTCATGATCTGAAACTTCTTTCACCCAAAGCTCGGTTGCTGAAATTAAAAATGGAACCAACATAGAGTTCAGAAGGTGACCTGGTTGTTCTTTGTAAATTGGTAAAGCCATCATGCCAATTGCTTTAGCAAACTCAACTACATCATCGAATACTTTTTTGTCAGTTCCAGCATGGCCCATAATTTCTGCCATGTTAAAAGTCCAGATTTTATTAGAAAAATGAAGTGCTAAAAATTTTTCTGGACGACCAGTAAGATCCTTGAAATGGCTTGGTAGCATTGTAGATGTATTGGTTGCAAATACGGTTTTTTCAGGAGCTACTAGGCTGAGTTGTTTATAAAACTCAGTTTTAATATTCGCATCTTCAGGCACGGCTTCAACTAATAAATCCGCATCTTTTACTGCTTCTGCAAGGTTAGAATGATAGCTCAAATTATTGAAAGTATTGTCTAGTTGTTCTTGAGTCGCATTAAGGTCTTGTTTATAGCATTCGCATAATTCATAAAATTTAGCTTTGGCTTTAGCAAGTACTTCATCATTGATGTCATAAACTGATACTTTGAAGCCATGAAATGCTGTTTGAAAAGCAATTTGATAGCCTAATACGCCACTACCTGCAACTGTTACATTCTTGAAATTCATTCGATTTTCCTTGTTTTATCCTTGGTGAAAAATGCAGTTTTCATATCCATGTGCTACATTTAGTCGCATCATCTTGTTGTGTGTTTGATGTGCAAAATTTATGAACAAATAAATTGCTCATGGGGCTATTCTGCCGTGGCTTTTTTATGCTAACTTGACGGAATGAGTCAATTTTTTGACGGATTGAGACAAGGATTGTTGGAATGAATCAGGATGATTCAAGCGAAGTTGAATACCCAAAAAATATCCATGATGATATGGTGCATAGTTCAGGGCTACGTGGTTATTTAGAAGTAATGCAACAACTAGGCGTTGACCCAATGCCGTTGCTGATCAAGCATGGGATTCAACTTGCGCAATTACAAGATGACAATGCATGGATTTCACATACCGCACTGATCCAACTTCTTGAAGAAAGTGCGCAACACGCCAAGTCTGCGGATTTAGGTTTGCGTATTTCCCAGTATCAGGACATTGGTATTTTAGGTGTACTGGGGCTGATCTTACAAAGTGCATCGACACTTCATGAGGTGATTAAATACAGTTCAGATTTGCTATTTTTGCATGGCTCTGCTTTACGCTTATATATCAATGACCGTGCTCGTACAGATATTTTTGAGCCCAACTCGAATATTGTTGAACTTATTTTTGATATTCAGCTACATGACGCTACACGTATTTTGAGTAAACGACAAACCATGGATATGGGGCTCGCTGTGTGCCATCGGGTTCTTCGTTATTTAAGTGGCGAACGTTATCAGCCACTGAGAGTTGCACTGCCACATAGTCCAGTTGCTCCCTTAAATGTGTATAAACGATTTTTTCATGCGGAAGTCATGATCGATCAACAACATGCAGCTTTGTATTTCCATAAAGATATGTTGAATATTACTTTAGACAGCATAGATCATGGCTTACGGGAAATTGTAGACAGTTATCTGGAGCGGAGTTTTCGCAGTCATCAAGGTTCATTTAGCGATCGTGTTCGACATGCGATTCGTATTCATTTATCGGGCCCAAAAGCAAATAAAACTGATATTGCAAATATGCTTGCGATGCATCCTCGAAGCTTACAACGTAAATTGGATGAAGAGGGAACTAGCTTTGAGCAGATTCGAGATAAACTCAGACAACAGCTGTTATTGCAATATTTAGCAGACTCAAAAGCGTCGATGAGTCAAATCGCTTCTGTACTGGGTTTTTCCGAGCAGTCAGCATTAAGCCGTGCTTGTAAAAATTGGTTTGGTGTAACACCGAGACAGCTAAAAAAGCTTCGCAGCGGTTTGCAATAAAAAACCCGCATTTAGCGGGTTTTTAAAGTATGAGTGTTTTTAAGCATTTTCACGCGCAATAGCACGATAACCAATATCTGTACGATATTGCATACCCGTAAATGTAACTTGACCACAAACTTCTAAAGCATTGACTTGCGCTTCAAGTACGGTATCGCCAAGAGCTGTGACACATAAAACACGACCACCTGCAGTCAAGATGTGACCGTCGGCACTCATTGTTGTGCCTGCATGGAAGATTTTTGTGTTTTCAGGAGATTGGCCAAGACCAGAGATGACGTCACCTTGACGAACGGTTTCTGGGTAGCCTTCTGCTGCAAGAACAATACCAATTGATTTGCGTTCATCCCATTCAGCTTCTGCTGGAAGATTACCTGCAATACCAGCTTCAACCAGATCGACCAATGATGATTTTAAACGCATCATAATCGGTTGTGTTTCAGGATCACCAAAACGACAGTTAAATTCGATTACACGAGGTTGACCTTGTTCATCAATCATGAGGCCTGCATATAAGAAGCCTGTGTAAACATGACCATCTTTTTTCATGCCTTCCACAGTTGGACGCATAATTTCAGTCATTGCACGATTAAATACTTCAGCTGTAACCACTGGAGCAGGAGAGTAAGCACCCATACCGCCCGTGTTTGGACCTTGGTCGCCTTCAAAGATACGTTTGTGATCTTGTGAAGTTGCCATTGGTAAGATGTTGTCGCCATCAATCATACAAATGAAAGATGCTTCTTCACCTGCAAGGAACTGTTCAATCACAACACGTGAACCGGCATCACCAAACTTGTTGCCCGCCAACATGTCATCAATCGCATCAAAAGCTTCTTGATTGGTCATAGCTACAATCACGCCTTTACCCGCAGCAAGACCATCGGCCTTGATCACGATTGGCGCGCCATTTTTTTCAACAAATGCTTTCGCTGCATCGACTTCAGTAAATACATCGTAGAACGCAGTAGGAATGTTGTGGCGTTTTAAGAAGTGCTTAGCAAAAGCTTTTGAGCCTTCTAGCTGGGCAGCAAATTGAGTTGGGCCCCAAATTTGAAGCTCTGCCGCGCGACAAGCATCAACTACACCATTTACAAGCGGTGCTTCTGGACCCACAATAATCAAATCTACTGCATTATTTTTTGCAAAGTCGATAATTGCAGCATTATCTAAAATGTTGAGTGCAACATTTTCACATTTGTTTTCTGTTGCAGTTCCTGCATTACCTGGTGCAACAAAAACTTTTGCAACTTTTTCATCTTGCGCGATTTTCCATGCCAACGCATGTTCACGACCGCCATTACCCAAAACTAAAATGTTCATCGGTTCATACTCCATGAATCGAAATGACATAAAGTCCTCAGCCTAAGAAGGAGAGGACTTTATGTAAGATTTAGAAATCTGTTTTAAACCACATGTATGACTTTGTCATTACGGTCTGCATCTATCACTTAGTGACGGAAGTGACGCATGCCCGTGAAGACCATTGCAATACCAGCTTCATCAGCTGCTGCAATAGTTTCTTCATCACGCATAGAACCACCCGGCTGGATAATACATTTAATGCCTGCTTTCGCTGCATTATCAATACCATCGCGGAATGGGAAGAATGCATCAGACGCCATTACAGCACCTTCAACCACTAAGCCTGCATGTTCCGCTTTAATTGCAGCAATACGCGCTGAGTTAACACGGCTCATTTGACCTGCGCCTACACCAATGGTTTGACGACCTTTAGCATAAACAATGGCATTTGATTTTACGTATTTCGCAACTTTCCATGCAAAGATCAAATCATCAATCTCAGCATCCGTTGGTGCACGTTTAGTCACAACTTTAAGATCATCTTTGGTGATCATGCCTAAGTCTTGGTCTTGAACCAATAAACCGCCATTGACGCGTTTATAGTCCAATTGTGGCGCACGCTCATCAAGTGCAGGTAATTCACCACACACGAGAACACGAACATTTTTCTTCGCACCAGTGACTTCAAGTACGCCTTCAGCAATGCTTGGTGCAATGATGACTTCAACAAACTGACGGTCAACAATTGATTGTGCAGTTGCAACGTCTAATTCACGGTTGAATGCAATGATGCCGCCAAAAGCTGATTCAGGATCTGTTGCATAAGCCAAGTCATATGCTGCTTGAATACCATCTAAAGACAGAGCAACGCCACATGGGTTTGCGTGTTTAACGATGACACAAGCCGGTTTGGCAAATGATTTCACACATTCAAGTGCGGCATCTGTGTCTGCAATGTTGTTATAAGAAAGTTCTTTACCTTGAAGTTGTTTCGCTGTTGAAACAGAGGCTTCAGTTGCTGTGCTTTCGACATAGAATGCTGCTGACTGATGCGGGTTTTCACCATAACGCAAGTCTTGAGCTTTATTTAACTGTGTATTGAACGTACGAGCAAACTTGTCTGCTTGACCTTCTTCTTTGCCTACGCGAGCGCCTAGGTAAGAAGCAATCATGCCATCATACTGTGCTGTATGTTCAAATGCTTTAACGGCTAAGTCAAAACGAGTTTCGTAAGACAAAGCACCATTTGCTTTTAGCTCAGCAACAACAGTGTCGTAGTCTGTAGCATTGACCACAATACCGACAGAAGCATGGTTTTTCGCAGCAGCACGCACCATGGTTGGGCCGCCGATGTCGATATTTTCAATCGCATCTGCAAGTGAGCAGTTCGGTTTAGCGACAGTTGCAGCAAATGGATAAAGATTCACAACCACAAGATCGATCGCATCAATATTGTGTTCAGCCATCACAGCTTCGTCTAGACCGCGACGAGCTAAGATACCACCATGAATTTTCGGGTGTAGCGTTTTTACACGACCATCCATCATTTCTGGGAAACCAGTATGCTCTGAAACTTCAACTACAGCGATATTGTTGTCTTTTAACAACTTATATGTACCGCCAGTAGATAAAATTTCTACCCCTAGAGCAACAAGGTTTTGAGCGAACTCAACAATGCCAGTTTTATCGGAAACAGAGATTAAAGCGCGTTTAATGGTCATGATCTTCGTCACAGTTATCAAGAATTAAAACAAAAAGCCAAAAATAGCAGGTAAAAAAAATGCCCGCGGAAGCCGCAAGCATTTTATCATTTATTCACTCATTAAACCGTGAGCTTTCAACTTTTTACGTAAAGTTCCACGGTTAAGTCCTAGAATCTCCGCAGCACGTGTTTGGTTACCGCGGGTATATTCTAAAACTACAGATAGAAGAGGTTTCTCCATTTCTGCCAGCACCATGTCGTAGACCTGAGATGGTTGCTCGCCTTGCAGTTGTGCAAAATAGTGGCGAACTGCGCGATCTACGTGAATACGAAGAGCGACATCAGACTGTGCAGTAAAAATAGGAGATTTGCTATTCATGCGAAGTAATCCGAAAAATCTAAATATCACTTGGGTAAAGTGACATATATAAAGTGGTCTAAAATTAAAATGAACTTCGTTTTAGATCCTAAAACGAGTAGTTCTAAAACTGTACATTTAGCATGCCACAATATCGCTAAGTTGGTCGAAATATAAGCGTAACAATAGTTAAATATTTGTTACCGACCTTTTTTAAACAAAAAAATCTGCTCAATACGCGATATTGGGATAACGCGTATTTTTGCTGAAGTTCTATTTGTATTAAAAGACTGAGGAGATTGCAGCACTAAGCTTTCGTGGCGCGTATCATACCATTGTCTAAGAAAAAGTGAGCAAGAAAACTGCATTTTTTTTCACTTTTTTTACATTTTTTTTAAATTTTAGGGCTGGACTATTTCTAAACTGTAATGATTGAAGCTTTTACGGCTGACTGGCAGGCTAAATTTGAATTTGAACGGACTATTTTTAGGAATTCGTTTAATTCCAACCAGACTATCAATCAAATATTCATTTGCATGTAGTTGATAGGTTGAATCGACTTCACCATCCACTTTTAAAATGACCTTAAGATCTGGTAGCGGAAGACTGGTATCATGATAGTTGATCAGTTCACCTGAAAATTGAGTTTTCTGTGCCTCTATACGTTTTACTTTTAATTTATTAATGCTGATTAGGCTGTAGCGTTCTTGTAGGCTGCTACAGTTCAGTACAAGACAAATTTTATTATAGGTTGCGCCTAGTGCGGGGCTGTTATTGAGAATATGTGGGTTAAACCATAAGTATTGGAAACACAATAGCGCCAATAAGCTGAAGTTAACCACACCCCAAAGCATATAGTACATCGGGCTTTTTTGCGGTTTCGCTGGATTGTTGTCTGCCAAATTCATGGCAGGATAGTTACCAATCGGGTCGGTACTAAAATAGTTTAAATTGTTTAAATAGGTTTTGAGGTCAATGTTGGAGTGCTCAACTTTCAGATTGAAAATATCAAGCAAATTTGATGTCGACATTGAAAGCGCAGCAGATTGTGATAAATCAAAATGAATGCTGTCTACACGAGGAGAGGAAAATGCTGAATTTGAAGACATGCTCATGTCATTCTGATTCGACGATCTTTCCTCACCTGTGTCAAAAGTATGACCCGTGGTTAAATGCGAGAGCGCATTAAAGGTCATCGAACACTTTGGGCAACAAACCATACCTTGCGCAACAGTGAGTTGTGCAACACTTACTTTGTAGATGGTTAGGCATTTAGGGCAAGAGGTTTGTTTGTCGCTCATAGTGTATTAAGAGTTCATTTAAAAGGTGTGGCGTTTACCCGAGATTCGGCACCAGTTTTCATCACGTTTCTCGACCTCTAATATATCAAAAAACTCAGAATAAACACTAGAAACATCAGAAACTTGCTCTTCAATTACACCTGCAAGTGCGAACTCTCCCTCAGATTTGACCAAAGTTGCGAATTCTGGCGCTAACATCATAAGCGGGCCTGCCAAAATATTTGCAACAAAGACATCTGCTTTTTGGTCAGCCAGCTCTAAATTGAACTCGTCTGGTAAGCCGACATAAAGGTTCTCAGCCACGCCATTGAGTGCCGCATTTTGTTCAGTGGCTAAAATTGCTTGTGGATCAATATCTGTCGCATAGACTTTTTTTGCACCTAGGAGTAGAGCAGCAACCCCTAAAATACCTGAACCGCAACCATAGTCGATCACGATTTTATCTTTAACATCAGTTTTACCTAACCACTGCAGGCAAAGAAAAGTAGATGCATGGTTCCCCGTACCAAACGCTAAGCCTGGATCAAGTTTAATGTTCACTGCATCTGGTTCTGGTGCTTCCATCCATTCAGGAACGATCCAGTATTTGTCAGCAATTTGAATCGGTTCGTAGGCATCCATCCATGTGCGTTCCCATTCTTGGTCTTCAAGAAATTCGCTACGCATCGGTGCATCAGGCATTTGAGTGCGAATAAACGTTTCTAATGCATTGACATCAATTTCTTCGTCGTCTTCTTGCGCATAGATACCTGTCACAATGACTTTATTCCAAAGTGGCGTTTCACCTGGAAGTGGTTCAAGTAAGTCTTGGTTTTCTGCATCATCTAATGTGACACTGACTGCACCCAAAGATTCTAAAAGGGTTTCAGTAAAATCGACTTGCGCTTGATCAACCGTAATATGAATTTGTAACCACTTCACAGGAATAACCTAATATTTATGTATAAATAAATATTGTAGCGGAACAGGGGGCAGTTCGACAGCATTCCTCAAAATAAAAAAGGATGCCGAAGCATCCTTAGATCTACACCTGTTCTAGGCTTGTTCTGTACTGGTTTGAACCGATGGGGCAAAACGGTTGAGTAATGTCCCAAAGATGGCAGCAAAGATATACATAAAAATAGAATAGACCGCTGCAGGCATGGCAATGGTGGTACTGGCCATCACGGTGAGTGCAATGGTCATGGCAAGGGTGCTGTTATGAATGCCAATTTCAAAGGCACAAGCCCGTGCTTGAGCACTGTTGATCCCCAGTAGTCTCGGTACAAAATAACCAATCATTAAACTACAAATACAGAAAATGACGGTGGCTAAACCGACCTGAGTCAGATACTCCAGAATATGTGCGCGTTCTTTGGCTATTGCTCCAACAATGATTAAGACCAAAAATACAACAGAAAAAATACGCAATGGCTTATTCAGCTTCTTGGTAAAAGAAGGTGCATAGTGGCGAATCAACATACCAATACAGACGGGGATAAGAATAATCGAGAATACCTGCAAGATTTTACTAAACTGCATACTGACGTGTTGTCCATCCTGCATAAAGTACTGAATGGCAAAGTTGACAATTAGCGGCAAGGTAAACGCTGCAATAACGGAGTTAATTGCGGTTAAAGTAATATTGAGCGCAATATCACCTTTAAACAAATAGCTAAATAAGTTTGCAGTACTACCACCTGGAGAAGCTGCTAAGAGCATTAAGCCGACGGCAAGCAGTGGCGGTAAGTTGAGTACTTTGCAAATTACAAAGGCAATCCCAACAAGAAGTACCAACTGACAAAATAAAGCAACCAATACTGCTTTGGGATGTTTGCTGACGCGTGCAAAATCCTTCGGGGTTAACTCTAAGCCCAAACCAATCATGATGATGGCAAGAGCTAGGGGTAACATAATAGTTATCATTCCTGAATCCATAGGTGTATATTCTCCTTAAAATTGTATAAATCATGACCGTGAAATTATCCAGCTGCGGTCTCTTTCTTCAAAAATAAACTGTCATTTCTTCGCGAGATTAATAGGCCCAATAACGCAGCAAATACAAACATGAAAATAGAATAAATACCGGCAGGAATGGCCATGGCAGTGTTGCCTAAGACTGAAAGGGCAACTGTAATGGCAAGTGCGGTGTTGTGAATGGTGATCTCAAAAGAGCAGGTTAAGGCTTGTTTTTCTGGAATATTGGCCAGATGTGGCACAAAAAAACCAATAAACATACTACAGAAGCAGAATAAGGCCACGGCAGGCCCAATCTCAAACACATATTCAACAAAATTATGTCGCTCTAAGTACAGTGCGAGAAAAAAGATAAAAAGAAGACAGCTTGCAGACAAAATACGCATTGGGCGGTTTAATCTGTCGGCAAGTTTTGGAAAGTAATAACGTAAAAACATGCCCATACTGACAGGAAGTAGAGTGATGAAAAAAACTTTCATCATTTTCATGGCGGGCATGTCAACGGGTTGTGATGTTTGTAGAAAGTACATCAGTGAAAAATTAATAATAAAAGGAAGGGTTAGTGTTGAAATGATGGAGTTCGTGGCTGTAAGAGTGATGTTGAGCGCAACATCACCTTTAAATAAATAGGTCAATAGGTTTGACGTTGGCCCACCTGGTGAAGCTGCAACGAGCATCAAACCAATCGCGAAAATAGGCGCTAAATTTAAAAACTGGCAAATGAGGAACGCAATGCCCACCAGTAGAACTAACTGTGAAAATAGCGCGATGAAAATGACTTTGGGGTGCAGGGTGAGGCGATAAAAATCAGCTGGGCGTAGGTGTAAACCAAGACCCATCATCATCAAGGCCAAAGTCAAAGGCAAAAAAACTGTAAACAATTCCGAATCCATGGAATACCTTTTTTATTCGTTTTTATCTTTTGTGTTTTTGAGTGTATACAGAATTCAATAATTTACAAGGTAGAAAAAAGGGTAAAAAATGGACTATTTTTCACCCTTAATACAGCATGAGCTTTAAGTTGTTTTGATTACATTCTTGGTTTAGGTGCTACAAAACCAAGGGCACATTTGCCTTTGATTTCTTTACCTTCGATATTGATTGATGTCGTTTTTGAGTCGCCTTGGCAAATGCTGGCTAACTCAGCTTCATCACCATGAATATTGGCATTTTTTGAGCTTGGGAAAAATTGAGGTTCACAGGTACCATTCCAAATAATACCTCGATAGGCAAAACTAACCGCTGTTCCTTGTGACTTGCCTTTACAGACTTGTTGATAACGTTGACTGTCATAAACCTTTTCAACTTTGTCGTTGGCTGACACAAAAGGCGAAAAAAATAAACCGCAGAGAATGGATGAAAAAAGAATCTTCTTATTCATAATGCTTACCTTTGGTTGTTGTATGATCAACTTATAGGATAAAAAATGATCAAATTAATACAAGGCTTTTCAGGTAACAAAACGCATCCTTTGTTGAGTTTTTGCTATTGCTCTGCAAGTAAAATTACATAAACCTAGCGCTAGTGCCGTAAGCATGGTACCGCATATACAATAAATTCCACGGAATCTGTCAACTTACAATCGAAAATTTGCTATAATCTTTCGTTATCATTTTTTAATCTCCTTTACCACTATGCATTATCCTAAAGTTTACGATGTCATTGTTATCGGCGGCGGTCACGCAGGTACAGAAGCAGCATTGGCTGCGGCACGTATGGGGCGACAGACTTTACTCTTAACTCATAATATTGAGACTTTAGGGCAGATGAGCTGTAATCCAGCAATTGGTGGTATTGGTAAATCGCATTTGGTGCGTGAAATTGATGCCTTAGGCGGTGCAATGGCATTGGCTGCCGATAAAGGTGGTATTCAGTTCCGTATCCTAAACTCACGTAAAGGTGCAGCCGTTCGTGCAACACGTGCACAGGCAGACCGTATTCGCTATAAAGCCGCGATTCGTGACACTTTAGAAAACCAAGCAAATCTCGATATTTTCCAACAAGCCGCAGATGACCTGATTGTTGAGGGTGATACTGTAAAGGGTGTTGTAACTCAAACGGGTATTCGCTTTGATGCGAAAACAGTTGTACTCACTGCAGGGACGTTCTTGGGTGGTGTAATCCACGTTGGTCTTGAAAAATCAAGTGGCGGCCGTGCAGGTGATCCACCTTCAATTTCACTGGCACACCGTTTACGTGAGTTGAATTTGCCAGTGGGTCGTTTAAAGACAGGTACGCCACCACGTATTGATGCGCGTTCGGTTGATTTTTCTGTGATGATTCCACAGCCGGGTGACTTCCCATCACCGACGATGTCATTCATGGGTGATGCATCTATGCACCCTGAACAAGTGAATTGTTATATTACCCATACCAATGAAAAAACCCATGACATCATCCGCGGCGGTTTAGACCGTTCACCGATGTACACTGGTGTTATTGAAGGTGTGGGGCCACGTTACTGCCCATCCATTGAAGACAAAATTCACCGTTTTGCCGATAAAGACTCACACCAAGTATTCTTAGAGCCTGAAGGTCTAGATACACATGAGCTTTATCCAAATGGTATTTCAACGTCACTTCCGTTTGATGTGCAGTTTGAGCTGGTTCGTTCAATTCGCGGGATGGAAAATGCGCACATTTTACGTCCGGGCTATGCTATTGAATACGATTATTTCAACCCGCAAGCGTTGAAGTTTACTTTAGAAACCAAAGCCATCAATAACTTGTACTTTGCCGGTCAAATCAATGGTACGACAGGGTATGAAGAGGCGGGTGCACAAGGCTTGCTTGCAGGCTTAAACGCTGCGCGTCGTGCGTGGGATCAAGAGCAATGGACACCAAAACGTGATGAAGCCTATATGGGCGTATTGGTAGATGACTTGATTACGCTAGGCACGAAAGAACCGTACCGTATGTTTACTTCACGTGCCGAATATCGTTTGATGTTGCGTGAAGACAATGCGGATCAACGTTTAACGCCAGTGGGTCGTGAAATGGGCTTGGTGGATGATGAGCGTTGGGCAGCTTACTGTGAAAAAATGGAAGCGGTTGAACTAGAAACAGGTCGCTTACAACACCTTTGGGCGGCACCAAACAACCCAATGGGCAAAAAATTTGTTGAAATGACGGGTGCAGATTTATCGAAAGAATGCTCTGCGATTGATTTGTTAAAACGTCCGAATATTTCATTTGCTCAAATTGCGGAGCTCACAGGTTCTGAAGTCTCTGCACAAGTGGGCGATCAAATTGAAATTGCGGTGAAATATGCAGGTTATATTAACCGTCAGCATGAAGACGTTGCGCAAATGAAGCGTTTGGAAGAAACTAAAATTCCTGCTGATTTTAATTATGATGTGGTTTCAGGCTTATCTCGTGAAATTACTTTAAAATTGAAAGATGTACGTCCTGAGACACTCGCACAAGCAAATCGTATTCCGGGGGTAACACCTGCAGCAGTACAATTGATCATGATTACGATCCGTAAAAATGCACAAGCGAAAAAATCTGCTTAATATTTGAAAGTTATTGAAAAAGTCCGCTTTATGCGGGCTTTTTTTTTTGGGTAAAATCTGCGCAGGGGTAATATACAATAAAAAATAAGGTGAATTATGTCATTACATTATAAAAGCGGAGAAGAGATTCGCGCGGGTGATGTGGTTATCTGGCTCAATCAAAGTAGTGAGTTTTATCAATTTGATCAAGCCATTATGAAAGTTTGGGAGGTTGCTAAAACCAATGATGGAGAACTGGTTGGGGTAAATTTAATGCCACCAGAAGCAGAATCTCCTATGCAGATGCTGAGAGCTTTGGTTCGACCCGAAGATCCTGAGCCATCTTCTGACATTGTGAAAATGCAAGATGTTCCGGGACTCTATACCATTACACGATGGTTTCTACCCTTGGAGCAAGTGTCTAAAAGTTTGGGATTGATTGAACGAATTGAGTATTTCTCTGAGCATGAAACTGGACATGGAGCGTTAATCCTTCAACTCATTCGAGGTAAAGCCGAGCAATATCGGGGTATTTATCAATATTATTTGGCAGATCAAGCCTACCAAGAGCGTGAGTTTCAGCTCTATATTGATTTACTACGTCAATCCGCTCAGTCAGGTTATACCCCTGCGATGTGTCAGTTAGCACAGCAATTATTCATTGGTGGAATTTTACAAAAAAGTCTGGAAGGAAGTTTTAACTGGTATCGAGAAGCCGCGTCCAAAATGGATAGCATTGCGCTATATCAGTTGGCGGGATGTTATGCACGAGGTCAAGGCACTGAACAAGATTTACAAAAAAGTTTGCAGCTCTTGGAGCAGTCCTCCGAACAGGGTTGTTGGGCAGCCACATTGGGGTTGGCGGCTTATTATCGTTTTGGCTGGTTAACGTGTTTCTTGGTAAATTCAGTTTATCAGAATTATGGCGTGGTGAGCGAACATGTGATTCACTCGGCACGAGCATTCTATCTGTATCATCGAATTTCGTCACAAGCGCCTGAAACTGAAAAAGCTGTTTTAGCAAATGCTTATTATCATTTAGGCTGGATGTATCAAGACGGTATTGGGACTCAACAAGACTACGAACAATGTGTCTATTGGTATCAAAAATCTGCTGATTTGGGTAATCCCGTTGCGATCAATAATTTAGCGGATAAGTATGAGCATGGTTTAGGTGTACCACTGGACCTAGATATGGCAATTGGACTGTATCAACAAGTAGCAGGTCAGGTCATAGCGGCAGATTTAAGTTTGGGTCGTATGTATTTAAAAGGACGAGGTGTTGAGCAAGACTTCGAATTGGCTCGAAAATATTTAAATGTCGTACTGGATGCACGCATTGAGGGTATAGATGAAATGCAGGCAGAAGCGATGCAATTAATCGCATCCTTTACCGAAGAAAGTCCGCTGCAACTGGCTCAACACGTTCTCAAAAATGCACGTGATTATTCGATTGAACAAGTTTCGGAGCAGATTGGAAAAATTGATTCATTTTTACATATGGATGAAGCCAAACAATTATTCTTCAAACTGTTTTTACTGAATGCCCAAAAAGGTGAGGCATCTTCACAGTACCAGGTGGGATATTGGTATTTAAATGGCTTGTACACTGAGAAAAATTTGGAAGAAGCCGTGTATTGGATTCAAAAAGTGACTGATCAAAAAGACCAATATGCGGAATGTAAAATTGGCTATTTGTATGAAAAAGGGCTCTATTTTAATGCCGATTTAGACGTTGCACAAAAATGGTATGAGCGCTCATTACGAAAACCTTGTACATCGTATACGCCTGAATATATCGGAGAGCAGTTGAATCCTGAGTATTTAAAAATGTATGACAGAATCAATAATGAAGCCCTCAAGGGATTAGTGCGTATTGAAGAAAAGCGGCCTAAACGTAGCAAGTGGCAATTTTGGAAGAAATAAAAGCGGATGATTTGTAACGATTGCTGATGAGGAAGGTTTTTGCGATCGGCATTTGGAAATGCAGAAGGCTAATCATAAGCCTGCTGACCATAAGGTCTGCTTTTTGTTTTGACAGATAAACAAAGCAAAAGAGTTGTTTAAGATAAAAACAGATAAAAATAGCCAATCATGTTATTTCACAAAAGTATTGCCGTCTTTTAAATTGATTTTACGTTCTTAACATGAGGTCAACACCATGACAATGAAATCGATCCGTTTTAACAGTGGAGAGCTTGCATGCCAATGCTAGTTTGTATCAATCACCAAAAACAGCGCACTTATCTTGGTTTAGGGGAGGCATTAAACCAAGATGAGCAATGAAAACGACAAACTCAAGCAATTCAAATATCTAATACCAAAAAAACTGTAAGGCCCCGAATACTTGGGGCTTTTTTTATTTTAGTCAGTGATGGTTTGATTAACTGCATCACGAACTTCTTTGGGTTCAATGTGACTAATTTTATGACCAAAACTACGTAACCACCACACCAGTTGATTGGTAAAAGGTACGGTCGCATGAACCAAGATTTGCCCATTTCCAAGCGGTTCTAAAACCTGATTGGTACTGAGTTTGGTTTCTTCCAAATACAGTGCATCTATTTCAGTCATGGTCAGGGTAAGTGCAACGGTTTCTGTGGGTTTTGAAAAGTCTACACGGAAACCTAACGCACCTGATTCGATGTATTCATCGATATCAAAATTGACTGGGTGTAAGGCACGTGTGTTTAAAACCGTCGCTGATTTGAAACGGTGCAGCGCAAAGGTCTGAATATCGGTTTTGTCGTGGCGGGTACAAATTAGATAAATAATTGCACCTTTTTGAACCAGTGCGAGTGGATTGAGCGTATAGGTTTTTGCTTCAGCCGCTTGGTTTAAGCCTTGATAAACGCATTCCAGCTGTTTGTCTTGGAGCAGTCCTTCATAGATGGCTTGCTGCGCTGTTTTCTCCACAATTGGGGGAATCAGTGGTTGTGTCGCAGGGACAATGCGTACGCGGTTAATCCATTGGCGTACATTGTTTTGGGTAGAGAGGCTACGACGTGCTAAGTCAAACCATGGATTCATTTCTTCAATTAAGCTTGGTGGAAGTAGATGTTTAAGGTGTTCTTCCACCATCATAAACGTCACCGCCTGAGAGCTGGTCATGTGCGGTAAGCTTTGAATTGGAGCATCAGAACGCCAACGCCAACCTTGAGGCACAGCCCCATTGTTTTCAATCGGGAAGCGTTGAGAGATTTGGTTTAAATCACGTTGAATGGTTCGCAAAGTAATATCGATGCCTTCACGTTGTAAAATCTCTTGCAGCTCTCGAGTCCCCATCCATTTTCCAGTGGAAAGACGAGACAAAATTTGCCATTGGCGATAGAGACTATTGGACGTTTCTTTTTCTTGTATAGACATAGTTTAATAAAATTTAGGAGTCGAAATTACTTACTTGAATGTGAACACAATAAGAAAACTCATTCGTTTAAGCAAGCTTTGCTTGAAATTTTTCAGTTATATTTTTTGACACAACTTAATGCGAAATAGAATTGAAGCAATGCGTTTTTTATCGATTAATAAACAAAGCATCTTTAGAAATCCATGGCATAGATATTGCTACGTATGGGTTACATATCGATAACAATTGAGAGGTTTGTATGTTTAAAGAAGATAAAGATACAAATGTAAATACGATGTTGGACGGATATAAGCTTAACTCTCCTGTATTAAATCCGATTCACTCTCATGATCGTCTATCGAGCCAGTCTGTTGGATTGTTTCATCAAATGACCTCGAATTTCTTTAATGAAATGACAGATGACCAAGCGATGTCGGGTGAGGCTTGTGCGCGTATTGAGCACTGGTTGTCACAGCATAGTGTAGAAGAACTCGAAGAACTAAACCAAATTGCCAAACAGCATTTTTTATATGAAGGTATTACGTTTACTGTATATGGTGAATCTGAGGGCATTGAGCGCACCATTCCTTATGATTTAATTCCACGTGTGATCGCTAAACAACAATGGAATAAAATCTCCCTTGGCTCTGCACAACGTGTGCGAGCTTTAAATCTATTTTTACATGATATTTACCATCAACAAGACATTCTCAAAGCGAAAATTATTCCAGAACTGCAAGTGTTGACGCATGAGGCTTATCAACCGCATATGTATGAGCACCGTTTAAAAGGTCAGATTTATAGCCAAATTAGTGGAATTGATATTATCCGTGATGGGCAGGGTGAGTTTTATGTGCTCGAAGATAATTTAAGAACGCCGTCGGGCGTGTCTTATATGCTTGAAAGTCGTAAGATTAGTGAAAAACTTATGCCTGATTTGATGCAGAAGAACCATATTTTAGGCATAGAACAATACCCACAATTACTTAAACAAATCTTGGCTGAAAATGCTTATGTCGATCAGCCTTTCATCGTGGTGTTGACACCGGGACGTTTTAATAGTGCCTATTATGAACATGCTTTTTTAGCCCGTGAAATGGATGTGCCTTTGGTGACATCACGCGATTTATTTGTGGAGCATGATAAAGTCTATGTTAAAACCATTCGTGGCCGTCAACGAGTAGATGTAATTTACCGCCGTTTGGATGATGCATACCTTGACCCGCTGTGCTTTATGCCGAATAGCACTTTAGGTGTCGCAGGGTTGATGTCGGCTTATTTGAGTCATAACGTGGTCATTGCGAATGCACCAGGCACAGGGGTTGCGGATGATAAATCGATTTATCCTTATGTCGATAAAATGATTCAGTTCTATTTAGGTGAACAACCTATCTTAAAAAATGTTCCGACATATCAATGCCGTGACAAGCAGGATTTGGCTTATGTACTGGAGAACCTTGAGCAGTTAGTGGTCAAAGAGGCGCAAGGTTCGGGTGGATATGGTATGCTGATTGGACCGCAAGCCTGTAAAAGCCAAATTGAGCAATTTAGAGATAAGCTCATGGCGACACCGCATTTATATATTGCCCAGCCCACATTAGAGCTTTCTGTCAGTCCAACCATGACTGAATCGGGTGTTTCTGAGCGTCATATTGACCTTAGACCGTTTGTGCTCAGTTCACCGTATCGTACCGAAATTGTCCCTGGCGGTTTAACACGTGTTGCGATGAAAGAAGGTTCGTTGGTGGTCAACTCATCCCAAGGAGGAGGAATTAAAGACACTTGGGTCGTGGAAAACTTACATTCATAAAATAAACAAATATGAGGGTAGAACTATGATTTTATTAAGCACCAATGCTGAAAATATTTTTTGGTTAGGGCGTTATTTAACACGTACTCAATATTTGTGTGCTCAGTTTCCGTTTACCCAAGATCAGCCTGCAATGGATTATGCGCATGCATTTTGTTTGCCTGCTTTTGATGCGTGTTCACTGAATGAGCTGATTTTAAACCCAAACAATCCTGCTTCATTTAACCAGCAATTTCAAAGTGCTAAGAGTAATGTGCAAGACTTGCGCGGGATTTTATCTGCAAAGGCCTACGCGGAACTAAATCAATTTATCAAAAATGCCACTGAAAACACCGCCTATATTTGTGATGTGGTTGGAGAGTGTCAGGATGTACTTGAGTCTGAAGCCAGTGATGTCTTTTTATTCTTTAGTTTGGGGCAAATGATTGAGCAGCTCGACCGTCAAATCCGCCTGAAACAAGATGCACAAAATACTTTAGTTGAAATAGAAAACATCGTCATCTTGTTAAAAGAAATGGGTTGGCTAAATTTGGCACAGGCTTGGCTAGAGCTCAAATCACAACCTGATGCGATGAATTTTTATCATTTTAGTGATTATATTCAACAATTGTTTGAGGTTGATGTATGAAACTTATGATCAATCATCAAACGCATTATCAATATAGTGAATTGGCCCTGAATAGCATTCAATATATCAAAATGACACCTACGAATAATTCACACCAAAAGGTATGTCATTGGCATGTGAGTGTGCCAGGAGAGCGTGAAGAAAAACGGGATGCCTTCCAAAATATTTGGATTACCAGTTCGCAACGTGAAGCCTATCAACAGTTGACCATTATGGCGCAGGGCATTGTTGAAATTAATAGCTTGGCAGAACATGGTATACAAGATCGGCTGAATCCCAATTTATTTTTACAGCCGACGCTCAATACCCAGTGCAATGCTGAAATGAAGGCATTTGCACATCAGTATGTGCCTGAGTTGAATCGGGAAAATTTGATGAAACTGTCAGAAGCAGTTTTAGTGCATATTCCTTATGTACCTGCCGAAACTTCGGTGTTAACTTCGGCAATTGATGCATTCAATGGGCAACAAGGTGTATGTCAGGACCATAGTCATGTTTTTATTGCTATGTGCAAGCATCTGGGCTTACCGGTACGTTATGTATCGGGGTATTTGCATGTGCCTGAAACTTCACACCTCGCCAGTCACGCGTGGGCCGAGGTATATATTGATGATGCATGGTATTGTTTTGATACCAGTAATCAATTATTCAAACCACAGTCACATATCTATGTAGCTATTGGGCGCGATTATTGGGATGTGGCTCCCGTTCGTGGCGTACGTGAAAAAGGTGGGGTGGAATCGATGCATTCCATGGTACAAGTTTTAAGTTGTTAAGGTTTAGCTGAAAAAGGATGTTCTATGACCTATTGTTGTGCACTTCGTCTGCAAGATGGTTTGGTTTTTATAAGTGATACACGTACGAACGCAGGTGTAGACCATATATCCGTGTTTAGGAAACTGTATACCTTCGGTGTGGAGGGTGAACGCTTTATTGCGATTCAAACCTCAGGAAATTTAGCAACGACCCAAGCGGTGATTGGACATTTAAAAAATCATCTGGAGTTAAGCCAAGAACCGAATTTATATAGTGTCAATACCATGTTCGAAGCGGCTGAGTTGGTTGGACATACTTTGAAAAAAGTCTTGGCGGATATGGCGCCGGACACGCAGGAACAGAGTAATTACTACTGTAGTTTATTGGTCGGTGGACAAATTAAAGGGGCAGAAATGCAACTTTATAATATTTATCCGCAGGGGAATTTTATTTGTGCGACCAAAGATACGCCGTATTTTCAAATTGGTGAAAGTAAATATGGCAAGCCGATTCTAGATCGTGCATTACGGTATGACATGCCCTTAGACGAAGCGGTGAAGTGTAGTTTGATTTCTTTTGACTCAACTTTACGTTCCAATGTTTCTGTAGGTTTGCCTTTAGATGCTTTGGTGTATACAAGAGATAGTTTACATATTCCAGTGGGTAAGCGGATTGATGAAGAGGATCCGTATTTTTCAAGCATCAGTAAGCAATGGTCGGATACCTTAAGAAAAGGATTGCAAGAATTGGCAAAGCCGACGGATGACTATTTAGTATAAACGTGTTAGATGCTAAAAATAATGAAATCAATAAATTGGGGAAGTCTATGCGGCAAATTTGCTATGCAAGTACTTCAACGTCGGATCACGTACAGCTTCTTCAAGATGTTCGAGACATTTTAAGCGAAGCACGTGATTTTAATGCAATACATAATATTTCAGGCGTTCTTTATTATGCAGATCAGCATTATTTCCAGTGCTTAGAAGGGGATGAAGCTGCTTTAGAATTATTAATGTCGAAATTATTGAAAGACCCTAGACATAAAGATATCAAAGTCTTTGAGGCGAAAACCATTCACGCGGCACATTTTAGAGCTTGGGGCATGAAGTATGTGCAACGTATGAGTAGTGTACATACCAAAATGCGTGAGATGGGTTTTACAACATTTGAACCGCAGAGTATGAGTCAGCAACAAATTGATCAGTTGTTACAAGACCTTTACGATGCCCAGCCTGATGAGAGTTTGTGTTGAAAAAAGCCCAAGTAGAACTTGGGCTTTTTTGTTAGATTTGCTTACGTGTAGGGCGATTGCTTAACCGACAAAGTAGCTCATAACCAATAGTTCCATTGGCTTCCGCAACATCGTCAACTAAGCGGTTTTCACCCCAGAGCTCAACCTTTGTACCGAGTTCGGCGTTTAAACCCGTCACATCGATCGCAATCATGTCCATTGCTACTCGGCCCACAACAGCTGCAGCCTGACCATTTATAGCAACATGGTTTTGTTTTGGAAATGCACGTGGGTAGCCATCACCATAACCAATCGAAACAATAGCCAGTTCAGTTTCTTGGTTTGCGACAAAATGCGAACCATAGCCGACACCTTCACCTGCTTGAATGGTATTTAATGCAATAATTTCCGCCGTGAAGCTCATAACGGGCTTTAAGTCCAAGTCGTGTGCATTTTTATCGACAAAAGGTGATGCCCCGTAAAGCATGATGCCGGGACGAACAAAATCAAAATTAAGTTCAGGCCATTTAAAAATAGCCGCTGAGTTACAACATGAGGCTAGAATTGGTGAGCACGCTTCTTTGATGTGTAGGAATTGCGCACGTTGCTGCTCATTGAGTGGGTGATCCGCATCGGCATTGGCAAAGTGCATTGCTAGGACACATGTAAAGCCTTCTGCTTTCAATGTGTTGATGACAGCAATGATTTCAGCAATTTTAAAGCCTAAACGGTTCATACCGCTATTGAGTTTTACCCATACTTTAAGCTTTTGTGCGATATACGTGGTTTTATGTGCGATCAGCCAATCGACTTGTTGTTGCTGATGAACCACACACTCGATATTTTGCTCAATGACGGTTGGCATTTCATCTGCTGAGAAAACACCTTCAATGAGGGTAATCGGCTGTTTAAAGCCGAGTTCACGAATCTCTAGTGCTTCTTGTAAACAGGCGACACCAAAGGCATCGGTTTCACTTAAGGCTGCTAAACAGTCTTTGACTCCGTGTCCATAAGCATTGGCTTTGACCATGCTGACGATTTTCGCGTTTGGGGCAAGTTGTTTGACACGGTTTAAATTATATTGCAGCGCTTGGCTATCAATATAAACTGTTGCTTGACGCACCCTAATTACTCCTACAGGGTCATGGAAGGGCGATGATGAGGTTTTAATTATTCCTCATCATCGTACTGAGCATAAAACTCAGGGGATAAGTTACTAAAGCGGGTGTATTGGCCTTCAAAAGCAAGTCGAACGGTACCAATAGGGCCGTTACGCTGCTTACCAATAATAATTTCGGCAGTGCCCGCTTCTTTGGATTCTTTGTTATAGACTTCATCACGGTAAATAAACATGATCAAGTCGGCGTCCTGCTCGATCGCACCGGATTCACGTAAGTCTGACATGACGGGACGTTTGTTGGGACGGTTCTCGAGGGAACGGTTAAGCTGCGATAGTGCAATCACAGGGCACATCATTTCTTTGGCAAGAGCTTTTAAGCTTCGTGAAATTTCTGAAATCTCACCTACACGGTTATCACCCATGCCTGGTACTTTCATCAGCTGTAAGTAATCGACCATGATGCAGCCGAGTTTACCATCGTGCTGTTTGGCAATACGACGTGCGCGAGCACGAACTTCTGTAGGTGGAAGAGCAGAAGAGTCATCGATATAGAGCTTTTTCTCTTGCAGTTGCAAAATGGTGCCGGTCACTTTTGACCATTCATCGCCATCGAGTTTACCTGAACGTAAATGGCCCTGATGGACTTTCCCGTAAGATGAAATCAAACGCATGGCGATGGAGTCGGCTGGCATTTCCATGGAGTAAACCAAGGCAGGTAGGTCATTATTAAACAGCACGCTTTCCACTAAATTCATGGCAAAGGTGGTTTTACCCATCGATGGACGCGCTGCAACAATAATCAAATCACCTGCTTGCATGCCCGAGGTTTTATTGTCGAGTTCAAGAAAGCCTGTGGTTAAGCCTGTAATGCTGCCTTCCATTTGCGACAGCTCATTCAGCTTATCAAAGACATCGGCCACAACTGTATTGATGGCTTTAGGCCCTTGAGCTTTGGCGTTGTTATTGTGTTGTTCTGCCAAGGAGAAAATATTGGTTTCGGCTAAATCTAAAATTTCACTGACGTTACGACCTTTGGTGTCATAGGCATTTTGTAAAATTTCAGAGCTAACCTTGATCATGCTACGCAAAGTTGAAAATTCTTTGATCTTAGTGGCATAAGTTTCCATGTTATAGAAACTAGACGGGGAGTCTGCCATCAATTGCATCAGGTACTCTTCACCACCAACCGCATCGAGTAGGTTTTGTGTGGTGAGCCAGTCATGGACTAAAACTGCATCATAGGGTGAGCTGTCTTTGGAGAGTTGCGCAATCGCACGAAAAATATATTTATGGCGCGTCGCATAAAAGTCATTTTCAGTCAGTACATCGCCAACTTGTTCAAAGGATTCAGCAACCGTCATTAAAGCGGCAAGTACGGCTTGTTCCAATGCTAAGTTATGCGGAGGTGTACGGAATTCTTTCAGTTGCCCTGACTCATTCGGTTTATTGTCTTGTTTCGATGAGCTCTTTTGAGCAGTGGCATTCGCCTGTGACATATAACGCCCTGATTTTTAATACAGTAAGAGGGATAACTTAAGATAAATTTCACTGTAAATTTGGAAAAAATTACAGTCATTTAACTCTATGCACTTTATCAAAAAATGCAGCTGCTGTGTGCTGAATTCAAGGCTTATGGATAAAACCCATAATATTCAAATTTGGCATTTTGCGAGGCAGGCTGATGAAGTTTTAAGCTGAGCGAAGAAACTACTTTTTCATAGAGATAAAAAAAAGAGCATGCAAAAGCATGCTCTTTTTTTTGCAAGAAATTACTCAGATACGATAGTAACGAGAACTTCAGCAACAACATCATGGTGCAATTGGATTGCGATGTTGAATTCGCCAGTGTGACGAAGTGCACCGTTCGGTAAACGAACTTCTGCACGGTCAACTTCAAGACCAGCATTTGTTAACGCGTCAGCGATATCACGAGTACCGATAGAACCGAATAGTTTACCTTCGTCACCAGCTTTCGCAGTGATTACGATGTTAACTTCGTCTAATTGGCTAGCACGTGCTTGAGCAGCAGCTAAAACATCAGCTTCAGCTTTCTCAAGTTCAGCGCGACGAGCTTCAAAAGCAGCAGTGTTAGCTTCAGTAGCAGCTACTGCTTGACCTTGAGGGATAAGGTAGTTGCGGCCGTAACCAGCTTTAACTGAAACTTTATCGCCTAATTTACCAAGGTTTTTAATGCGTTGTAATAAGATAATATCCACAGCTCAACCTCACTTATGATTGTCAGTGTAAGGGATCAAAGACAAGTAGCGAGCTTGTTTAATAGCAAGCGCTAATTGACGTTGGTAACGAGCTTTAGTACCTGTAATACGGCTAGGAACAATCTTGCCGTTTTCAGTGATGTACTGTTTTAAAGTGTCGATATCTTTGTAGTCGATGTACGTAACGTTCTCAGCTGTAAAGCGGCAGAACTTGCGACGACGGTAAAAACGTGCCATTGATGTTCTCCTTATGCTTCAGCAGAGTCTTGAGCTTGTTGTGCTTCTTCACGTTGAGCTTTACGCGCACGTTTTTCTTCAGCACTCTTAGCCAATAGTGACTCTTCAGTGATAGCGTTCTCACGACGGATGATAAGGCTACGAATAATTGCATCGTTGTAACGGAACAATTCTTCTAACTCATCAAGAGTAGTTTGACCACACTCAACATTCATAAGAATGTAGTGAGCTTTGTGGATCTTGTTGATTGGGTAAGCCAATTGACGACGGCCCCAGTCTTCAAGACGGTGAATTTGACCTTCAGCTTCTTTGATGTGAGTTAGGTAGCGTTCTACCATACCAACGACTTGATCGCTTTGATCAGGGTGTACTAAAAGTACGATTTCGTAATGACGCATTGTCAGCTCCTTACGGTTTAAACAGCCCCTAACAAAAAAGTTGTTAGAAGCAAGGAGTCACAACCTAGGTTGTGTCGCATTAGATGCGAAGGGGGAATTTTAGAGACTTTGCGCGCCAAATTCAAGAACTTCTCTTAAAAAGCCCTAATTATTTTGAGGTTTTGAGCGCAAAAGGAAGACGACATAGCCTTTAAAGTTTGTATCATTTTCAAGCTTTGATGGTCTATGCCACTGACCATGTTGAACAATGCCAATTTTGTAAGGCAGTTTCAGTGCTGAAACTTTTTTTAAATAAGCTGCATAGTTGGGGAGGGTGGTTGAACCTTGATAAGTTTGAATGACCAACTCGTCGATGGTCTTATTCAGGAGGTTTAAAGTCTCCTGATTTGTCACATTGGTCCAGTCCATTAAACCCGTGATACTGAGTTGATAGTGCTGCGGTAATTGTTTTCTTAATTGACTTAAGAATAGGGCATATTGGTGAATATGTCTGGTTTTGGCATCGAAATCAATTTGTATGCCTTGAATATGATTCCCTACATTTTCCCATTGCTGAATACGTTTTAGAATGTGTGCAAGTTCTTGGCCCTGCCAGTCTAGATGATAATTACGAAAAACCAGCCACACCTTTTGCTGAGGAATCGTTAAAACGCTTACGCCTTGCGGTATGAGCTTAGAGTGATGTGTTTGGGAGTCTAAACGGATTTCACCTTGTAAAACATAAATTTCTTTAGCCGCTTTGAGGTAAGGGGCAGATGAAATATTGCCCCAAATCCAAAACACACCATAGTCTTCGGCATTTACCGAACCAGATGTTGAAGCTGACTGACTCGGCTGACAGGCCATGATGCTCAGCATACAGATCAACGTTATAACAACTGAAAAAATCTGCTTCAACATATACGTTTTACCAGTAATACTTTAAAGATTGTGCCCAAGAGGTACTTGGATAGTCACGTTTAATGTGGTCGAACCATTGTTTACGAGTGGATTTTTCAACCTCTGCATCCTGACAGTCATTCATCCCGCTTGGTGAATAACACATGATTGAGCGATAAAGAGCATATGCTTTTAAATCTGGTACAGAACTGGATTTGATGATGTCTTTATACACTTGGCCACGGGTAAAAATTGCACCTTGGAAGCTAGCAGTTTCTTTTTCTAAAGCGGTGACATAGCTTATGTTGTAGCCTTGAGTCGAGCGTGCATATTCGCCCAAACAAAGTTGGAGTTTTGAATCTTGAGGTGAATTTTCAAGTTTTTGAGTCAGGCTGAATAAATCAGGGCATTGAATCTGTGGCGTGATTTTTGTTCCTGTCCAAATGAAATCACTGAAAGGTGGTTGGTTTTTATAATTTTTATATGTTTCTGAGTCATATTTATACTTCGCGGCATCTTGTGGTAGCAGTACAAAGGCTTGATTAAACAGTTTAAAGTTCTGATGTACCAATGACTTTTGCAAAGTTTTATATAAAGCTAAATTTTTTTGATCTGTATTTGATGCTTTGCTCTGTACAATTTGCATTAAGTTTTTTTCATTGGCTTGATTTTCAATAAAGCTTTTTTGCAATGAAGCTTGTTTGATTTTAGCATTTGAACCGATGAATAGGTTTGCACTTTGCTGTTGAGCATAATGTGGATACAACATCAGCTCAAATAAGCCACGTTGTTCAACTTCTTTCGAGTGACTAAGCCAACCTTCCCAGTATTGCTGTGCATTTTGAGTTTGTCCGAGTTTTTCTAAAATACGACCTTTTAACAATATTTGACTGAGTTGAAGGTAACTATCGATTGAATTAGAGGAATGTTCTGGCAAATATTTTAAAGCTTCGGCTGGTTTGTTCTGCACAAAGAATAAGTGATTGGCTTGTAGGTAGTGGAATAGTTCTGGCTGACTCTTAAATAGTGTTTTTTGGTTGTTGAGTTCAGACCAGCTTAAGACTTTATCTTCTGCTGATGTTGCCTGACGCATTTGCATTAAATCTGAAATGGTCAGAAAGAAGGGATCTTTTAGGTTTTTTGCATTGAATGAGCGGCTTTGAAATACATGGCGATCCATTTCAAAGGCTAGATTATCGAGCTCTAAATTATAGTATTTGGAATCGGGATGATTGATTTGCCATGCGAGTTCGTTGGTCAGGAGTTCGGTATTTCCACTCAGCCAATAACAACGACGTAGTAAGCCGCGTGCACTTGCCGCATATTTTCCCTCAGGAAAGCGTTTGAAGTAGGTAGTAATATGCTCATAGGTATTTTTGAGTAAAGTCTGATCTACTTTATCGGTTGTTAAGTCGCCATATTTACCGACACCTGACTGATAGCTTTCATTGAGGCTGCTACGGATCAACATATATTGTGATGTTTCTTTGATCCAAGGCTGATCAACCGTAGTTAAAACTGAGTAAATTTTAGTAGCTATGGAAAAGTTACTGTTGTAAAAGGCAATGGTAGCATTTAAATAAGACGCATACTGACGTGCTTGTAGAGACCAGTTTGGATTGACTTGGATGAGAGCAAGATCACGGTCACAGGCCGAGATATTTTGTCTTTCTTGAATCAGTAAATCTTTTTCCGTTTTGCTGAGATTTTTGTCAGCTCTCACCTGCTGGGTAAATTGATCTGCACCATTGTCTAGACTGCTGCAATGTTCTTGGTAGGGTGTTTTTTCATTGCTCGGTTTTAATCGGGCATTCGGTCGTTTATTGGTTACGCTTTCAAACAATGTTTTAGCTGCAAATGGTACGTTGCTATATTCAGTTTCCCAAAGCGGACCATTTGGCTGATTAAAATTCAATTTGGCCAAGCCCATGTCGCTCAGAAGTAAAAGCATATTGGTTTGATTGTCATTGGCGGGCGTGAGCGCAGGCAAATTGTCACAGGCTGTATACGCATTGGTTTGAATGTTGGTCGATGGATAGCAAGTAACATCAAAACCAGAAAAACTGTGCGTGCTATAAGCAAGAGTGATAGGGAATAGACTAATAAAAATAGATTTTTTAAAAAATTGTGATGGAATTTTCATTACAGAGCATGAGTTATTGTTGTGTCTGCTATGGTAACAATTTAAAGACTAGACTTAAATATTGAATAAGTTGAAATAAAAAAAGATAGAGAGAACTCTATCTTTTTAAAACAGAGGCAAATGTGGCGCAGGTGAGACATAGCTAAAACTAAAACTAAAACTTAATGCAGTAATTAAAATTACTGAATATAAGAAATAGCGTTTTGCCCAAACCTGATCATTTTCAGCTTTAAAACCAATGATTGATAAATATACCCAATAAGCACAAAGTGCGTTAAAGGTGATAAGAAAAAACATATTGGTATAGCCAAAACAATACAAACCATTTAACACCGCAGCAAATAGCAAGACATAAATCAAGCTTTCAACTTTCGTGCGGAAAATTGAACGTGCTACAGGTAAAATTGGAATGCCTGCATTTTTATAGTCGTCAAAGCGGTATACCGCAATTCCCCATGAATGAGGCATTTGCCAAAGTGCATATGCTAAAAAAAGCAACAATGCGGCAACATCAAATTCATTGGTCACAGCTGTATAGCCGATCACTGGTGGACTAGCACCAGAAATACTTCCAATCACGGTTTGGTGAATGGATGTGCGTTTGCTCCATAGACTATAAAAAACCACATAAACCACAAAACCAAGTACAGCAAAGCCAAAGGCATAAGCATTAACAAAGAACCAGAGTAGGGCGAAACCTAATATTCCAAGCGCAGCAGAAAATGCCAAAGCAACGGAAGGACTGATGGTTTTTTTAACTAATGCACGGTTCATCGTCCGTTCCATCTTTTGATCAATATCTTGATCAATGACGTTATTGACGACACAGCCAGAAGCAACAACCAGTGTTGTACCGAGTAGGGTGATGAGAAGGAGGAGGAAATCTACAGACCCCTGAGCGGCTAAAAAGAAGCCGCCCAGAGTGGTAACGAAGTTACCAAAGAGAATTCCTGGTTTAGTCAGGAATAAATACTTTTTCAACATGACGATCAGTTTAGATCATCATGTTGTAGTGTAAGTAGTTCATAATCCATACAGAGCCGACTAGAAGTACAGCAATACAAAGTACTGTATAGATAAATGCAATCACGTTCCAACGTTGCTCTGAAGATGAGTTCATGTGCAAGAAGTAAACTAATTGAACTAGAACCTGAGCAACCGCTGTAATTGCGATAACGGCCATAACAATACCGCGGCCAAAACCACCAGCCATTACCATACCGAATGGAATTACGGTCAGGATAACTGAAAGGATAAAGCCGATCGTGTATTGCTTGGTGTTACCGTGTGAAGCACCAGCTGAGTTATGATCGTGACTCATTATAGAACTCCCATTAAGTAAACTACGCTGAATACACAGATCCAAACGATGTCAAGGAAGTGCCAGAACAAGCTTAGGCAAGCAAGACGACGAGTGTTTGGAAGAGTCAAACCATTTTTCTTGATCTGAATCATCAAAATGATCATCCATACCAAACCTGAAGTTACGTGAATACCGTGCGTACCTACTAAAGTAAAGAACGACGATAAAAACGCACTTACGCTTGGACCGTGGCCAGCATGAACTAAGTGATTAAACTCATATAGTTCCATACCGATGAATGAAGCACCGAATAACCAAGTGATCGCTAACCAAGTTAAAACTTGGTTGACGTTCTTTTTGTATGCAGCAAGAACCGCAAAACCAAAAGTTACAGAAGAGATCAAGAGAGCGAAAGTTTCAGTTAAAACGAAACCTAAAGACTCACCGAATAATTCTTTTGCACTTGGTGTGCCCATAGGCACATGGCTACTTAAAACAGCGAATGCAATGAAGAGTGTACCGAATAGAATCAAGTCACTCATCAAATAAGTCCAAAAACCAAAGACGGTGATGTCAGTATCATCGTGGTGATGATGCTCATCATGTCCGTGGTTTTCGTGATGAAGTACGTCAGCCATTGTCTTAGTCCTTCTTCAAATGTTTTTCAAGAATCGCGTAACGTTCATTTTCAATACGCTCAACTTCAGCAGCAGGAACATAGTAGTCCACTTTCTTCGTAAACGAAGACGCGATGAAGCTGATAATAGCAGCGATGAACATCACAACAACTAACCACCAGATATGCCAGATTAAACCAAAGCCCATAACAGTAATGAACATGGCAATCACAATACCAGCAGCACGATTCGTTGGCATATGAATGTCTTCGTATGAAGTAGGTTTCGCATATGCTACGCCATTCTCTTTGTCATTCCAGAACGTATCAATACCATTGATTGTTGGAAGGTGAGCAAAGTTGTAGAACGGAGCAGGAGACGAAGTCGCCCATTCAAGTGTACGACCATCCCATGGATCGCCTGTAAGGTCGAGGTTGTCGTTGCGTTGTAAGTAACCAACAACAATCTGCATAACGAAACATGCAATACCAATCGCGACTAACACAGAACCGAAGAATGCAATAGCAATGTACGGATCCCATTCAGGGTTGTCATATGTATTCAAACGACGAGTCATACCCATGAAACCAAGGATATAAAGTGGCATGAATGCAAAGTAGAAACCGAAGAACCAGAACCAGAACGCAGCTTTACCCCATGCTTCATTGAGCTTCCAACCAAACATTTTCGGCCAGTAGAAAATGATGCCGGCAAACATACCAAACACCACACCACCGATAATTACGTTATGGAAGTGAGCAATCAAGAACAATGAGTTGTGTACAAGGAAGTCCGCAGGTGGAACCGCCATTAATACACCAGTTAAACCGCCAATACCGAATGTTACAAGGAAGCCAAGCGTCCATAACATAGGAGTAGTGAAGGTGATACGACCCTTATACATTGTGAATAACCAAGAGAAGATTTTCACACCTGTAGGAATCGCAATAACCATGGTCATGATACCGAAGAACGCATTCACGTTCGCACCAGCACCCATGGTGAAGAAGTGGTGAAGCCATACTACGAACGCAAGTACTGTGATCGCAATTGTTGCATACACCATTGATTTGTAACCGAACAACGTTTTACGAGAGAACGTTGAAACAACTTCAGAGTAAATACCAAATGCTGGTAATACTAAGATGTAAACTTCTGGGTGACCCCATGTCCAAATCAAGTTTACATACAACATTGGGCTACCACCCATGTCATTTGTAAAGAAGTGGAAACCGAAGTAACGGTCAAGCGTTAACATCGCAATTGTTGCTGTTAACACTGGGAACGACGCAATGATCAATACCGCAGTACACAAAGATGTCCAAGTAAAGATCGGCATGTCCATAAGTGACATACCAGGCGCGCGCATTTTAATGATGGTAACGAAGAAGTTAACACCTGTTAATAGCGTACCTAAACCTGAAATCTGAAGTGCCCAGATATAGTAGTCCACACCCACGCCTGGAGAGTATTCGATACCTGAAAGAGGAGGATAAGCCATCCAACCTGTTGCAGCGAATTCACCAATTGCAAGAGATGCCATCATTAAGCCTGCAGCACCAGCAAATAGCCAGAAGCTTAGAGAGTTTAATAATGGGAAGGCAACGTCACGTGCACCAATTTGAAGTGGTACAGAGATGTTCATTAAGCCAACAACTAGACCCATTGCTACGAAGAAGATCATGATTACACCGTGTGCGGTGAAGATCTGATCGTAGTGTTCTGGGTGTAAATAACCTTCACCGCCACCTTTTGCAAGGAACAGTTGAAGACGCATCATGATCGCATCGGCGAAACCACGCAAAAGCATGATGATCGATACGAAAAGATACATGATACCAATTTTTTTATGGTCGACTGATGTGAACCATTCGTTCCACAAGTAGCCCCATTTTTTAAAGTAGGTAATACCAGCAACAACTGCGATACCACCTAAGATCATCATTGCAACTGTGACCAGTACAATTGGATCGTGCGGAATAACGTCCGGACCTAACTTACCTAAGAAGCTCATGTCTTATTCCCCTACAACTGATGAAGCAGGTTCAACAGCGGCATGTGCTTCAGATGAAGCAGCCCCGTGAGCACCCGCAGTCGCTGAGTGATCAGCACCGTGATAGTTGCTCATATATTTGCTGATGACTGACTTAAACAAGCCTTCCTCTACAGAAGAGTAGTAAGTCACAGGGTGTGGCTTAGTTGGATAAGGCTTCATTGCCTCAGCAGCAGCCTTCTCTTCAGGAGTTTTTGCTTTTGAAATCAAAACTTCAATTTGGTGTTTACCACGGTTACCGTCACGTAAAGACTCAAATTCAGCTTGATCTAAAATTGTTTTTTGTACAGCTTTAGGATTAATGCTTGTACCGTTACCTGCTTTAACTGCAGCAACCCATTCAGCGAATTGAGCGTCAGTTACAGAGTGAGCACGGAAGCGCATTTGCGAGAAGCCGTAGCCTGAATAGTTCGAAGAGAAACCGCGGTAGCCTTCAGCTGGGCTAGTTCCATCTGCTAACAAATTCAAGTGCGTTTGCATGCCTGCCATTGCATAAATTTGACCACCTAACGCAGGGATGAAGAAAGAGTTCATCGTGAAGTTAGAGGTAATTTTAAGTGCAACTGGAGTTTTTTCAGGGAAACGAATTTCGTTAACCGTCGCAATGTTAAGATCAGGGTAAATGAAGATCCATTTAAACTGTTCTGCAATGACTTGAATATTTACAGGTGCTTTATCAGATTCGAGTGGGCGGTAAGGGTCATACTTGTGTGAACCCCACCAAGTTAACCAAGCCAGAATACCAATAATAATGACAGGAATACCCCAAACTACAATTTCAATTGCAGTAGAGTGTGCCCATGTAGGTTTATAGTCTGCATCTTTATTCGACGCGCGATATTTCCAACCAAACCATAATGCCATTACGACTGATGGAATAACCACCAATAGCATTAAATAGATCGCAGTCATCATTAAGTCAGATTGACCTTGTGCAACTGGACCTTTTGAGTTTAGAAGTACCATATCACCACCACACCCAGTTAAGAGCGCGGCAATCGCAGATAAAGACAATACAGCTAAAATCGTTTGTCTCATTTTACAACCTCGGTGAAGAGTCCCATTCCCTAATAAAATTGGGATAGCGATTAAAGTGTCGCATGATTGAAAAGTTTCTTTTTAAGTCTAAAAACACTTCTCAATCATAAGACACCGCTACGTTGTAGGGCATTATGCCTCATATCGACAAACTAAGCTATACGTAAAGATGCTTTAAATGACTGTTATAAAAACCGATTTTTTCACTCGGAATTTTATAATTTATTTATGGATTTATTTTGAATATCAATAAACTGCGGAAAACTGAGGGACGCCAAACCTCAGCTTAAATATGGTCGAATTACTGCTTAATGACCTTGGTTTTCGCCAGCTTATCGTGCAAAGTTTGACGCTTTGCACTTAAACCAAAGACGTGATCGATGATGGTAATAAACGGCATGAACAGCATATTGAGCACAATAAAGACAACACTGCGCAATGTGAATACACGCAAAAGACTGACTTTTTCGTTGGTTTCAACGTCTACAATTTTAATTTTGGTGAGTTTTTTACCAATACTTTGACCACTTTTTGCTAAGAAAAAGGCCTGAATACCCAGCATAATCAGTATGTAAATTCCCATGGTGGTCCATGCTTCAGTAGGAATCAAACTAAACAGTTGTGCTTGCAGTTCACTGGCCTGAGTTGCTGTGGTGGCCGCTTGCATTTTTTGCTGAATTTCAGTTAGTTCACCAAATTTATCTGCTTGTAAAAAGAACGAGGGGATAGCAGCGGCAGGGAGCCAAAGAAGTAAATCAATGACTTTGGCTAAGACACGTGTGCCTATTGATGCAAGTTCAGGTTGAGCAACTTTCGCCGCTGTACGGTTTGGTTGTGAAAATTGATTTGGCGTATGCATTGGCTCAGGAATAGGGGGCTGAGGTTGATAACCTACAGGTTCATACGCCAGTTTTCCTTGGGTGAGTTCACCTAAAGCTTTCCATTCAGGCATACCCTGATGCCAAACTAAATCCGTCAATAAAACTTGTTGGCTTGCGAGCATCTGATTCAACTGCTCTAAGGTATATGGACCGGCTTGTTGATTATTTCGTGCCAAGTAAATCTGCATATAAACTTAATCTCAAAATATAAATTGGGATATTCAAATAATAAATGTATTTGTTTCAGATGAAAAACAAATAAAAAATCTATGATAAAACATGCGGATAGTCTAGAGAATTTCAAGCTGAAATTAACAAAACTACACAAAATGCAGGACAGTGTAGCAAGGATTATGCTGCTTCTTCTAGCTTTATCGCAATGCGATCTTTTCTCAATCAAGATGATGCTGCATGAGTGCCAGACTTAGTCTAAATTTTTGTATCAATATGCTTGTTTTAATGCGGATGCGTTAAAAGAGTAGATATAAAAAAAGACCCATGAAAGGGTCTTTTTTTCGCATCAAAGAGTTAAGCTTTTTGAACTTTTTCTTCTGCAAGGAAGAACCAAGTGTCTAATACTGAGTCAGGGTTAAGTGATACAGATTCGATACCTTGTTCCATAAGCCATTGCGCAAGATCTGGGTGATCTGATGGGCCTTGACCACAGATACCCACATATTTACCTGCTTTACGGCATGCATGAATTGCCATAGAAAGAAGCGCTTTTACAGCTGGATCACGTTCATCAAATAGGTGAGATACAATACCAGAGTCACGGTCTAGACCAAGTGTTAACTGGGTTAAGTCGTTTGAACCGATAGAGAAGCCATCGAAGTGTTCAAGGAACTGTTCAGCCAATAATGCGTTTGTTGGTAACTCACACATCATGATCACTTTTAGACCATTTTCACCACGTTTCAAACCATTTAACGCCAATAATTCAATTACACGTTTCGCTTCATGTACAGTACGTACGAAAGGAATCATGATTTGAATATTGGTTAAGCCCATTTCGTCACGTGCTTTTTTCAACGCGCGGCATTCTAATTCGAAACAGTCACGGAAGTTGTCAGACACATAACGGCTTGCACCACGGAAGCCCAACATTGGGTTTTCTTCTTCAGGTTCGTATAACTTACCACCGATCAAGTTTGCATATTCATTTGACTTAAAGTCAGACATACGAACGATCACAGGTTTGTCTGCAAATGCTGCAGCAAGGGTAGAAATACCTTCAACCAGTTTTTCAACATAGAATTCGATTGGAGATGCATAACCCGCAGTACGTGCCATTACCGCAGCACGTGTTTCACGTGGCAAGCTGTCAATGTTCAACAATGCTTTAGGGTGGACACCGATCATACGGTTAATGATGAACTCAAGACGTGCAAGGCCAATCCCTTCATTTGGAATTTGTGCAAAGTCAAATGCGCGGTCAGGGTTACCGACATTCATCATTACTTTGAACGGAAGCTCTGGCATAGATTCGATTGAATTGGTTTGAATCTCGAAATCTAAAGAACCTTCGTAGATGAAACCTGTATCACCTTCTGCACATGAAACAGTTACTTCTTGGCCGTCTACTAGAACTTCAGTTGCATTACCACAACCGACAATTGCTGGAACACCCAGTTCACGTGCAATAATCGCTGCGTGACAAGTACGACCACCACGGTTAGTGACAATTGCAGCGGCACGTTTCATCACTGGTTCCCAGTCTGGGTCAGTCATGTCAGAAACCAGTACGTCACCGTCTTGTACTTTGTCCATTTCTTTAATAGACGTAACAATGCGTACTTTACCAGAACCGATACGTTGACCGATTGAACGGCCTTCACAAATCACTGTGCCTTTTTGCTTCAAAAGGTAGCGTTCCATGGTACCGACGTTTTCACGGCTCTTCACTGTTTCAGGGCGCGCTTGAACGATATAAATTTGACCGTCATCGCCATCTTTTGCCCACTCGATGTCCATTGGAGAACCATAATGGTTTTCAATGATCAGCGCTTGTTTTGCAAGTTCTTGTAGTTCGTGGTCGTTTAATGCGAATTGTTGACGCTCTTGTTTTTCAACATCAACCACAACAACTGATTTACCTGCAGATGCTTCTTCGCCATAAATCATTTTTTGGTGTTTAGAACCCAGATTACGACGGAGGACAGCGTGCTTGCCTGCATTTAAAAGAGGTTTAGAAAGGTAGAATTCGTCAGGGTTTACAGCACCTTGAACAACCATTTCACCCAAACCATAAGATGCAGTGATAAACACTACGTCACGGAAACCTGATTCAGTGTCGAGTGTAAACATTACACCTGCTGCACCAGTTTCAGAGCGAACCATACGCTGAATACCAGCAGATAAAGCCACAACATCATGCGCAAAGTTTTGGTGTACGCGGTAAGAGATTGCACGGTCGTTATACAGTGATGCAAATACTTCTTTGATCGCGATCAATACGTTGTCGATACCGCGAATGTTTAAGAAGGTTTCTTGTTGGCCTGCAAAAGATGCATCTGGTAAATCTTCTGCTGTCGCAGAAGAACGAACGGCAACCGCGATGTCTGGGTTGCCGTTTGAAAGCTCTGCAAATGCTTTACGAACTTCTTGTTCGAGTTCTGCCGTCAGTGGAGTATCTACAATCCATTGGCGAATTTTCGCGCCTGTTTCAGCAAGAGCATTTACATCATCAACATTGAGGACTTTTAACTCTGCATTGATTTTAGCGTTTAGGCCACTTTGCTCGAGAAATTCACGATATGCTTGAGCTGTAGTAGCAAAGCCACCTGGTACAGATACACCTGCATTTGATAGGTGGCTGATCATTTCACCTAAAGATGAGTTTTTCCCACCTACAAGTTCAACGTCGTGTTTCCCTAATTTTTCTAGACCAATTACGCGCGCTTCCAAAGTTGTTACTCCACTTTTGCAGTATTTAATCACTATCTTGGCATCAGATTATAACAAATCTACTTAGCTTTTTGATTTTACTAAGCGACAGTCATGTAAGATCGGTTTACTATAAAGATTATATAGCACTAAGACAAATTTTTGAGGAGAATTTTAATGTCGGGAAGTAAACAATTTAAGCGGAGTGTTTTTTTTGTATCTGATGGTACTGCGATTACCGCTGAAACCCTTGGGCACTCGCTATTGGCGCAGTTTCCAAATGTTGACTTTGACATTCATATTATTCCTTATATTAGCTCTGAAGAAGCTGCTACAAATGTCGTTGCTGAGATCAATTTAAGGGCACAACAAGACGGACAAAAGCCACTGGTTTTTGACACTTTAGTCGACCCGTACGTGCGTGACATTATTAATACTGCAAATGCTATAAATCTTGATGTATTTGAAGGGCTTATTAGTAAACTGTCTGAAGAGTTGGGAACGCCGCCTACAACTTTAGTCGGACAGACCCATGCGGTGACCGATTCGGAGTCTTATAAAGCACGTATTGATGCGGTGCATTTTGCTTTAGATAACGATGACGGTGCACGTACACGCCACTATGACAAGGCTGACCTGATTCTGATTGGGGTATCACGTTCGGGTAAAACACCGACTTCAATTTATTTGTCATTACAGTTTGGGATTCGTGTAGCAAACTATCCATTGACAGAAGAAGACTTGGATGACAACCGTTTACCTGCGGTACTTCGCGCACATAAGCAGAAGCTTTTTGGTTTGATGATTGATGCTGAACGTCTTGTCGCTATTCGCTCTGAACGTAAAGCCAATAGCCGTTATGCAAGCTTCAGCCAGTGCCAAATGGAGCTTCGCGCAATTGAAGGGATTTATATCTCTGAAGGGATTAAATACTTAAATGTCTCGGAAATGTCGATTGAAGAAATTTCAACTCGTGTACTGCAAATGACGGGTTTAAAACGTCGCATTGGTTGATATTGTCATTACATTATAAAGCGTCATATTGATGATGCTTTATAATGTCGATCAATATAAAAATATAGATTATATCAAATGAAAATAATATCAAAATGCCTATTAGGTGTATTTTGTTTTGCTCATTTTAATATGGCTTTATATGCGCAAAATATATCAATTCATCAGGCTGAGCAGGCCATTGATCAAAAATATGCAGCGCTAGATTTTTATGCAGTGAATCAACAGATCGAAAATGATGTGGTTGATTTAATCCGTGAAAATGCAGAAAGTTATGCTTATTCTTTCCCCAAATTGACTGAAAATCTTAGACTAAAGATTAATGCCTCACCGGACCAACTGCTTAAATTCTATACCTTTGATGTAGGTGGTGGCGGTACCATGGGTGAATTTTCATCCTATGTGCAGATGAAATCGAGCAAGTCCACTAAACTTCAGCCTTTAGAAACAGGCTATATTTTAAAGATTGATCAAGTGAAATGGGGTGCACAGCCGATTTATCTGATTCAAAGTTATTACAAAGGCGATAGTTGTCACGGTCTCTATCAAATTCAAGCCTTTAAAATGCATGCCCAAGCTTTGACAGCAACACCAGTTTTTCAGACCAAGAACAAGCAACTAAGTTCGATTGAAGTAGATTATGACTGTCATTATGACGAAGAGCAGCGCGGTTCATATATTCGTGTTGCAAAAGACTTAAACAAGATTGATATCACTTTATTAGATAAAAACAGCCACCCGACTGGAAAATACTTACGTTATCAGCGTTCAAATAGAGGCTATCAATATACAGGTGTGACGAAATAAACAACGGGTAAGTGGATAGAACTTACCCTACACGGTTAATGGCTATAGGTGGTAATGATCACATCGACTGGATATTCAGCACCATCTAAACTTTGAATATCATGTTCTCGAATTTTGACGATTGGCCAAGTGATTAGCTTACAGTTGTCGCGCTGTAGGGCATGATAATAATGATCGGACTTAAAAAATTTAAGTTTATCGGCAGCGGAATTAGGTTTAAGTTGGTGTCTAAGCCATGGGTCTTGAACTTGGGTTTCTAAAAAGCGTAAAGCCAGTAGGCATTTGATGCGTGTATTAAATAGACGTCGGTTCTTAATAACCAGTGGATGTTGGATTAAGCGTTGAATTCCGCGTTCCGTTTTCGGCAAGATGAATTGAGGTGCGTTTTGAAAAACATAGACTGATTGAGCGACCTGACAAATCGACTCGAGGGCTGTTACTGTATGTTGGTTAGTGCCAATAATTGCGACACGTTGCTCAGCAAAAGTATGTTGTTTAATTTCTGAAGCAGCAATCAGTTGCCCTTTAAAATGCTGAAAATACTCGGGATGGTTTTGAAATAAACCAGATCCATTGTCTGTTGAATGCAAATTGACCATGCTCGATCCTTAATTGTTTTTTATCGTCTTTCCTTAATTTATTATTTTTAGTGCTTTTGCTCTAAAAAGGCAAAGTGATAAATTGTCTGAGCAGTCACGCTAACTTTAGTCTAGACATAGCAGCAGTTTTTGCAGGGTTTTAAGGATTATTTAGGTATCGGCTGAGATTTTAGTTATTCATTTATGCACGTCGCCTTATGGGTATGCATTAATACGCATAAGGCGATTAGCTTCATTTGTACTTAGCTATTTTTGATCTGCATGAGACGTTCAAAATTTTCTAAACGTTTGTCCGTGTCATAGATGTCACAGGTGAAAATAAACTCGTCGACATCATATTCCAAAAGAAGCTGTTTCAAGCCTTCTTTTACCGTGCCATTGGAACCGATTTGCGCCATGGCATAAAAACTATCTACCGACATTTTTTCCGCAGGTGACCATAGACCGTCCATGCTGGCAATTGGTGCTTTTAACTTTAAACTTTGACCGCGCATGAGACCTAAAACTCGTTGGTAGGCACTGGTCGCTAGATATTCAGCTTCGGCATCGGTTTCAGCAACGACCGTCGGGACACCCATAGACACATAAGGTTTGGATAAGTACTCAGAGGGTTCAAAGTTTTCACGATAGAGCTGAATCGCTTGTTTTAGCATGCGCGGTGCAAAGTGTGATGCAAAAGAGTAGGGAAGTCCTAGTTTTGCAGCCAGTTGTGCACTAAATAAGCTTGAACCAAGTAGCCATACAGGCACATGTGTCCCTTGCCCCGGAGTTGCAATGATACGCTGATTTGGCTCAGCGTCCTTAAAGTAATGCAGAATTTCTAAGACATCTTGTGGGAATTGATCTTCAGTTTCTTGACGGCCACGGCGAAGTGCGCGCATGGTCACTTGGTCTGTACCTGGTGCTCGACCTAAACCTAATTCAATCCGGTTTGGATAGAGTGTTGCAAGTGTACCGAATTGCTCCGCTACGATCAGTGGGGCATGGTTTGGGAGCATGATACCGCCAGAGCCCACTTTTAAGGTTGAGGTATTTGCGAGTAAATAGCCGAGTAGCACCGCAGTTGCAGAGCTGGCAATACCATCCATATTATGATGTTCTGCAAGCCAAAGTCGGCTATAGCCTAAACGCTCAGCTTGTTGGGCCAATTTTAAGCTATGCTGTAGAGTGAGTTGTACAGTTTGATCTTCGCGGACAGGAGCTAATTCTAGAATAGAAAATTGAGTCTCGGACAACGTGCGCATTCTACTTCTCAGTTTTGTTTTATATATCGAAATAATACGATATAAGTGCCATCTTGTATATCGATTTTATTCGATATTCTGATTGTTTTATAGTAAAGTATTGATTTAAAAATGAAACAAAATTTATATTCAACATCGTTGAACAGCACCAGCCACATATACGTTTAAAACCAAAGTGGTAAGCTGCTGCATTCAGTAGAAACGATGCAGTGTCTTTTTTGAGTGTCGGTTGTGAGATAAATAAAAAGCACCCGAAGGTGCTTTTTATTTGAAAATATTTTATAGGTGCTTAACGTTTCCCGTTTTTGTACCAGCCCAAGTGACGGCCATTGTCACCACGATAGTCGCGACCATTATATTTATAATTGCTGTTACGGTAGCCGCGGCTGTCATAACGACGATCATAACGGTCATCGTAACGGCGGTCATATTCATCATCGTAACGACGGTCTTCAGAGACTTTTTTACCCAGAACTGCACCACCCGCTGAACCGAGACCTGCACCAATATACCCACCATTGGTACCGCCCATGTTTTTACCTACGGTATAACCACCTGCACCACCGAGTGCTCCACCAATGATTGCACCATTACGGTCACGTTTGTTGGCTGAAGCAGCTGCACCTGCACCACCACCAATGGCAGAACCAATCATCGCGCCTGTTTGCCCACCCATTTGATTACCAATCGCGGCACCGACAACACCACCTAATGCAGACGTTAGTGCAGTATTGGTTGTATTACCTGCATATGTTGTGGTCATCGTTAATGCAGAAGCTGCAATTACGGTACTCATTAAAATTGATTTAATTTTCATTTTTAAACTCCTAAGAGCATGTCTATTTTGTCTTGATTTCACTTTAGCGAAACAAGTGGGAAGAATAATGAAGAGAAATTTTATCGAAACTGTTGCTTTGGTAAGTGCTGTGTAACGGCTCTTCGTATTTTCTACCAGTTTGGCTGATGTGTTGTTGCGTCTAAATCTGTGCCATAAAAAAGCACCCGAAGGTGCTTTCAATGACATCTTTACGATGCAGCTAATTAATGGTGTTTATGTTTTTTCTTCCATTTTTTACCATGGTAAGAGTCATACTGTTTATCTTTTGAGATTTTGTTGCCGAGTGCTGCACCGCCCGCTGCACCTAATGCAGAACCCACGTACCCACCATTGGTGCCGCCCATGCTTTTACCTACGGTATAGCCCGCACCACCACCGATCGCACCGCCAATAGCAGATTCAGTACGATGACGTTTGTCACTTGCAACTGCTGCACCACCAGCACCACCGAGTGCTGCGCCAATAGTTGCACCAGTTGTGCCGCCCATGTTTTTACCAATTGCTGTCCCTGCAACACTACCTAAAGCACTGGCTGCAGCAACGCGAGTTGTGCTGTCTGCATATGCAGTTGCAGTAAACATAGATGCCGTTGCTAATGTTGCTGACATTAAGAGTGTATTAAGTTTCATGTATTTCTCCATGTCCAACATTGGTTGAACTGTCTTACTTCTTTCGATGTGGCTAATGTAACAAAAAGATTCCAGTTAATTGTGGAGAGTTAAAACTAAATTGAAACCCGTTGGTTTCTTGTTTGTATCAGTTTTATTACAAATGTGAATAAGCAGAATGAAATTTATCCAAAATCATGCAAATGTGGATAAACCTAGGAGTGATACAGTTCACACTCTGAATTTTGAGCTGAAATGACCTATTTAAAAGATGTATATGAAATAAGCTGTTCTACATTTTTTGAACGCTAGTAAGTGCATAAACACGCTTTAAAAGTGTATCAATCTACTGAGGCGTATAAAGTAAACGTCGCTCAGGATTGAATAAAGATGTTCTTTGCGTGATAGAGCCGTTAAACTAAGCGCAAATTTTTTGGTGCTGTGAAACTGTATTGCAGCCTTTATATTGAGATATTTTCCTAATGAAAGAATCGTTACGTTTACGATTAGATCAACTTTCTGACCGTCACGAAGAATTAACAGCATTACTTGCAGATGTAGAAGTCATTTCGGATAACAAACGCTTTCGTCAGTTGTCACGTGAACATAGTGATTTAAGCGAAATCGCAGAAGTTTGGACCAAGTACAAACAAGCAGAAGCTGATATTGAAACGGCTGAAGCGATGCTGTCAGATCCTGATTTTAAGGAAATGGCTGTTGAAGAAATTAAAGAAAATAAAGCCATTATTGCGTCTTTAGAAGCTGATTTAAATATCTTAATGATTCCGAAAGATCCAAATGATGCGAACTCTGCATATTTGGAAATTCGAGCGGGAACAGGCGGTGATGAAGCCGCTATTTTCTCGGGTGACTTATACCGCATGTATACCAAGTACGCTGAATCACAAGGCTGGCGTATTGAAGTGTTGTCTGAAAATGAAGGCGAACACGGTGGTTATAAAGAAATCATTTGTTTGGTGAATGGTGAAGGCGTTTACGGTCGCTTGAAGTTTGAAAGTGGCGCGCACCGTGTACAACGTGTACCTGCAACGGAGTCTCAGGGTCGTGTACATACTTCGGCGTGTACCGTTGCGATTTTGCCTGAAATTGATGTCGATACAACGGTCGAGATTAATGCATCAGACTTACGTATTGATACCTACCGTGCCTCAGGTGCGGGTGGTCAGCACATCAACAAAACCGATTCTGCTGTGCGTATTACCCACATTCCAACAGGAACGGTGGTGGAATGTCAGGAAGAGCGTTCGCAGCATAAAAACAAAGCCAAAGCGATGGCTTTGCTTGCTTCACGTTTGGAAAATGCAAAACGTGCAGCAGCTGATGCAGCAACTTCTGAAATGCGCCGTGACTTGGTCGGCTCGGGTGATCGTTCAGAGCGTATCCGTACCTATAACTACCCGCAAGGTCGTATGACCGATCACCGTATTAACTTAACTTTATACAAGTTAGACGCGGTTATGGAAGGCGATTTAACTGAACTATTAGATAGCTTACATCGTGAATATCAAGCAGATCAGCTTGCGATGCTTGCACAGCAGAATGGTGGATAATGAATATTGCCCAAGCTTTGGCTTTACGTGGTGAAGCCGAGAGTTACGAACGTCAAGAGAACGCATGGTTGCTGGAACACATCACCAAAATTGATTCTTTTGATTTGTTTATGAAAAAAGATCAAGTGCTGACCGATGAACAAGAGCAAGCCTATGTTGCTGCCTTGGCGCGAATTGAAGCAGGTGAACCTTTGGCCTATGTGACAGGTTCACAGCCGTTTTGGACATTGGATCTGATTGTCACTCCTGACACCTTAGTGCCACGTCCAGATACCGAAGTATTGGTTGAAACTGTACTACGTTTAGACTTACCTGAAGATGCCCGCATTGTCGATTTAGGTACGGGGACGGGTGCGGTTGCGCTTTCATTGGCCAGTGAACGGGACACATGGGACATCACGGCTACCGATATTTATGAGCCAACTTTAGCCGTGGCGCAGCAAAATGCAGAAAAGCATGACTTAAATGATGTGACTTTTGTGTGTGGAAGTTGGTTTGCACCGCTAAATCGAAAGTTTTTTGATGTGATTGTTTCGAATCCACCGTACATCGATGCCGATGACGCCCACATGCAAGACTTAGCAACTGAGCCTGAACGTGCTCTAGTTGCTGCGGATCATGGTTTGGCTGATTTAAAAGTCATTATCCAGCAAGGCAAAAAGCATTTAACCCTCGATGGTTGGGTGGTGCTTGAGCATGGTTATGATCAAGCTGACGCTGTACAGAAAATCTTTAAAGAGGCGGGCTATAAACAAGTCCGGACTGTGAAAGATTATGGTGGGAATGACCGCGTTACATTAGGGCAGTGGACACAATAATTTCATTGTTCCCTCCAAAATAAAAGCGCATTCGATGCGCTTTTATTTTTTCTAGCTTATGTTCCAAATACGTCACGCCAACGCAGGAGCCAAGTCTCGATGGCCTTCATGATGCTATCACTGAGTTTTCCGAGCACGGCTAGAAGAATAATTGCTAAGATCACAATATCGGGGCGTGAAGTTTCTCGGCCATCACTCAGTAAGTAGCCAATCCCTTGTGTTGCTGCAATGAGTTCTGCAGCAATCATAAACATCCATGCCAAACTTAAACTGTTGCGCAGTCCCGTTAAGATCCCCGGAGATGCTGCAGGCAGAATAATCTGTTGTACTTGCTGCCAGTACTTCAATCGATAGACTTGTGCGACTTCGATGAGCTTGCGATCAACTCCTTTAATCGCTGCGACCGTGTTGGTATAGGTCGGAAAAAATGCACCAATCGCAATCAAGGTAATCTTCGATGCTTCATCAATTCCCAGCCACAGTAAAAGTAGAGGAATCCACGCTAAACTCGGGATGGATTTAATCGCTGAAAAACTGGGTTCTAAAAACGCTTCAACCTGTTTATTGAGTCCCACCAAAAGCGCAAATATTAAAGCCAGAGCACTGCCAATAAAAAAGCCTAGAAACACCCGCCATGTACTGGTCCAGACATGCATCCATAAATCTGCCTGCCATAAATCTAGAAAGGTTTGACATAGACTACTGGGTGCAGGTAATAAATAAGGTTCAATAAAACCTGCACGAACCAGATATTCACAAGCAATCAGTAAGAGCATTGGAAGGGTGATCGCTTTGAGAACACTCTTCAATTTCAACTGAAATGAGGAACTCTTTTTCACTACAATAGGGGTGAAAGAGCTCGCGACTGACTTGGTCATTATTTGCTTACAACCTTTTGTGCATATTGTGGTTTAAACAACTGAGTCACGACTTGATTAACATTGGTGCCTTTACGGACTAAGTCTTCTTCATTCAAAATGCCGCCAGACTTTTGTAATGCAGCAATCTGTTTGGCTGACGGAATGTTTTGATCAAAGTTGGTACGGCTTAATTGTAATTTTGCGACATTCAACGGCAGTTTGGACTCGCGTGCCAGTAACTCCGCCAATTTCTCTGGGTTAGCTTTGGCCCATTTACGTGCTTGCTCATAAGCTTTAATCACTGCTTCAATGGCTTCGGGACTTTGCTGAGTAAAAGACTCTTTGACGCTGAGCACGCTATAACTGTTAAACCCAATATTTCGATACAGCAATTTTGCACCAGATTGGACTTGTGCCGATGCCATCAATGGATCTAAGCCTGCCCAAGCATCGACTTGACCACGTTCTAAAGCTGTTTTGCCATCTGGATGTTGTAAGTGAACCAGTTGTACATCACGTTTATTTAGACCCACTGTATCCAACGCTTGTAAGGTAAACAGAAATGGATCTGTGCCTTTGGTTGCGGCAATTTTCTTTCCTTTTAAGTCTTTTAGGCTTTTAATTTGGGAGTTTTTAGCAACCACCAAAGAGGTCCATTCAGGTTGGCTTTGGATATAAACGGTATTGATTGGACTGCCGTTGGCACGACTAAGTACGGCTGCAAGCCCTGCGGTTGAAGCAAAATCGACACTGCCACTATTTAAATATTCCAGTGAACGGTTACTGCCTTGGCTAAATACCCATTTAATTTCAGTTTTAGGTAAGGCTTTTTCTAACAATTTCTGCTCTTTCACCACAAGACTGGTTGGTGCGTAGTAGGCATAATCGAGTTTAAGTGTGTTTGGAATAGCGGCATTGGCATACGAGCCGATCAGACCTAAAATCAGTGAAGTGCTCAGTAGTTTAAAGTTTTTCATGTTGCATCATTTAAATAAGTTCATTTGTGAGTTCTTTTAACGTTATGTATGCGAAAAATAAAAAAAGAAAAATGGATAATAAAATATTAAATTGAAATAAGTAGATAGTCTTGATTTAAGTATCTGAATTTTAATAACTTGATTGAACTTTGTGTAGTTTTTGGAGTATAGAATAACTTTAAAAAAGCATAGAATAATTTCTTCTTATATGAAGATTGCATAACTAAATCATTCATTTTGAATGTAAAAAAGCGACTGTAATAGTCGCTTTTTTAAGGGCTTGCAAGCTTACATAGGATAGTCTTGTAAGCTGTCAAACACTTCAACTTGCTCTAAAGCATCAGTTTCAAGTGCAAGACAAAGTGTCACAATTTTCTTTAGATCAGCTAAATATTGTTCATCTTTAAACGATGCACCTAACTGTAGGGCTTGAATACGGTCAGCGCTAATATCCAACGCTTGAGCAGCTTCAATCGCATTAACTTCATTAAAAAATGCAGTAACAGCATGATTTAATTCAAGGTCTGATGCATTGAGAATACCTTGATCCAATTGCTCTTCAAATTGTGGGGTAGGAGACTGCAAAGCTTGAGTAAAGTTTTGCACTAGACGTTGATCGAGAACATCAATCATTTTAAGCATGTCATAACCTTTAAAAGAAATAAGGTGATTAAACAGGGGGAGTACAGCCGGAAAATAAGCATTAAAGAATGCTTTAAAATTGGTTGAAAAATAATCCATTTTGGAACTTTTTGCAAATAGATTCCGATAAATGAAAGATGGATTTGTTAAGTAAATGAAAAGATTAAATTTATTAAATTGAGTGCATGTTTACATTTTACGCTACTGCTCAAATGGACTCAGATCGATCAAAAGAAGTATTCAATGCCGACTATCGAGGGACTTCAATTAAAAAGTTATTTAAGTTATTTTTAAGATGTTGAAAAGTAATATTTTATTAATATTTTTGTTGCAATGGTCTTTATTTCACGCATCATTGATGCGAACTCAAAACATTGTGGAATTGCAATTTATAAGGACATGCTAAAGCAACATGAGGTATATCACCTTGCTTTAGCTGTCTTTGTTTGATGTGAAGAATGATGAACGTTTAAGCCACTAGTTAAAGTGCTTTTGCCTCAGTTGTTCTAGACGGAGTTGATATTGCTGCTGCCATGCACTTTCAGCTAAGTTTTGTTTTTGCTGGTTCATTTCTTGGTTGAGAGCAGCAAGCTCAGATTGATAACTGGCGATCTGTTGTTGTTGCCGAGCGACTTGTTGTTCGCGTTCAGCCAACTGCGCCGCTTCTTTGCCTGAAAAGTAGCTGTTACGAATTTGTTGGGTAATTTCTTGCTGTTGTATTGGATCGGTGACGCCAATTAAAGCCAATTTAAGGGCTTTATCATAACTACCACTTTGACCATCAATATTTTTGCTCGGGTTTTTATATTGTTGCTGTAGTTGCGCAAGTTCACTCAGCCGTTGTTGTAAGGTCATGTGCGGTGCGCGGCTCAAGAGCTCACCATAAGCAAACTGATAGCTGGCAAACTCTTTTTCTTCAGCAAAGCCGAGTTGGGTTTCTTGCTTACCTAAAGTCTGCTCACGTAAGTTCCAAATTTCCTGATAACGCTGTTGTGGTGTCATTTGTGTGGACATGGTTTTAGCTTGCATTTCTTTTTCGTACAGTGGTAGGCGTTCTATCAATTGTTTTAAAGTCTGGGCAAACTGCTGATCTGGATATTCGTCCAATACCTGTTTTAATAATGCCTGACAGTTGGTATCAGGGCAGTTTTGCTGTAACTGGTTTAATAATTGTGTGATATTGCCCGGATTTTTTTGAAAGAGTTGAATGATTTTTTGGATAGATTCTTGTTGCTGTTGTTGCTGCATTTTTGACTCGTCATTGTTTGCAGCGGCAAGCTTCTCTTGCAAACTGCTGGGTTGAGCAGTCTCTGTAAGGGACGGTGAGGATGCCTGAGTTTGACCCGATGTGGCATATGATGAGCCAAGGCCCAACCATATCACCACACCGATCACCAATACACTCAGCACCAAAGCGATAAGCCCAAAGCGCTTCATTATTCTTCCTTATGGGTTGTATTGGAATTGACCCATTACTGGGAAGTGGTCAGATAAGTCCCAAGTCATAAATACGGTGTCGGCAGCCGAGCGAAGAATGCGGACATCATTACGTGCTTGCATAGGCTGACGGTGGTTATTGGATGACACCACGTAGTCTAAATACTCTACGGTAGAGCCACCCGTGAGTCCTGCACCTGCGAGTTTATTCACTCGTGGATCGAAGGTCGATTCGGTATATCCTGTGCTGACTGGGACCGTACCATTCAAGTTAATTTGCATTTGAGCATAATCTTGCGGCCACAGGAGTTTGTTGACATTAAAGTCACCGCCCATGAGCACTGCATCAAATGATGGAATATTTTGCTTATCGACCAAAGCGCGGATTTGCTTAAATTGTTGCTGGCGCATATCACGTGCCGCGTCGGTATCAAACGATGCGGTATGCGTGGAGGTCACATGGTAGGCTTTGCCATTCTTGAGAATTTCAGCATAAATCACGCCTTTATCGGCAAAACAGTCAATCCCCGTACAGCTCGGGTAAATAAAATGATCCGTTTTTACAATTGGATGGCGACTGGCAACCAATATGCCGCTGTCATAAATATTGAAGCCTGAACCGATTGGAATATAGGTTTGGTACGGATATTCCTGCGCTAATTTGGCCAACATGGCGGTACGCCCAGAAGCAAAGGTTTCTTGGAATAAGATCGCGTCGTAGCCTTTTAGGTTTTGCGGCAGTTGCTCTAAACGTGAATCAATTTTACTTGCTACCAAAGGAAGAGCATAAATATTGTAGGTTAAAACTTTAAACTCGTCGGCACTGCTGGCAACGGGTTCTGGCACGGTATTTTGATGGATAGTGTAGTGGAAGTCGTCATAACCGCCAGTGTATTCAGCTTTAAAAGCAGTCTGCGCCGCTTTTCCTGCATAATTGGTGTTGAAACGCTGAATGTTACGATCGTTAAACCATGGTGCAGAGAAATCACTGCCAGATGCAGAGTGTTTAATATCACTGCCAGACCAAGTGCCGGTCATAGATTGCTTCAGGGTGACACTTGAACCACCGCCTGTAATCACGGTATCAAAATTATAGGTTTGACCTGACTTTACCCCAGTATAACGGTTAAAACGCAGTACACGTTTGGTTTCATAAGGTGCAATTTGGGTGGCTTCTTGAGCCCATTGACTCCCCTGAGTTAAGGTGCGTGTACCATGATGATTAATATTGACGGATACCGTTTCAGGGGTGGTATTGGTCACATAAATGTATGAGTCTGCTATCGCTTGCTGACTGCACAGCAATAATGATAACCATCCGATATTTTTCATTAAGTTTTTATTTAATTGGGTGCTCATGTGTTCCCTCCATGATGTTTTTATTCAATATTGTGTAAAACAATATGACGAGATCACTATGGCAGGTAATTTTTTTAAGTCAGTGACAAAGTGCGACAGCCCCCTGATTTTCCGATGAATGAGCATCAAAAAATCAATTTAATTTATAAGCTCTGTTGACATTTCATTTGGCCAATCAAAACCAAACCCAGAACAATAGAATGTTGAGGTTTACTTTAACGAGAGAATTTTATGGGTCGGTTATTTGTTATGTAGAAAGAGCAAGAGCGTTTCGTAGTTGCTTATACCAATCGACTGAAGTTAAGCATCCTTATTTTGACGATAAGCGCCAGGGCTGACCCCAGTCCACTTTTTGAAAGCACGATGGAAAGCACTCGGATCATGAAAATTGAGTTCAGTGCTAATGTCTTGTAATGATACTTGGCTGTTACTGAGCAGCTCAATCGCCATATCACGGCGTATATCATTTTTGAGTTGTTGATAACTGAAACCTTCACTTTTCAGTCGTCTCTGAATAGTCGCCTCAGACATATTGAAATGATGGGCAATTTCAGACAGTTCAAGCCACTGGATCGGGGGTTCCTGCATTAAATAGCGACGAATTTGGGCACTGGTTGAATGTGGATTTTTATAACGGGTCAGTAAAATATGTGGGGTTTGCTGAATAAATTGATACCACGATTTACTGTCCTGTTTTATGGGCATTTTTAAATAATTGGCATCGAACTGAATATAGTTTTCAGCCATTTGATACTGGATATTTTCACAAAAACGAACTTTGTAATCGATGTCATTTGTAGGTGCATCACATTTGAGTTGAATTTGATTCAAAATTACCCGTTGACCTATTAGCCAACACATTAGAGCATGAATCAGCATGATGTAAGTTGCGTAACTAAACATACGCTTGGGCTGTTGTCGTTCATAAATCACAATATAGGCATAATGTTCTTGCACCATGAGGTGACTGCTAAAGTCGTCTAGTACCAAATTCATAAACTGCAAAATATGCTGAATGGCTTGTTCGAGCTGGATGGTGTGTAATAGTGATTTAGATAAAAACTGAAAACTGCCACGGCGCATAGCATGACGATCCATCCCAAAAAACTCATCATTCATCACATTGGCCAGTTCAGTCCAGAGCTGTGCATATTGATTGACTGAGACCCGTGCTTTTGTCGCACTTAACAATTCGCTATTGATGCCTGCATTTTTCAAAATATCAGCAACTGCATATCCCTGCTTTTCAGCTTCAAACAATGCTTCGTGTACCAAAGCAATCGAAATGGAATCTTTCTGGGCGTTTGCATGTTCCGATGCAGTCATAGTGGCTTCCATATTTTTATTGTGCATTTTGAGCATTGTCCAAAACCATCATGGAAGATGCAATATTTGGAAATTGTACTCGAGTGCTTCAGTGTTTACATTTCTTCTTAAGTCGTAGCATTCAATCATACAAGGAAAAATAAATGAAGATTCAAGGGAAGGTTTTTGTCGTCACGGGTGGAGCATCGGGTTTAGGTGCAGCAACAGCACGTCATTTGATTGAGCAAGGTGCGAAAGTTATTTTGGTGGATATGAACCAAGCTTTAGGTGCAGAGCTACAGCGTGAGTTGGGTGAAAATGCTCAGTTTAAAAGCCTCGATGTTACTGATGAGCACGCTGTGCAAAGTTTCTTCCAAGAAGTCGAGGCGGAATATGGGCAATTGAATGGTTTGGTGAACTGTGCGGGTGTAGCGCCTTCAGCCAAAGTGTTAGGTCGTGATGGTATTCATGAGCTGGCGTTATTCCAAAAAGTATTAAACATCAATGTCTCAGGTACTTTCAATATGCTGCGTTTTGCTGCGCAGTTAATCGCGAAATATGAACTTCAAGCTGGTGAAGAAGAACGCGGAGTGATTGTGAATACAGCTTCGGTTGCAGCCTATGACGGACAAATTGGACAGACCGCTTATGCAGCCTCTAAGGGCGCTGTGGTTTCAATGACTTTACCACTGGCACGCGAGCTAGCACGTGAGAAAATTCGAGTGATGACCATTGCTCCGGGCATTATGGAAACGCCAATGTTGAAGGCGATGCCGCAAAATGTACAAGATGCGTTGGGTGAAATGGTGCCATTTCCGAAGCGGTTGGCAAAACCTCAAGAGTTTGCTCAGCTTGTGGGGCATATTTTTGAAAATATTTATTTGAATGGTGAGGTGATTCGTTTAGATGGTGCGATTCGTATGCAGCCTAAATAATTTATTTTGACTTGTGATCTTTGAGTTTATAACGGAGTCTTTGCCTCGATAAGTAAAGGCTTCTTATAACCTTCGGTTCGACCTACTTTTCTTTCGGGAAAAGTAGGCAAAACCATCTCCATTCGCAAAACCTGTTTTATTAAATTTACAGACTACTTTCTCGCAGAAACATTATCTTTTGAAAGGCTTTCAGGTTGCGAATGGGTCGCCGTGTATCAAATATTTATTAAATTTAATAACCTGAACAGAGAAGGGACATCTAATGCTTTTAAATGAAGAACAAAAAATGGTTCAGGATATGCTGCGTAGTTATTCGCAGGAAAAACTGAAACCAACTGCAGCTGAACGTGACAAAACCTCACAGTTTCCTGCGCAAGAACTCAAAGAGCTGGGTGAGTTAGGTGCTTTGGGTATGACTGTTTCACCTGAATGGGGTGGTGCAGGCTTAGATTATATTTCACTGGTGGTAGCACTTGAGGAAATTGCAGCAGGTGATGGTGCGATTTCGACCATTGTCAGTGTGCAAAACTCACTGCCGTGCGGTATTACCCAGCGCTACGGAACTGATGCACAAAAGCAGAAATATTTAAGCAAGCTTGCCACAGGTGAGTGGTTGGGATGTTTTTGTCTCACTGAACCACAAGCAGGCTCAGATGCAGGTGCGTTGGAGTGCAAGGCCGTTCGTGAAGGTGAGGAATGGGTGCTGAATGGAACCAAACAATTCATTACCACAGGTAAGCATGCTCAAGTCGCTTTGGTTTTTGCAGTCACAGACAAAGCTGCGGGTAAGAAAGGTATTTCTTGCTTTTTAGTCCCAACCGATATCGACGGCTATATTGTCTCTCGTACAGAGGAAAAGATGGGACAGCACTGTTCAGATACGGCAACCATCGTTTTGGAGAACTGCCGCATTCCAGCAGATCATTTGCTAGGCGCAGAAGGTGAGGGCTATAAAATTGCGCTTTCAAATTTGGAGTCGGGACGTATTGGTATTGCAGCGCAATCAGTGGGTATGGCTCGTGCCGCTTTAGATGCTGCGGTTGAATATGCTAATGAACGAAAAGCCTTCGGTGTTGAAATTGTGCAACATCAGGCAGTTGCTTTTCGTTTAGCCGATATGGCGACGCAAATTGAAGCTGCACGTCAGTTAATTTTCCATGCAGCCACTTTGAAGGATGCAGGATTGCCGTGTTTAAAAGAAGCCTCTATGGCCAAACTGTTTGCCTCAACCATGGCGGAGCGTGTTTGTTCTGATGCGATTCAAATTCATGGTGGCTATGGCTATGTTTCAGATTTTCCTGTTGAACGAATTTATCGGGACGTCCGTGTGAGCCAGATTTATGAAGGAGCGTCTGATATCCAGCGTCTTGTCATTGCACGTGAAGTCACCAAGGTTTAAGTCGACTTAGTTTTAGACCTTGGTCGATGTTCAAAGCCTGCATTTTCATTGAGGGATTTGGAAATTGTAGGCGCATTTAAAACATGGTTATCTAGGTACAGCGGTTAAGTACAGTCATTAAATAGAGCAACTGAACCGCTCTAAGTTTTCAAATAATATAGGACTGACAATGAGGTCAGTTCAACGCTTAAAACGATAAAGAATATGGACGGCCAAAGTGGATTTGGCCTTAAAAATGGATAATACGAGGTTGTCGTGATGAAGACATTAGAACAAGCCCATCAAGAATTTAACTATGAACAACTGATTCAGGAACAATTGCTAGGCCAACCCAATGCAATCAATGCCTATATTGAGTGCTGTCAGCGCTATGTAGGGCAGAAAAAAACAGCACTCATCTGGGAAGGAAAAAATGGCGAGTCTGAGCAATGGAGTTTTGAACAGCTCGATGTTGCCTCAGCTCAGTTGGCAAATTATTTTAAAAGTATTGGGATTCAAGTAGGTGACTGTATCGCAGGGCTGTTACCGCGTACGCGTGAACTGTTGATTACAATTTTAGCAACATGGCGGATCGGCGCGATTTATCAGCCTTTGTTTACTGCTTTTGAGTCGAAGGCGATTGAACATCGAGTTTTAACTGCGAATACTAAATTGATTGTGACCAATGCAGAGCAACGTCCAAAGCTAAATCACGTTGAAGTCAAACATATCCTGACTGTGAATGCAGGAACAAACTTAACCAGCAATGAAACTGATTTTTGGCAGGAAGCAAAACAACAGTCCAATCAATGTGAAGCTGTTTTGCGTAGCTTTGATGATGATTTCCTCATGATGTTTACCTCAGGCACCACAGGTTTAGCCAAATCAGTGCCTGTCCCTTTAAAAGCAGTTTTGGCTTTTAAGGGTTATATGCAACATGCGGTTGATTTAAGAGAAGACGATTCATTTTGGAATTTAGCCGATCCGGGCTGGGCTTATGGGTTGTACTACGGAATCACAGGGCCGCTCAGCTTGGGGCATAGCATCATTATGGATGAGCGCGCATTTAGCGTCGATCATGCGGTTGAAGTCATTAAAAAATATCGCGTCAGTAATTTAACGGGTTCACCTACAGCTTTTCGGATGTTCTTTGGTTTTAAAGAAAAGTTTGATCCTTCCATTAAAACTCACCTACGTGCTGTCAGTAGTGCGGGTGAGCCTTTGACCCCAGAAGTGATTCATTGGTTCAATAATGATCTGAATGTCAATATTTATGACCAGTATGGACAAACTGAGTTGGGCATGGTGATTGCGAACCATCATGCATTGGAGCATGAGAAAAAGGTTGGTTCGGCAGGCTTTGCTAACCCTGGACACCGCTTTGCTGTACTTGATGTCAACCACCAAGAAGTCAAGTGCGGTGAAATAGGAACGTTGGCGATAGACTTTAGCCAGTCACCACTGACATGGTTTAAAGGCTATGGTGGCAATAATCGTAAGTCCTTTGTGGGACAGTATTATTTAACAGGTGATACGGTCAAGCTGAATGAAATTGGTGGTATCGACTTTGTTGGGCGTGCTGACGATGTCATTACAACGTCAGGCTATCGAGTCGGACCTTTTGATGTCGAAAGTACTTTGCTTGAGTGTGCGGAAGTACTCGAGTCAGCTGTGATTGGTAAGCCTGATCCAGAGCGTACGGAAGTGGTGAAAGCTTTTGTAGTGCTGAAGCCACAGTACCAAGCATCTAAGGAATTGGATGGCAAACTCCAAGCCTATGTGCGCTCACGTTTATCTAAACATGCGTATCCGAAAGAAATTGAGTTTGTTGAAAGTTTGCCGAAAACGTCGAGTGGAAAAATTCAACGTAATTTGCTGAAACAGCAAGAGGTGGCAAAGATGCAAACTTTACAAGCTGCCATTTAATTTAAAAATAAAAGGGTCTTAAAGCTAAAGCCAGTCAGTTCTAATAGACTGGCTTTTTCTTTTAACCATTTATAGTGGCATGTGACTTGTGGAACACCGCTTGAAATATAGTTAGAGGTATAAATAGTCTAAGAAAATTTAACTAGGTAACTAGTATGATTCAATCTCCGTAACTTAAAAGTGAAAAAGTTGAGCTATGTAAAGCACATAGCATTTATTGAATTTTTGCATAGCTAACCTTGGTTTCATGGGTATAATTCGCCATCAATATTTTCTTTAGCAAAAGGCTGAATCATGGACGAGTTAGATGAAAGTCTAGAACTCAGTAATGCTGAAATGCATCTCTATAGTCGTCAAATTTTATTGGACGGATGGGATATAGAGGCACAAGAAAAACTCAAGTTGGCCAATGTACTCATTGTTGGCTGTGGTGGTATTGGTTGTTTGACTGCTGAGTTATTGGCACGTGCTGGTGTAGGGCAAATCACTCTGATTGATGCTGATACGATCGAAGTGAGCAATCTCCAAAGACAGATTGCCTATGTAGAAAATAATGTCGGTTTTTATAAAGCAGAGGTTTTGGCCCAGCGTTTAAAGCAGATCAATCCCTACATCCAAGTCCATGCGCATGCTGTAAAACTTGATACAGCCAATGCAGCTAGTTTAATTGCAGGTCAAGACTTAGTCCTTGATGGTTGTGATAATTTTACGACACGATATTTGGTCAATCAGCAGTGTAAAGCGGCCAATGTTCCACTCATCAGTGCATCGGCCATTGGTTTTCAAGGGCAACTGTTTATGGTGGAAGGTGAGTCCGCTTGCTATGAATGTCTGTTCCCTAAAGAAGAACATGCGAATGAAAGTCTACGCTGTGCAGATTCGGGCGTTTTAGCTACCACCCCAAATGTAATGGCCAGTCTTCAAGCGCATCATGCACTTTTATATTTGGGTTTAAATGTGACTGCACTCAAACAACGCTTGTTACTTTGGGATGGCTTAAGTATGAAACAACGTTTGCTTGCTTTCGAAAAAGATACAGATTGTCCCGTTTGTCAGGCAAGATAAGCCTACAATTTTTTCATTCTTTGATACACTCAATACAATTTATTTTTGACCGATATTATGAAAAACAATATCTTTTTAGATGGACTGCGTTCCGTTGCCCGTGTTGGGGAAACAGCAGTCATTGCAGCACGTGCTGGTATTAAGTACGCAACTGAAAAACCAAGTAATGCCAAATTGATGCGTGAAACCTTTGAGTCTCTGGGCTCAACCTATATCAAGTTGGGTCAGTTTATTGCGAGTACACCTTCACTTTTTCCACGTGAATATGTTGAAGAGTTTCAAGGCTGTTTAGACCAAACGCCATCTTTACCGTTTAGTTATGTACAAGGGGTTTTGGCGTCTGAGTTTGAAGGCCGAAATCTGTCTGAGATTTTTGCATCGATTGATGAAACACCTTTAGCTTCAGCATCTATTGCTCAAGTCCATGCCGCAAAGCTGGTGACGGGCGAAGATGTAGTTATTAAAGTACAAAAGCCAGGTGTAGAAACAATTCTCTATACCGACTTAAATGTTCTGCACTGGGCTACCAAGGTTTTAGAAAAAGCAGTGCCTAAAGTCAAATTTGCATCTCTTGCAGACATTGTGGAAGAAATCAAAACCCGCATGGTGCGCGAAGTCGATTTTATTGAAGAAGCCAGTAATCTGGATGACTTTGTGAATTATCTCAATATCACGCAAAACCATAAGGCGATGGCACCTAAAGTCTATCACCAGTATTCGACTCGCCGTGTGCTCACCATGCAGCGTCTTTACGGCGTGCCATTAACTGATTTTGAAGTGGTTAAAAAGCGCTGTAAAGATCCTTCACAAGTCCTGATAACTGCCATGAATACATGGTTTGGTAGCCTGATGATGTGTAATAGCTTCCATGCTGACTTACATGCTGGAAACCTGATGCTGCTTGATGATGGTCGTGTGGGTTTTATTGATTTCGGCATTGTGGGGCAGTTGAAACCTGAAGTATGGACAGCTTGTATTGCCTTTATGGATGCCTTACAAAAAACGGATTATGCACTCATGGCGGAAAACATGCTGAAAATGGGCATGACCGCAGTGCAGATTGATACTCAGGTGTTGGCCGCAGATCTTGAGCGTTTATTTAGTGGTGTGTTGTTGGCAGATCCGCAAGAATTGCTGAGTTCAAACCCAGCAGATTTGAATGACATCATGATGGATATGGTTGCAGTAGGCGAGCGTCACGGTATTCGCTTCCCACGTGATTTTGCCTTGTTATTTAAACAGATGTTGTATTTCGATCGTTTCATGCGCATCCTTGCACCGTATACCGACATCTATGCTGACCAGCGTTTGCAAATGGTGCAAACTATGGATCCAAATGTGTTGTTAAAAAACTAAGTTCTTTTGAAGCACATTCACCAAAAAAACCTTTCAGTCCTTCTTTTGAAAGGAGGGACTGAAAAACGCTTTCCTGTTTAGGGGATGAAAAACTTAGTTTCCTAAGACAGGGATTAAAATGTCAAAATCTGTTAAAGGTAATAATGTGGACGCAATTATCATTGAAGGCTTAAAAGTTGAAACAGTGGTTGGCTGTTTTAACTGGGAACGTCAGATTATTCAGCCTTTAATGTTGGATATGATTATTCAAACGGATTTGGAGCAAGCATCAAACTCAGATGACTTAGACCATACCTTAAATTATGCTGAAATTTGTGAAATTGCAGCAAAGGTCATTCAAGACGCCAAGCCTGAACTGATTGAACATGCGGCAAAATTGGTCATCAACGCACTTTTTTCTACCTTTCATGCGATTGAATCGATTAATATTACCATCCGTAAGCCTGCCATTATCGCGCAAGCAAATTCTGTAGGAATTCGTCTTGAACGCCACCGAAACGATTTTCGCCCTAGCTCTGGCGAGTAATAATAATCCAAAGCAACATTTTTTATATGCCTCTGAGCAACTTGCTAAAATTGGGCAACTACAATTTTCGAATATTTATTTAATTCCATGCCGTGATGGGGTTGGGGCAGATTATTGGAATGCAGCCTGTTTGTTGAAATCGTCTTTGTCTGTTACCGAGATTTCAGTATTGCTGAAAAATATGGAAGCCACATCTGGGCGTGTCCGTCCATCACATCAGATTTCACTGGATGTCGATTTGATTGCATGGGGTGAAAACTTAGAACATATGCAGTTCAATCCCAAAAAATTGCCTTTGGCTTTAGATGTTAAAATTCCAATGTTCGATGTGTGGAAGGATAATGCATTTCAACATCAAACGCATACATTTCCAACGGTAAGCTGCTTGGAAACCAAATAACATATCGAAGTGTGATTGGCAGTTGAACTGGCTTAACATGCTCATAAAACACAATTCACAGCGAGCTATTTTCATGAAAATACAAATTTTGAGTGCTCTTTCTTTAGCAGTGTTTCTAGCGGGCTGTCATTCAACTCCGTCCAAAATGACAGCGACAACTGCTATGGATAAAACGAGTGTATCTCAAACGACTGAAAAACAAGGGTTAAAACTAGCTGTTCAGACCTATACCCAAGATCAATCGGATTATCAAACTAGCCTATATGATTTAAACCAAGACGGAATCGATGATGCCGTGGTGCTATTAAGTGGGATGGAGTGGTGTGGTTCAGGTGGCTGTACGTTGCTGGTCTTTAAAGGTCTTGCAGATGGGAGTTTCCAACCGCATAGCAAAATGACTGTTTCATCTACACCGATTTATGCTTTAAGTACTCAAACCCAAGGTTGGCGTGATTTATCGGTCTATACCCGAGGTTTAGGACAGGTCATACTGAAGTACAATGGGAAAAGCTATCCATCCAATCCATCACTAGCGTCAAAATATACGGCGAATTTAAAGCAAGCGGGTAATACTTTATTACTGCCGATATCAGCGGAATAAGCAAATTAGAGTCAATAAAAAAGCAGTGGCATAACCACTGCTTTTTTATAAGAGTAAGGCATATTTGCTTAAATAAAATAACTGGTCTTGGTCATGAGTTTTGAAATAGCCGTCATGGTAATTTTGACAGGAATTGGCAAATCGACTCCGCCAGCATTCAGTGCTGTATCACGGTGATGCAATTCGTCTTCATTCATTTGCACAAGAATATTACGTGAACGGTCATCTTGAGCAGGGAGTTGGCTGATGTGATGCTGTAAGTGCAGGCTCACTTGGCGTTCAGTTTCTGCAACAAAACCTAAGCTATATTTATCACCTGCAATGCCTGCGATTGCACCCATACCAAAGGATAAACCGTACCAAATTGGATTAAGCAGACTGGTATGGCTGTCTAGCTCTTTTAAGCGGTCTTCACACCATGCAAGATGGTCTTGTTCTTCAATCGCGGCTTGTTCCATTTCGCGGCGTACATTTGGCAATTTTGCGGTTAATGCTTGCCCATGATAAAGCGCTTGCGCACAGACTTCACCACTATGGTTGACCCGCATTAAACCTGCAACATGACGCGCTTCACTCACTGCGAGTTGAGTTTCTACCGCCTTGCCTGGGTTTTCACGTTGAGCAGACGTTGTGCCCGGAACTAAGCTACGCAGGGCTTGATCAAAAGAATTGATAAATTTATCGATGCCAGTGTAATGACGCATAACTTTAGTCCTCTAACTCAGGTTGTACAGTTTTTAGCATGGGTTTGAGTCGATATAACAACCACAGCGTAAAGCCCGCACTCAATACAGCAGTAATGCTGAAAAGTATTTTAATATCAATCTTCAAAACACTTAAAATGATAATCGAAAATATAGCAGAAGACACCATAAACACCGCATTTAATATGTTGTTTGCGGCAACAACACGTGCACGATGTGAACGCGGTGAATAGGCTTGCATCATGGCGTATAGCGGCACAATATAAAAACCGCCACTGATGCCGAGTAAGGTCACCGCAAGCATGACATGGTAGTAAATTGCACCGTGGTTAAACATATCCGCGACATTCATCATTGCCCCTGTACGCTCTGGGACATAAGCCAGACTCAAAGCCAAGTAAAAGGCAAATAGGGTGAGTCCAATCGCACCGATAGGCACTATTTTAATATTCACTTCAGAGCCGCCAATTCTACGACACAGCAGGGAGCCAACTCCAATCCCGACAGAAAAGAACGTGAGTAAAAGACTGACGACATTTTCTGATGCATGTAGGTTTTGTTGAGTCAACTGTGGAATTTGGGTGAGATAGGTCGCGCCGTAAAACCAATACCACGAATTTCCCAGTAAAATCATAAAGATGAGGGGGAGGCTTTTGGCATATTTGAGTGTTTGAAAACTGGTTCTAAAGAAATTCCAGTCAATTTTTAACTCGGGTGAGCTGACTGGCTGTTTTAAAATAAATCGACTGGAGAGATAACCCAAAATGGCAATGATGACGACAGTCAGGCTGATCCAAATAAGATTGCCTTGAGAAACCGAAATGACTGCGCCACCCAAAATCATCCCGATTAAAATAGCAATGGAGGTGCCCGACTGAAATAGCGCATTGCCCGACATGAGTTCATTCGGGTTTAGAATCTCAGGCAAAATGGCGTATTTAATGGGGCCAAAGAAGGTGGAGTGTGTTCCCATCATAAATAGAGCCAAGAGCAGCAGCCATAAATTGCCCAATAAGAAACCCGCGGAACCGATGAGCATAATCACAATTTCTAGAACTTTGATGCCACGAATAAGTTGTGAGCGCTCAAACTTATCGGCAATTTGTCCTGCAGTTGCAGAAAAAATGAAGTAAGGCAAAATAAATAACAGCGCGGCTAAATTATTTAAGGTACTGACATCCGCGGCTTGTTGATTAATCCATCCATAAGTAATGACTAAAAGCAAAGCTTGTTTATAGACATTGTCGTTTAAAGCACCAAAAAATTGGGTAATAAACATGGGAAGAAAACGACGGGTACTTAATAGATGTTCATTGTTTTTCATGCTTTTTGCACTGCATTAAGTTTTATTAAGAAATGTGACTAATTGCTCAAACGTTCAATAAAATCATGTAAGATATTTAAAACCTGAAACTGGTTAAAATAATCAATAGATTTCAGTTCTTTTGTGACAATTCATTAGAGCAAATCCATAACGATTAAATAAATTTAGAGTTTTATATGCTTGCCAAAACACAATTTAAAAAGTCGACTCTTTCATTGAGTATGAATTCTTTCATACCGTGGCATCATAACAATAAATATTTGTGTCTGAGTATCTTTTTAACGCTTTTGTCACAAGCTGCTTTGGCTGAAACGCCCGTTGCGATTGAACCAAGTAACGCGGAAGTCAATCCACAAATTTCTACACAATTCACTGAAGACATTAAAAAAGAAGCAATTCGCCAAGGTATGGGCAGTGCGGACGAATTAAAAAAAGTTGAAAATTCTGTGGTTCAGCCCACGGTTCCAGACAGTATGCAAATGTTGCAACAACAGCAGATGGCTTTAAAAAATTTACCTGAATTTGCACCGATTGAGTTTGATAACCTTGAGGACTTGCCAACTGTCCAAGTTGACCAAGGTATGGCCAATGATATTTATCAGGTAGCTGAGCAAGCGAAAGCAGAAGCCCAAGCTTACCGTAGTGGCCAAAAGACCGAGTTGGTGCTAAGCGATGCAACTCAACAGGAAATGGCGGAAATTAATCAAGCTCCAGTCAATGTTGATCAACTGATGCAAAGCATTCAAGCAGACAGTAAAATTTCAGTAGAAGCCAACACTGAAGGGAATAACTTAGATTTTGGTATGAGCGCTGAAGAGCAAATTGCCAAAGAACCAAATTTCTTTAAGCGCATGCTTTATAAAATTCGACCACCAAGAGCATTAGATACTGCAAAAGTGCCGCGAATCAATGCAGATGTTGAAATCATCAATGCGAAATATGAAGGCGAGATATCCAATAAAGCGTATCAGGCTGCTTTGGTCAATTTAAAAGAAAATATTGAAGGCAAGGTTTCGAGCTTTACTGAAGAATCTTTTGAAGACTTTCCTTCAGCACTGCCACAGTTGCGGACACTTTCCAACCAAGCTGCTCAAGCCGTTGGGTTTTATAATGCTGAGTTTAAGTTTGAAAAAACCAGCAGTAATCGTGTGCGCATTCAAGTGGTACCGAATAACCCTGTGCGGATTGAAGAACAAAACATCGAGTTTAGTGGTGCAGGTCAGTACTTACCGCAGTTCCAAGTGATTAAAGTCTTACCAGAGCAAGATGTCGGTGATGTATTACACCATGGTTTATATGAGTCGACTAAAGCACGAATTAATGAAGCTGCTAGTAATAACGGTTTCTTTGATAGTTACTGGCGTTTACATGATGTGAAAGTTGAACAGCCGCAAAATACGGCAGACATTAACTTACGTTATGAAACAGGTGAACGTTATAAACTCGGCGGTGTTGAGTTTGTGATGAGCGACCCAAGCAAACCGCTCCCTATTGATTTAGATGTTTTACAAAGTTTAGTGACTTGGGAGCCTGGGGCGGATTATACTTTTTGGCGTGTTAATGGTTTGGCTAATAATTTGACCAACTCACGTTACTTTAACTACAGCTTGGTAGATGCTGTTCGACCTGATCCTGTAGAAAGGGTTCGTGAGTTACCCCCTGATTTACAGCAGTTGGTCGATGACCAACAACTTTCTCGTCAGGATGTTCTGGTTCAAGAAAAACAGGAAGTTGTTTCAAGCCGTGAAGTGACGCAGTCTGTGGTAAGTGAAGCACAGTTTGCTGGTGTCAATGATGCCGAGCAAAATCAAGCACAATTAGAACTTCGCAGCGCACAAGAAACCAAAAAAAGTGAAGAAGAACGTTTAAAACTTGAAGCTCGAGAAACAAAAGTGATCCCTGTCAAAGTCACTTTAAACGCGGACCAGTTAAATAGTGTCGAGGTTGGTGCGGGTTATGGTAGTGATTCTGGGGCGCGTTTGCGTACACAATATCGCCGTGCGATTGTAAACCAACGTGGCCACTCATTTGATGCCAACTTAGAGCTTTCAGAAATCCGACAGGCTATTGATGGTCGCTATAATATTCCCTATAAACATCCACTAAATGATTATATCAGTCTCGTGGGCGGCTATGAGCGTGAAGAACGTGATGATGTCGGACAAGGTGTAAACTTACTCACCGAGTCTGCTGTTGCAGGGGCAGACCGTGTTATTAAAAACCCAATGGGCAATTGGCAACATACCTATGGTGTACGTTACCGTTTAGACCGACTGACGCAAAAGGGTTCAGCGAATGTAGATGATTTGCCGGATGCATTTATTGCAAATAATGATCCTGAGCAAGAGTCGCTTTTATTGGGCTATGAAATTTCTAGAATTGACAGCGATAAACGTGTAAACCCAAGTAAAGGTATTAAACAAACTTATAAAATTGAATTGGGTAGCGAAAGCCTACTTTCAGATGCCGATATGGCTATCGTAAATGCGGGTTGGCGCTTTATCTATTCATTGGGTGAAAATGACAACCATCAGTTTGTTGGGCGTGGTGATCTCGGTTATATCTTCACTGAAGACTTTAATAAAGTCCCTTATAACTTACGTTATTTCACGGGTGGTGACCAAGGCATTCGCGGTTTTGACTATAAGAGTCTGTCTCCAGTGGTTGATGGCTTTAAAGTGGGCGGTCAGGCCTTAGCTGTTGGCTCGATGGAGTACAATTACCAGTTTAAAGAAGGCTGGCGTGCAGCAGTATTCAGCGATTTTGGTAATGCTTATGATACAGATTTTAGCAATGACACCGAATATAGTGTCGGTCTTGGCGTACGCTGGGCCTCACCAATTGGCTCTATTCGTATAGATGTAGCTTCAGGAATTTCTGATGATAGTCATCCGATACGTGTGCATTTCTTTATTGGCTCATTATTATAAAATTTAAGACTTTTTTGGGAAGACTATGGCTGAAGTAGAACAGCAGCAAGAACCAACGCCACCTGCGCCGCACATCAAACAGCGACGGATTTTTAGAAGTGTCATTTTGACGCTGTTGTTGACGCTCATTTTGTTGGTGATATCGCTTGCGGTCATGTTTTCTACTGATAAAGGCAGTAAGTTTCTACTCGACCAAGTTTTACAACGTCAGCAGATTATCCAATATGAATATGAAGGTGGTAATCTGTGGAAAGGCATTATCCTTAAAAATGTGGTGGTCACCTTAAAACCTGTTGATGTCAAAATTGACCGTGCCGATGTGGTTTTAGGCTGGCGTGCCATTTTGAATAAAGAGATTCATCTACGTGAAGCCGATGTGCGCAATTTGCGCATCATTACCAAAGGTGAGCCGAGTGATGAACCCTTTAAGTTCAGCGAAATTAAATTACCCTTTGTTTTACGGTTAGATACAGCAGATGTTGATCATTTAAATATCCGTACTGCATCCGATGCCCAAGTAGATTTTTATGATGTGCATTTAAATAATGCCCTTTGGTCAGGGACGGAACTTGAGTTTGAAGACTCTCGTATGGACATGGGCTATTTAGCAGTTCGTAAAGCAACTGGGAAAATGAAATTCTCAGGGAAATATCCACTTGAAGCGACGGCCATTGCCAACTTACCGGCACTGCGTGATAGTTTAAATGTGCATGATATTGCTGTACATGCAACAGGCACGCTGGACACCATTCAAGCGGGTTTTGCAACGCGGACGCCTGACCTGTTGACAGGTTGGGCCATTTTGCACCCTGTACGTAAGCATGTACCGATGCAAGGTCAGCTTAAATTTAATCATTACAACTTACCACTGCTGACCGATTACAAACTCTATGCTGAAAAAGGCGTTGCTAAATTTTCAGGTGATATCGAACGTTTAGATATCGATTTAAATACAGATTTAAGTGGTAAAGATATTCCAAAAGGTCAATATACTGCTTTGATGCATACCGATTTGGTTCATCAACTTGATATTGATAACCTAAATGCTCAGTTGATGAAAGGTTCGGTCAATCTGGGTGGTGTGGTAAGTTGGAAGGATCATGTCACTTGGGATATACAAGGTCGTTTAGATAAAATCAATCCTAAAGATGATGTACTGCCACAAGTGGTTTCTGACTTTCTACCACCAAGTTTGGATGCAAAAATTGCATCCAAAGGCACACTTGAAAAAGGTTTGCACTTAACCGCAGATCTAGACTTTGATCGTTATGAAGCATGGCATCTCGCACTAGACCAAAACCCAGAGAAAAATAACAAAGTCCAGCCAATGTTGATGGATGTCTCTTGGAAAAATATTGACCGCGCCATGCCTTATATCGGCTGGTTAAGTAGTGCTTCAGGGGATGTAAAACTGGCGTTGGTTGAAGGTCAGCAAGATATTCATGTTGCTACTGTTGTGAGTCAACACGAAAAAGCGACGTTACCTGCGGGTAATTACCTCGCGCAGTTAAATTTTAAAAATAATAATTTAAATGTGCCGAGTTTTAGTTATGTAGCAGGTAAGGGAAGCTTAAGTGGTAATGCGGTGGTAGAGCTGCCAGATGAGAAACGTCAACTGAAGTGGAAAGCTGCTTTAAACGCGAAAGATTTTAACCCGCAAATGGTTGCCGAAGCTTCACCAGTTAATCTATTGAATGGAAAGCTACAAGCAAGTGGCTATGCCAAACCGAATCAGCAGATCATTCAGCTACAGGGGATTGATTTGACTGGAAAGTTAGTGGGTAATAATGAATCGGTTCACTTAACAGGTCAGTCAACTGCAGCACTTCTGTTCAATGATGAAAAAGCGGGTGGTGCTTTCAAAGGCTATGCAGTGAACTATGATGGCGCTTTAAAAGCCAGTCAGTTTGAAGCCAGTCAGGGCACATTAAACCTAAAACTTTCAGGAACGCCTGAATTTATTAAAGTGACTGAGCTGAAACACAATGGTGTAGCAGGTCAAATTAATGCCAGTGGTTTGGTGCATTTTATTCACGGCATCACTTGGGATGTGAATGCAGCATTCATTCGTTTTAAACCACAATATTTTGCGTCTAGTGTTAAAGGCGAATTGTCTGGTGTAGTGAAAACCAAAGGCACATGGTCGGATGCTTTAAAACGCATTAACATTGAGAGCCTAAACCTCGCAGGTACACTGAACAATAAGCCAGTCCGTGGTACAGGTAATTTAGCTTTGGTGCTCAACTCCAGCGAAAAAGGCTTTTTACCGCAACAGTTTGAAGCGAATAATCTACTGTTGGCGTATGCTAAAAACCAAGTGCAAGCGACGGGTAATGCACAAAACCTAAGATTGAATATTAATGCACCTGCTCTGTATGAAATTTATGCGGGCTTACGTGGCCGTGCCTACGGCTATTTAAATATCCAATCTCAACCACGCCTAAGGGCCACCGCAAACTTAGCAGTGGATAATTTTGGCTTTAAAGATCTGATTGATATGCGTAAATTACGCATTGTCGGGCAGTTACCGACATCGGAAACAACGCCGTCATTATTGACTGCAAAAATGGAAAGCTTAAGAAGTGGTAATCGTGAAATTCAGCAAGGTGAAATTTCACTGGCAGGTATTCGTAAAGCCCATTTATTAAAAGTTTCTGCACAAAACGAAAAGTCGAAATTTTATGTGCAATTGGCAGGTGGTTTTAATGCGCAAAATGATTGGTTAGGCCAGATCCAAAAAGGTGATTTTGACTCTTTACGCGCACGTTTGGTACAGCGCCAAAGTGCAGCCGTGGTCTATAACAGTGCCAAAGCAGATTTGTTGATTGGCGCGCATTGTTGGATGAGTCAACAAAGTCAGTTGTGTTTTGACCAGCCGATTCGTGTCAGTAAAACACGTGGAAATATTTCATTCGTGACTCAAAACCTAGACCTAAACGACTTTGCTGCCTTTATGCCTGAAGGGTTAGCAATTACAGGTAAGTTAAATGGTCATGCTAAAGCGGTTTGGGCACAAGGGTCTAAACCAAAAATTGATGCGCGCTTAGTCACCCGTAATGGTGTGATTGGCTTGGCGGCGGATGACCCACAAGATATGGGCTCAACCTTAAAATATGAACAAGTGGCTTTGGTTGCCAAAAGCATCGCAGAAGGATTACAAATCCGTTTGGATGTCAAAACACCTGAAATTGGTGTGGGCTATGCCAATGTGGTTATTGATCCATATCGGGACAATTTGCCTATGCGTGGTGAAATTGCATTTGATCAGGTGCAACTCAAAGTCTTTAAACCTTTCATTGCTGATGTACGTTCGATGGGCGGAACACTTTCGTATGCAGGTAAGATTAATGGAACGCTAAAAGCACCACTACTTACAGGCGATGTCCGTCTGAAAGACGGTTCAATTAGTATGATCTCACTGCCAGTCAATTTGACCAATATTCAGTTGTATTCCGCTATACGCCAAGACCAAGCCACCATTAATGGTGCTTTTAACAGTGGTCGTGGTGTGGGTACACTTACAGGGACGGTAGATTGGAAAAATGATCCACGCATTCAGCTTCAGTTGAATGGAGAAAATTTACTAATTCGCCAAGCACCATTAATTACCGCGCTAGTAACACCAAAAATCACACTGGATGTTTTACCATTGAGTAAGAAGTTGACCTTAAACGGTGAAATTCAAGTTCCTCGTGCGTTGATTTCGATGCCTGAAGCATCTGTACCTGTGGTGAATGTATCATCTGATGTACGCGTGGTCAGAGAAGGTCAAAACCAATTAGCGATTTTAAATAGCGCAAAACCTTGGGATATTCGTGCCGATGTGATGGTCGGATTAGGTAATCAAGTTTTCTTCCAAGGGTTTAATAGCCGTATTCCATTGTTAGGGCGTTTATATCTATCGCAGCGTGGTGCTGAAACCGCAATGCGTGCCAATGGTGCAATTGGGGTAAGTCAGAAAGTTAAAATTGAAGCTTATGGACAGAGTTTGGATTTAAACCGTGCCATTGCACGTTTTAACGGTGTGTTGAGCAACCCAACACTGGATGTTGATGCAAATAAAAATGTACAAGGTAGTACGGTGGGTTTCCGTGTAACGGGTACAGCAACATCACCCAATATTCAAGTCTATAACGATGCAGGGCTTTCTGAGCAAGAGGCTTTGAATGCATTAATTACAGGTCGTATTAACGAAGGTACAACTGGTTTAAGTCAAACGGAAGGCTTTAAGTCAGATGTCAACAACACCATTGCTGCCGCAGGGATCAGTTTAGGTTTAGGCGGTACACGCGCTTTTACGAACCAAATTGGACGTACTTTTGGCTTAAGTGGTTTGGCGTTGGATGCGCAAGGTACAGGGGATGACACACAAGTCAGTCTGACGGGGTATATTACACCTGACTTATATATTCGTTATGGTGTGGGTGTCTTTACACCAGTCAATAAACTGACTCTGCGTTATCAAATGAACAAACGTATGTACTTAGAGGCGAGTCAGTCATTAGAGCGTGCCATCGACGTCTTTTATAACTGGAAGTTCTAAAGCCAGCCTCCTGCTAAATAAAGCCTCCATCATGTAGGCTTTATTTTTAGGGGTTAAAAAAAGCTTAATCTGCCATTTGATAAAACTCTTTATTTGATAGATGAAGAAAACCTATGAATAACAGACACTAGATACTTAAAATCAATTAAACCATAATCAAAGTAGGTGTATAGTAAATGGACTTGCTAAATTTAGAGTGATGATCCCTATGCCGATCAATTTTGTAATACGTTTTGCAGCGATTTTATTTTTAGTTTTAATTTTAGTGGCGCTTGCTATTCAGTTTTTCTTTGATCCGCACTATACCGTGGTCTTTTGGATTTTTGCCATGCCGTTCATTTTAGGTACTCCAATTCTAGCATCTGTAGTTTTAGCGAAAAACGAAGAGCTTGATATTCACTCAGTCAATTAAAAATGACATAAAAATACAGCTTTTCAATATAAAAAAGCCTGTCAAGTGATGGGCTTTTTTATGCAATCTTAAATTTTGCAAAACTCGCACAGTTTTTTAAAAATATATTTGCTATGTTGATCTTTTATTTAAAGAAATATTTTTTATGAAAAAAATCTTAATGCTTGGATTAATGGTTGCTGCTATTTCGGGTTGTAGTACTGCGCAAAAGAATGAAACTGAAAAGCCAACTTTGGGGATGGCTAATCCTGCCAGTACATACTGTGTTGAACAGGGTGGTAAATTAGAGATTCGAAAAGAGGCCAATGGTGAAGTAGGCTATTGCCATTTGCCGAATGGTCAAGTCATTGAAGAATGGGCGCTTTTCCGTGCTAGTCAAAGCAAATGTGTTGCTGAGCAAGCGACAGCTTTGATTGGTCAGTCAAATTTAACTGAAGCACAGATTAAGCAAAAAACCAGTGCGAAGATGGTACGCTTAGTACAACCGGGGCAGCCTGTGACTATGGATTATCGCGAAGACCGTGTGACAGTAACAGTCGATCCGAAAACCAATAAAGTGGTTCAAGCAAGCTGCGGTTAATTGTTCTAAGAATAAAAGCCCAAATTTGGGCATTTATTCTATTTAAAATGAGTAATGGTTCTTCATTTGAAAAAGTTTGATTATGATAGGGCGAATAGGAGAGTTGTAATGAAAAAGTTATTCGCTTTGGCTGCTGTGATTGCACTGGTGGGTTGTGCTGAAAAAAAACCGTTAACACCAGAAGAGCAATGGCATGGCTATTGTAAAAGTATTGGTAATGCAGCACGTTCAATTATGTTAGACCGTCAAAATGCCATTGAAAAAGATAAAGCAATTGAGCATGCCAATAAAGTTGAAGACGAAATGACCAAAACATTTGCGTTAGAAATTATTGAAGATGTTTATGCTTTACCTGAGGCTGAAATTAAATCCGATATTGAAGGTGCACGTGAAAAAGTTCGTGTGAAATATACTGAAAAATGTATTGCAACACCGCATACTGAAATGCCAGATTACAAACCGTTCTAAGGAACGGTTTTTTTATTTTTTGCATGGAACTTTTTGTGACAAAACTCTAAATCATATATATAGCAAAGCATATAAAAATAAAGAATAATGAACATAGAATAAAAAACGAGAGGAGCAGAAAATGGAAGTTGTTGGCTATTTAAATCACGCTGATTTACTCTTGGAAGATGAAAATGGTGTGGCCGTAATTGGCGGTGGTCATTATGTCCTTAGCTTGGGTGACCATGTATACTTCAAACACGCACTTGACCATGAACCTACACGAATTTCAGTACAAATTTCTTTTGCAAGCTCTGCACATCAAAATTTGCATGATGATGAAATTCAGATGAAATTTGAAGGTTGCCGTGAAAGTTTCAAACAATATATTCAAGCCACAACAGTACACTAAGGTTGAATATTTATATTGCGTAAAAAGAGGCAACATAGGTTGCCTTTTTTGTTTTTAAATGGCAGTTCAAAGTTAATGTGAAACAATTCCAAACGATCTGACTATATTGCCGTTTTTATGTGCAATCAATATGAACATCATTTAGTTAGAAAATAATGGGCATCACGAAGAAACACTTGTAGCGCATTAACTTTTAACTGGAATTTTAGTAAAATTAAGCAGTCCATATTATTTACGTAGCTTTATTTAAAGCAGGAATACGTAAATAATTTTTTAAAAAAGAGGAATAACACCGTGCTAGAAGCTTACCGCCAACACGTTGAAGAACGTGCCGCACTCGGAGTCCCACCGAAGCCACTTGACGATGCTCAAACAGCTGCATTAGTTGAATTATTAAAAAACCCACCAGCTGGCGAAGAAGCATTTTTAGTTGATTTACTAGAAAACCGTGTTCCAGCGGGTGTTGACCAAGCTGCATATGTTAAAGCTGCATTCTTAGCTGCTTTGGCTAAAGGCGAGGCGACTTCACCATTAGTTTCTAAAGAACGTGCGGTTTACTTACTAGGCACTATGCTTGGTGGTTATAACGTTGCTCCTTTAGTTGCTCTTCTTGACGATGCTGCACTTGCTGAATTAGCTGCTGAAGCGCTTAAGAAAACGCTTCTAGTATTTGATGCGTTCCATGACGTTGCAGACAAAGCAAAAGCGGGTAACGCGAATGCACAAGCGGTTATGCAGTCTTGGGCTGATGCTGAATGGTTCACGACTCGTAAAGACGTTCCAACTGAAATCAAACTGACTGTTTTCAAAGTAACTGGCGAAACCAACACTGACGACTTGTCACCTGCGCAAGACGCATGGAGCCGTCCAGACATTCCATTGCACGCAAATGCAATGTTGAAAAACGTACGTGACGGTATCAACCCAGAAGTTCCTGGTGAAGTTGGCCCACTTAACCAAATTAAAGACTTAATCGCGAAAGGCAACCAAGTTGCTTACGTAGGTGACGTTGTTGGTACTGGTTCAAGCCGTAAATCAGCAACTAACTCTGTACTTTGGTTCTTCGGTGACGAAATTGCTCACATCCCGAACAAAAAAGACGGTGGTTACTGCTTAGGTTCTAAAATCGCTCCGATTTTCTTCAACACAATGGAAGATGCTGGCGCGTTGCCAATCGAGATTGATGTTGCAAACATGAACATGGGCGACGAAATCGTTCTTAACATTGATCACGCTGCTGCAAAAGTAACTGCAACTAAAGACGGTGCAGTCATTGCTGAAGCTGAACTTAAAACTCCAGTGCTTCTAGACGAAGTACGTGCGGGTGGTCGTATCAACTTAATCGTTGGTCGTGGTTTGACGACTAAAGCGCGTGAAGCTCTTGGTCTTGCTCCATCGACTTTATTCCGTGCTCCAGTTCAACCTGCTGCTACTGGCAAAGGTTTTACTCAAGCACAGAAAATGGTTGGTCGCGCATGTGGTCTTCCTGAAGGTCAAGGCGTACTTCCAGGTACTTACTGTGAACCTAAGATGACGACTGTTGGTTCGCAAGATACCACTGGTCCAATGACACGTGATGAATTGAAAGACTTGGCTTGCTTAGGTTTCTCTGCTGACCTTGTTATGCAATCTTTCTGTCACACAGCTGCGTATCCAAAACCAGTTGATGTTCAAATGCAACACTCGCTTCCTGATTTCATCATGAACCGTGGTGGTGTATCTCTACGTCCAGGCGACGGTATTATTCACTCTTGGTTAAACCGTATGCTTCTTCCAGATACAGTTGGTACTGGTGGTGACTCACATACGCGTTTCCCAATTGGTATTTCATTCCCTGCGGGTTCTGGTCTTGTAGCCTTCGCTGCTGCGACTGGTGTTATGCCACTGGATATGCCTGAATCTGTACTTGTTAAGTTCAAAGGTAAAATGCAACCTGGTATCACACTACGTGACCTTGTACATGCCATTCCTTACGTTGCAATTCAGCAAGGTGACTTAACTGTAGAGAAGAAAGGTAAGAAAAACATCTTCTCTGGTCGTATCCTTGAGATCGACTTAACAGAAATGGAAACTGACCTTACTGTTGAGCAAGCATTCGAACTTTCTGATGCATCTGCTGAACGTTCTGCTGCTGGTTGTTCTATCACACTTTCTGAAGAGAAAGTTGCTGAATACCTGAAATCAAACATCACAATGTTGAAGTGGATGATTTCTGAAGGTTATGGCGATGCGCGTACTATGGCTCGTCGTGTAGAGAACATGGAAAAATGGTTAGCGAATCCATCACTTCTTAAAGCTGATGCTGACGCTGAATACACGAAAGTGTATGAAATTGACCTTGCGACAATTACTGAACCAGTTCTTTGCTGCCCGAATGACCCAGATGATGCAAAATTGCTTTCTGACGTTCAAGGCGTGAAAATTGACGAAGTATTCGTTGGTTCATGTATGACGAACATCGGTCACTTCCGCGCAACTGGTAAGTTGCTTGAGAAAGTTCCTGGTGGCGTACTTTCAACTCGTTTGTGGATTGCTCCACCTACGCGTATGGACGAACGTCAATTGATGGAAGAGGGTTTCTACAATACTTATGGTAAAGCTGGCGCGCGTACTGAAATGCCAGGTTGTTCATTATGTATGGGTAACCAAGCACGTGTGGCTCCGAACACAACATGTGTATCGACTTCTACACGTAACTTCCCGAACCGTTTAGGTCAAGGTGCGAACGTTTACTTAGCTTCTGCTGAACTTGCTTCTGTTGCTGCTGTACTTGGTAAATTACCAACTCCAGAAGAATACCAACAGTATGCAGCTCAAATTGATAGTATGTCTGCTGACATCTACCAATACTTAAGCTTCGACAAAATGGGCGACTATACTGACGCTGCTGCGAATGTTGATACCAAGAAAATTGCTGCTGCTCAGTTGACTTAATTTATTGATAATTAAGTTTAAATGAGTTAAAAATAAGGGCTGATTTATCAGCCCTTATTTTTTGGATTATAAAATGGATAAACCAAATATTTTTAAATATGCTACAAAAGAATTATCGCAAGATGCTTTTATTTTTTGGCTATTAGATCATGCAAATCCTAAATATGAGAATGTAAATCAAGCTTTAAAAAATTGTGCTTTGAGTTTAATATCAGAATTTTTTAAATTGGAAAATAAAAAAATACCTGAAAAAATTGAACAGTTCAGTCTTTCCAAACAATACAAAAATATTGATATCTTACTTAAAATAAACAATTTTTCTATTATTATTGAAGATAAAACTGGAACCCAATCACATGGAGATCAGCTAACTAGATATCGAAATATTATTGCCTCAGAGGTAGGTGAGGAAAATGTTTTAGCTATATTTTTTAAAACACACGATCAATCTAATTATAAAAAAGAAATAGATGATGGGTTTAAGATTTTTTCTAGAGATAAATTAATTTCAGTTTTAAATATTTATGAGAATGTGCTCAGTGATATTTTTAATGATTTTAAAGACTATATAAATTCAATTGAAAATGAAGTTAACGCATTTGTTCATAAAGAGAAATGGAATCATAAAAATTGGATCGGATTTTTCAAGTATTTGCAAAAAGAGTTGAATCGAGGTAATTGGGGATATGTTCCTAATCAAAATGGTGGGTTCATGGGGTATTGGTGGGCATTTCAAAAAAATGAATTTTGTACACAGTATTTGCAAATTCAAGAAGAAGATCTAGTGTTAAAAATTAATAGTAACAAAGAAGAAAATGACAAAAAATTTAGAAATATTTGTTACAAGCATTATTTAGCTAAAGCTAAGGAGGATGGTTTAAGTTTTGAAAAACCAACCAGATTTGGTAAAGGTGAAACAATGACGATTTTAACAACTAAGTATCTTATTAGAGATGAAAGTTCAGAATTAATAGATATCGAAAGTACTCTTGAGAAACTGAAGAGGTACACTCAATTTATTGAAACTAATTCTTTAAGTCCTGCACAGTTTGTTGATTAAATGAAATAGGCATCTCTTGATATTACAACATGAGGTCATTTGTGTATTGCTTATGACTTCAATCTTTCAGTTGAATATTCACTTTGATAGATTGATATTTCTTTTATAGATATTGTTTGTTCCACTTTACAGTCCATCTAATAAATCGTTTAATCCACGAATTGTTAAATGATTTAAAAAGTTGAAGTACACAAATGGTTAAACAATCTCGATTCCTCTGTATTGGTGGTTTCCTCAACGGAACTCAAGTCAAAGACCAAGGTGATAGCTTTATCTGTGTGGAAAATGGTAAACAAGTGACCTACCGAAAAATGGAAATTTTCCATCAAGACTCGTGGGATCAAGACTACTATGTGTGTGAAACGACAACAGACCAACAAGCTAAAAACTGGGTCTATGACATCGAGTAAGTCGTCGACAAGACCATGAGTTAAAAATAGACCAAAATACACGTGGTCTATTTTTTTTTTTCATATTTATAATTATAAAAAGTTAGAGCATTATAAATAGCGATTGTTTGTTTTTTTACTCAGTTTTTCTGTGAAAAGGAACGTATATCGGCAATACAAATATCTTAAATCTAAATTAAAGATGTATTTGCTAATGATAATTAGTATCACTTGCGTTATTTTTTGTTTATAATTTTTCGACATGGATTGATATGTAATGACTCAAACCACTGAGATGTTCGAAAAGGATTTTACGAATCTTAGTACTTGTGATGCTACAAAGGTGCTTGTTTTGCTTAAGCATAGTAGGCACGTGGGCACTTTAAAATTATCAATTCATTGTCTTATTTTTTCTCATTAGCTGTGAATGTCCTGATATGTTTATACGTCCTCTGTCTACGCAAAAGCCACTCTATTTGGCGATGCAAATCATTTTCCTGTCTTCAACTGCCATGCTGTCTATAACTCACGCAAACACCGTGGAAGAGGAGGAGGCGAATGCAACGTCTCAGCCCAATGCACAGTTGGCGACTATTACCCTTACAGCCCAAGATAAAACAGCAGTTACCGAAAATACAGGCAGCTATACGACGAGTAGCACAAATACGGCAACCAAGTTGAATTTATCCCTACGTGAAACCCCACAAACAGTCAAAGTCTATACCCGTGAATATTTGGATGATCGTAACATTGAGTCCTTCCAAGATTTGATGAGTAATATTACAGGTGTATCTACTCCACGTACGGACGAACGTCAACGACCTTATGCACGCGGTTTTGATGTAGATTATTTCCTTATCGATGGCAAGCCAACAACTGCAAACTTAGTGGCAGCTGACCTAGATTTAAGTATTTATGATCGTGTTGAAGTCGTAAAAGGTGCTAATGGTTTAATGACTGGAGCTGGAAGCCCAGCAATGGGTATTAATTTAATCCGTAAGCATGCAAATTCAAGGGAATTTGCTGGATCAGTAAGTGCATCGGCAGGTTCATGGAATAGTTATTCAAGCTCGACGGATCTATCTGCACCTTTAAATAATGATGGTTCACTTCGTGGACGCGTCTTTGTAAAACATTCTGATGAAGATTCATTTATGGATTTTTATGAGAAAGAGCGAAATATTGTTTATGGTGCAATTGATTATGATATTAGCGATAAAACATTATTATCTTTCGCTGCATCTTATCAAGAGTTGAATCGCGATGGTGTGCGTTGGGGAGGCTTACCCGCATTTTATACCGATGGTACCAGAACCAATTTTGATCGATCACTAACAGTTAGTTCTGACTGGACGTATTGGGATGCAAAAACGACGATGCTTTTTGCTGACTTAAAGCATACTTTGTTTAATGATGTAAGCTTAAACGTTTCATATTTATACAGAAAAGAAGATTCATCTTCAAACTTGTTGTACACAACAGGGCAAGTGAATAAAGAAACAAATAAACTTCCTGTCTATAATGAGACTACCAAAAAGTATAATGTTTCTGTTTATGCAGATGATCAACGTACCGATGAAAATAATGTCGATGTTTATATCGCAGCACCTTTCACACTTGCCGGCCGTGAGCAAGAGATTGTTATTGGAGGGGCATGGAATAAATCTGAACTAAAGAAAAATAACTTTGGAGGTTCTTATTATACGGGAGGGAATGTATTAAATGTAGATGCATTAAACTTTAACGATATGAATACCCAAATTGTTGTACCTATAGAAAAAAATCAAAAAGGTGTACTCAATAACACGGTTCAAACAGCAGGTTACATTTCAGGTAAATTCCATATTTTAGATCCATTAAAAGCCGTTGCAGGTGTTCGTGTTTCAAATTGGGAATACGAAGCAGCAGATGGTAAAGGGAATAGAGAGTTTAAAAATGAGATTACGCCTTACTTTGGCCTTATTTATGACGTTGCGCGAGATTATTCAGCATACGTGAGCTATACCAGTATTTTTAAACCACAAAACAGAAAAGATGTAAGTGGCAATTACCTTGATCCTATTGATGGTAAAAGCTATGAAATGGGTTTAAAAGGTGAATATTTGGATGGAAAGCTAAATGCCGCCTTATCTATCTTCCGAATTGAGCAAGATAATGTTGCAGAGCAATTATATGATTCAAATGGAAAAGAAGTAAAAGTTAAAGATAACAACGGGGCTGATACACCAGAAAATGCTTATTTTGCGGCTGAAGGTGTAACAAGTAAAGGGGTTGAGCTCAACATTGATGGTGAGCTTAATGAGAATTGGGGGCTTAGCTTTGGTGTTGCCAATTTTGATGCTAAGGATGCTAAAGGTGTTGATTATAACTCTACCAGTTCTCGGACTACGGCAGACTTATTTGTTAAATATAAAAATGAAGCATGGTATGCCGGTGCTGGCCTAAATTATTTTAGTAAAATTTATAAAGGCACAGGTGCGACGCGTGTGGACAGAGGTGATTTGTATCTTGCAAATGCAATGCTGGGTTATAAGTTTGATCCAAATTTTAGTACACAACTCAATGTAAATAATTTATTTGATAAAAAATATTATGATGGAATAGGCTCAGACTCAATGATTTGGGGCGAACCAAGAAATGCAACATTAAGCTTTCATTATAAATTTTAATTTTAAAGTTACGCTGCTGTAAAAACAAAAAAGACTCAATTGGGTCTTTTTTGTTTTTAAGATGATGTAGTTTTAAAATACTGAGCTCAGTTTTAAAACATCATGTAATCTAAAGCATAGAAATTGTACATTGAGAAACTTTAGCCTGTTCACCACTGACTTATCTGTTTTAGAATTAATGCAATAAGCATCATTGGATATCTCATGAATTATCAATTCGATGCATTTATGACCATTGTTGCAGCAGTTGCTGTGCTATTGGTCGGTTATGTATGTGTGAATAAAGTCAGTATTTTAAAAAAATATAACATTCCCGAACCTGTTGCAGGTGGGTTGGTTGCAGCTGTTATTACTTATATTTTGTTTAAAAGTTCAAACATAACCGTCAACTTTGATACCAATATTCAGCAAATTTTTATGCTGATGTTCTTTACCTCTGTGGGTTTAAGTGCAAGCTTTGTTAAGCTCAAAGAAGGTGGGAAGTCGCTGCTTGTTTTTTTGGTTTGCGTCATTGTATTTGTCCTGCTGCAAAATGTGGTTGGTATTAGCCTTGCCACAGTTTTAGGTCTAGACCCGCTGATTGGTTTAATTACTGGTTCAGTCACACTCACAGGTGGTCATGGGACAGCAGGAGCGTGGGGTACGATATTTGAAAATGAACACGGTGTGCAGGGTGCGATTGTACTGGGCATGGCAAGTGCAACATTTGGTTTGATCATTGGCGGGGTAATAGGTGGACCTATCGCTAAATTTCTGATACGTCGCTACCAGTTAGCTGAAGAAATTCCAGCAGCAACAGGGCGTAATGAAGCGCCACCTTCAGCACAAACGGCGCCATTTGAATTTCCTGAAAAAACACGTCTGATTACGGCAGATGATGCGGTCAAAACTATGGGGATCTTTGCAATTTGCATCAGCTTTGCATACTTCATGACAGCGGCGGCTAAAGGGCAGTGGTTTGAGCTACCAAGTTTTGTTTGGGCGCTAATGTGTGGTGTGGTTTTACGTAATATTTTAGAGCATGGTTTGAAAGTTGAGGTCTTTGACCGCTGTATCGATGTATTTGGTAATGCTTCACTGGCACTGTTTTTAGCCATGGCGTTGATGTCCTTACAGCTTTGGTTGTTGGCAGATTTGGCTGGTCCACTGGTGATTATCTTGATTGTTCAAACATTGTTCTTAGCGCTTTATTTGTACTTTGTGACTTTCCGTGTGATGGGTAAGAACTACGATGCTGCGGTACTTTGTGCAGGCCAATGTGGTGTCAACTTAGGTGCGACACCTACAGCAATTGCCAATATTCAAGCGGTAACCAATACCTATGGACCATCCCATAAAGCCTTTTTGATTATCCCGCTGACAGGTGCATTCTTTGTCGATATTGTGAATGCTTTTGTGATTCAACTTTTAATTGGTATTTTAAGTTAAAATTTTTAGAGATGATATCGTTAATAAAAAAGCACCTTGGGGTGCTTTTTTATTGGCTACCATTTTGTATTTGAATAATGTGTACTATCTAAAATATCAGTGATCTAAAACGTATAGACATTAAAAAGCCCCATGGTTAGGGGCTAGTCGTATGCACATCTAAGGCACATACTGTAAGAGGCTCATCTCATACTGAGTGTATTAAACCACATTTACACAATATTTGCAGCAATCACTCAATCATAATGAGGTCGGATTTATTTTCGAGTTTTAAAGGACGTAAGGCAAAAATGGAGCGTGTATGTCGTACACCTTCCATTGAGTACAAATTTTTACGCAAAAAGCGTTCATAGTGTTCCGCATTTTTCACTGCAACTTTGAGTAAGTAGTCGTAATCGCCAGTTACTAAATGTGCTTCAACCACTTCAGGCATGTAAGCCAGTGCTTCACTAAATTGTTCTAAGATTTCATCATCATGGCGTTCAAGCGTAATTTCAATAAAAAACAGCTCATTAATGCCAATGGCTTTTGAATTAATCTTTGCTGTATAGCCTTCAATAATATTGAGATTTTCTAGGCGTTTTACACGTGTCCAGCAAGGAGAAGAGGACAGCCCAACTTTCTCAGCCAACTGGGTAACGGTCAGACGGCCATCTTGGCGAAGTTCAGACAAAATACGACGGTCAATTTTATCTAAAACGTAGTGAGCGTCATTCATAACGTATTCCTGCGTATAATTTTCTTTATAAACTATTTTATGTGAAAATATTTCTCAATAAATACTCAAAATAAGCAAATAAAAGAGAAACACTCTGCATCGGTCATGACTACAATAAAGTGATTCAATCAAAGTCATTTGGGAAATTGGCTTTGATTTGCAACCAGCGCCCTTAAAGGGAAGGGTGCCTTTTAACGGCGCTGTTTGCTGACTTATTTATTGTATTTTTTGCGTTTTTGATCTTTGTTTAAACCAGTAAGTTAGGGTTAAGCAGCCAATCCAAAGTGGAATCAGCATCACTGCAATTCGCATATCAGGTGTGAGCCACATCACCACTAAAATACCAAGCATAAATACAATACAGATATAGTTGCTGATAGGGTAAATCAAAGTTGGAAACAATGTTGATTTTTGCAATGCCAGCATGCGTTGCTTGAATTTTAAATGGGTCAACGCCAACATCATCCAGTTAATCACAATGGCTGAAACCACAAGGCTCATTAGCAGCTTAAAGGCTTTTTCTGGGAAGATATAATTCAATACGACACACAGTAAGGTCACCAACGCAGAGCATAAAATGGCTGCATAAGGGATGCCGCGTTGGTTAATTTTCTTTAAAAATTGTGGGGCATTGCCTTGTTCTGCCAGACCTAGCAGCATACGACTCGTGCCGTAGCTGGTGCCGTTATACACTGATATAGCTGCGGTTAAGACCACAAAATTCAGCACAGTTGCAACGCCTTGACTGCCTAAGGAGTCAAAAATCAAAACAAAAGGACTACCGCCTTCTGCGATTTGATTCCATGGAAACAATGAGAGCAGAACAATGATCGTAAGCACATAAAACAGTAACACGCGGTAGACAATTTGATTGACTGCTTTAGGGATAGTTGTGGTCGGATTTTTGGTTTCCGCAGCTGCAATACCAACGAGTTCAATCCCCCCAAAGGAAAACATAATGATGGCCATCGCCATGATTAAGCCGGAAATCCCGTTGGGAAAGAAACCGCCTAGAGCCCAGAGGTTGGAAATAGAGGCATGTGCACCACCGTGACCACTTGCCAGTAACCAAGCGCCATATCCAATCATGCCAATGATTGCGAGAATTTTAATCATGGAGAATAAAAATTCTGTTTCACCAAAGACTTTGACATGCAGCAGATTGATGGCATTGATCAGTACAAAGAAACCAAGTGCTGAAATCCATGTGGGAATTTCAGGCCACCAATACTGGACATAGAGCCCGATGGCACTGAGTTCCGCCATGCAGACCAAGACATTGAGTACCCAATAATTCCAGCCCGACATAAAGCCCGCAAAAGGGCTCCAAAACTTATAGGCAAAATAACTAAAAGAGCCACTCACGGGTTCTTCAACCACCATTTCACCCAACTGGCGCATCATGAAAAATGCAATTAAGCCCGCCAGTGCGTAGCCTAAAATAACGGAAGGGCCAGCCAGTTTAATGGTTTGCGAAATGCCTAAAAATAGGCCTGTACCAATAGAGCCGCCTAAAGCAATCAGCTGAATATGGCGGTTGCTCAGCCCATGCTTAAGCTGGGGTTGCTGTTGTGCAGACATGATTCATCCATCTCTAGCACATGCGATAGACATCACATGAACTATGACTTAATAAAAATTCGTGGTGGAAATATAATATTTATTTATCGATTAATGAAATTAAATTTATCAATAGCGTTGGTTTTTATCTGAAAGCTGCAATTTTGCGGTGAAAATAAAGCCAGTCAAGCAAGTGCTGCTTGAACTGGCGATAGGCCTTGGCTTGATATGTGCAGCCTTAAGATGAAAGCTGTGCTGCAATTTCAGGCCATAAGTTTTGATGAGAGCGCTTAAACATCGCCATATGACCAATGGCTTTGTGACCATAAGCTTGTGGTTTGAGTTCAATTTGATCTGTTTGGGCATTTGGGTAAAGGCTGAGTAAGCCTTTAACATTCACTTGCGTGGCAATTTCATCATCCGAGGCCCAAATGGCTGTGATTGGACAGCGAATATCACGGTGGAAGTCATCTTGTACTGTTTTGCCTAAGGCATTAATTACATAACCAGGTTTGCTGCAAAACTGTGCCCAATCACGCGCCACATCTTTGGGTAGGTTTTCGCCCATGCCAATGGCATTGGTCGGTCCATAGCCTAAGGTATAACGTGCAATAGGGAAGATTAGTTTAAACATCACAGGAGCCAGCAATTTGGTACGACCTTTCAAATCTTTTACGTGGCCTGTTGATCCTGCAACAGCAACGACTTTTGCGACTTTTTCATAGTTTGGGTTAATACCTAAAAGTTGCCCACCTGCACTATGACCGAGCAAGATCACTTGTGTCGCTTGGGTTTTATTCAATAACACCTCCATCGCTGCTGGGATATCTAATTGCCCCCATTGCACGATGCTGGCTTTCGACTTTTTCAGTGGTTCATGCAGAGACTCACCAATACCGCGAAAGTCAAAAACCAAAACGGCATAGCCTTGTTCTGCAAGCCATGATGCAAAATAGTGGTAAAACTGCTGGGTAATACCTGTGGCAGGGCAGATTAAAACAGGTAGGGCTTGTTGTGTACCTTGGGCTGCATAAAAGCGTCCACTGAGTGAATAATGGTCAGAGCAGGTAATAGCTAAAGTTTCGTAATTTTGCATAATCGGTTAAGTATTGAAGTTTTTTCTACTCTACCTAAGTTCCAAAAAGAAACTTGTCTAATCTATGACTTTGAAGTCAAGTAGATCTGTATAGAATAGGGTGAAAATAAAAAAGGAAAACACATGCAGTTTGTTGAATTAGATATGTCGGTAAAATTTGCACTTCTGTTTAGTGGGATTTTTCTGTTTGTTGGGATGCTGACAGGGGTATGGAAATATGCGCAAATTCGCCATTCACCACAGTTTCGTGCGCACTATTATGTTGATATCGCACACCGCAGCAGTTTGTTATATGCACCTGCAAGTTTAATTATTGCGGTAATGGCTGCAATTTCAGTCTGGCCTGAACCTGTGAATATGCTGTTTGTGGGAATTAATTTATTCTTTTTTAGCTTTTCTATACTGAGCTATATTGTGCATGGGCTATTGCAAGACACCAATAACCAATTTCGTAGTCCGCATGTTTTAGGCAAATGGACTTTGCCCAAATCAATCATGCTGATGGCAATGATGGCATTGGTTGTGGGGGAAATTGTGGCGACGTTGGGTTTGTTGTGGGGAATGTTTTTAGGTTTATTTTAAGTTGTTCTTATAGTTTTTTAATTTTTATACTTTTACAAAGGTGGATGACTAATCATCCACCTGTTTGCTAGTCAATTGACTGTGTGGCCTTTCGGAATTTTTGATCGACGACTGCCCATAAATAAAAGGCAAATGATACGACGATAGCGTAAGCAAAATATTCAGCTTTAAGGTTACCTTGAATTAAGCCATGCATGATCATAATGACCATCAGGGCAATGGTGGTACTTAAATACGTCACCATATTCTTGTTTGCCTTCAGAGCGTTAATGAAGACTTGCTTGTTGAAATGTAATGATAACATCTCCATCCCTCCTTGAGTTTTTGACTAAAAACCAATGTGTTTAGTCGGATTAGTTCTTAATGTTGTACTGCTAAAACTTGCGTTGATCAAGAGCAAAAACAACTATTTTTCAGAGAAATTATGCTATACCAATCAGAAAATATGTATGTAGCATTTTTTTAGTGAATAAATAGTATTTCGTTACCGTATAAGATGACAAATAAATGATGTATGTAAGCTTATACATAGATTGTATAAAGCAATATTGATGCCATGAATGGCTTGCTAGGACAGGCTTTAAAGAATTTTTTATTTTCTAATATTAAATTTATAAGAGATATGAAGGTGTTGATATACGACTTTAGCGGTGTATATGAAATGTGTCAGTATGTACAAAAACTGATGTAGAAAGAAATGAAACAATATGTGTCCATTTGGATAAAATGTGACAAATATTGATCATGCTTAAAATCAGGTTTGGGTAAAACCAGACTTTAACAACATCAGTTTTTGCTTACTTTTTCACTTTGTCGATTACAATAGCAATTACAAAAACCACCAATGATGGGATAAGCCATGCAAGGTTTTGTTCTGCAAGAGGTAAGTGAGTCAGCGCATACGGCAGTTCAAAGTTCGCAACTTTTAAACCGTCTAGAATACCAAAGACCAAAGACACTGCTGTAACAGGTGCAATCACTCGGCGAGGATGATTAAAGAATTTCCAGCCAAAGCTCAGCATAATCACCACAATTGCAGGTGGATAAATTGCACTTAAAACAGGCACAGAAAAGGCGATGAGTTTGGTTAAACCTAAGTTTGAAATAATGAAAGAGAAACCAATCAGAATGAAGACCCAAACTTTATAGCCAATTTTAGTGATTGAACTGAAATATTCAGCACATGCACAGGTCAGGCCAATCGCAGTGACCATACACGCAATAAAAATCATGGCAGAAAGGAAGATAGAACCTAAGTCACCAAATGCATGTTGAACATATGCATGCAGGATCACTGCACCATTGCTCGCATTTGCTGCGACTTCATGGCTTCCAAGGCCAAGTTTAAATAAGCTGAGGTAAACTACAGTTAAACCAATACCAGAAATGATACTCGCAATAACCGCATAACGTGTAATCAGTTTAGGGTTGCTGACACCGCGTGAACGAATCGCTTGAATAATCACAATACCAAAAACCAAAGCACCTAAAGTGTCCATGGTTAAATAACCATTTACAAAACCTTCAGAAACAGGGCTGTCGACATAATTATTGATGGCTGGCGGAACGAAACCAGTTGGAATCATCATCGCCGCAATGCCAAGGATGGCCAAAGATAAAATCTTCAGTGGCGAGAGTACATAACCAACCGTATCTAAAATCTTGTTTGGATACAGTGAAATGAGGGTGACTACACTAAAGTAGATTGCACTGTAGATCAGCAAGCTACTGCTTGATGTTCCAAGATAAGATGAAAAACCAATTTCATAAGAAACGGTTGCAGTACGTGGTGTCGCAAAGAGTGGCCCGACAGTTAGGTAACACGTAATGGTTAAAATGAGGCTGGCTATTTTACCCAAAGGTGAACTTAAAATTTGAATCGAACCTTCGACACGTGACAGCGCAATAATGGTGATTACAGGTAAGCCCACAGCAGTGATTAAGAAACCAAAAGCTGCTAACCATACATGCTCACCTGCTTGTTGAGCCACAATCGGTGGAAAGATAATGTTGCCCGCACCAATGAAGAGTGCGAAAGTCATAAAACCCAAAGCAACAATATCCCGAGTACGCAGACTTGTCATAAAAGGGAGATCGAGTTGAACAAAGGGGACGATTTTAGTGCATATGTGTTTTTTTGGCTAATTTATTTCATGGGTAGTATTAAATTTTTTTATAAGATGAAAAGTGAATATATCAACTTGTAAAAAACAGGTTGATATATGTGATTGATTATCCATTTTAAAATAGAAAAATTATAAATATGAAAAGCTTGAGGCACTGTTTTTCCTAAATTAAAAGTCGTAGTGCAAATGCTTTAAAATCACACAATTTTTTTTTAAAGGCTGGTTGTTGGAGGCTACCCTAAGATTTAAGTTTGAACAAAAATATTGAGAAAAGGTCTATACTTGCGACTTCATAATTGAGGATATTTCAATGCGTGGCTTAAATGTGAGCATAAAAACTGAACAAGATGTAGAAAAACTTCGTATATCTGGTCGTTTGGCTGCCGAAGTTTTAGCGATGATTGGTGAGCATGTAAAGCCGGGTGTCACAACTGAATATCTAGATGATATTTGTCATGACTTCATTGTAAATACCTTAAAAGTGACGCCTGCCAATATTGGTTATCATGGCTATACCAAAACCACTTGTATTTCTCCAAATGAAGTGGTCTGTCACGGTATTCCATCGCCGAATGTTGTGCTCAAAGATGGCGATATTATTAATATTGATGTGGCGATTATTAAAGATGGCTACTTTGGTGATACCAGTCGTATGTACTATGTGGGTACAGTGAAACCAGAAGCCAAAAAGCTAGTCGATACGACTTATGAGGCGATGGTTGCCGGTATTCATGCTGTGAAGCAAGGTGCAACGCTTGGTGATATTGGTTATGCCATTCAAACAGTTGCGCACCGTGAAGGTTATAGTGTGGTACGCGAGTATTGTGGTCATGGTATTGGCAAGGTTTATCACGAACAGCCAAGCGTATTGCACTACGGGCAACCTGGTAAGGGGATGCAGCTTAAAGCGGGCATGGTGTTTACGATTGAGCCGATGATTAATATGGGCAAAGCGCATGTCAAAGAGCTCAAGGACGGTTGGACAGTCGTGACTGCAGATAAGTCTTTAACTGCGCAATGGGAGCATATGGTACTCGTGACTGAAACAGGTTTTGAGTTACTATCACCTTGGCCTGAAGGTACGGGCAGTTATCCAGGAATTTAAGTTGATGTTTTGTAGGTGATTAAATTTTAGACTTTGGTCTAGCTTTGTGGCTTAAAAGCTAAATTAAGTCTTAAAATCAATAACTGATATTTTTGAAACCATTTATTTATTGGGTTTTTGATATTATCTGATTAAAACTTATACATGTAAGCTATTGGCCTAGACTTTATTTTGTCACTAAAATTGTTTCCAAGATACTCGCTGTAGTTTCTTATTTTGAAAGTTTATGAGCTTATCCACCTCGGTTAAGCTCTTTTTTTTGCCTCATGGATTGGCTCAATGTCATTGAGCATGAGTAGGGTTTAAAGTGATTTATTTGAGCTAAGGTGTTCAATTAAATAGTCAATAAACACACGGACAGCAGGCAGTAAACCACGACGTGAAGGATATACCGCATGAAAAATACCGTGTGGTGCTTTCCAGTCGGGTAGGACACGAACCAGCTCACCACTTTTCACCATATCTTGTACGATGCTGTCTGGAAGTAAGGCAATGCCGCAGTTTTTACGGACCAGTTGAGCCAACATGCTCAAATCAGAGCCCATCACTACAGGATTGACGCGTATTTTCTTTTGTTGCTGTGCATCATTATGCACGATGATATGTTGATCTAAATGCTCATCAACCATACTCAGTATATGATGTTGGCTTAAATCTTCAGGTTGTTTCAGTTCGCCAAATTCATTTAAGTAAGCTTGGCTGGCAAATAAATGCTGCTCGATATTTTCAAATTTACGAATTACCAAACTTGGATCATCGTCTAGATTGGAGCGAACCCGCAGCGCGATATCAAAACCTTCGTTAATAATATCCACACGGCGATTGGTCACCATCATTTGCACTTTAATTTCGGGATAGGTTTTTAAGAAGTTAGGTAAAATACGTGCAATTTCGTTTTGTGCAATCGATACAGGCAAGCTGAGTTTAATGACACCACGCGGTTGTAAACTGAGATGATCGACCAAGTCGTGTGCGGCTTGTGCAGCATTCATCATCACTTGCGCATGACGGTAAATGTTCATACCAATATCGGTCACTGCGAAGTGTCGAGAGCTGCGTTGAATTAGGCGTACACCCAAGCGCTCTTCGAGGTTATACACGCGTCGACTGAGCTTGGATTTAGGAATATCTGTTGCGCGTTCGGCTGCGCTAAAACCACCATGTTCAACCACTTGAGCAAAACAATAAAAATCATCTAAATCGCTTAACATTCACCATGTCCATTTGTGCAACGATAGGCTTAATTAAAAAGTGATCGTTGCAGTTTGTCAATTTTGAAATTGTAGAGATTTAATTGAAAATACTCAGTTATTTTAAGGGTTTCACTGAGTTTTCGCTTGTTTGAGTATTTCAAGCACCTCTTTATATTCTTCAAGTCGTGCAAAGTCGCGTGCTGTTGGGTTGTTTATGCGCGAAAGGTTCATATTATCGAGTACATCGACATATTTTACTTGGGTTGCAAGAGGGTTTAATGTAGTGCGCTTAGCCGCTTCCAAACGTGATTCACCTGTTTGTTTGGTCAGTGCTTGTATGGATTTAATGATCTCGGCACTAAAGCCAAGCGCTTCTAAGTCTTCAGCAGTCGTTGCGGTGTCTTCCAAAATGTCATGCAACACCGCAATGATTTGTAGGGTAGGATTGGAAAATTGCAACATGAGGCGTAATGGATGCAAGATGTAAGGTTGTCCGCCCTTATCGAGTTGCCCCGCATGTTGGGTTGCAGCCAGTGCAATGGCTTTTTCTAAAGTCGACATGATTATTCTAGGTACTTTATCCTATGCTAAACTTCGCAGCATCTTTGTTTAAAAACTAAATTATGACTTATCAATTGATCCCACTAGACTGTGAAGCGACAGATCCCGTAGCGTGTCCACACTGCCAACAACAGGTAATTGATTGGTCTCATGAACAATACGTTCAGCCTTGTGAACATACCTTATTTATTGCGATGGATATTGGCTTTGAATATATCACAGATGAATTTGAAGCGACTATGCAGCGCAGTGTTGATGATCTCCATGCGCATGATGATCAAGTGATTATGTTTGAAGAGTTAACCCAAGCCAGTTACCCAAAATTTATCATGTTAAAAGCACCACTAGGTGTTGAAGGTTATTCACGTTATTTGGGTTTTACGGCTTAATAAATAAAAGCGCCATTGCGGCGCTTTTATTTGAATCTGCCTTAGTTTTCTAAAGCTTCTTCTTCACTTTCATCATCTGCGGTATCCATACCCAGCTCTTTAAGTTTACGCGTAAGGGTGTTACGCCCCCAACCGAGTAACTCAGCCGCATGCCGTTTACGGCCACGGGTTTGTTGGAGCGCAGCAATGATCAATGTGCGTTCGAACATAGGGGTGGCGATATCGAGGATTTTCATCTCGCCATTTTTTAGTTTCTGCACAGCCCATTGACCTAATAACTCATCCCAATGGTGGACTGCAATGCGATCAAGGTTATGCGCTGCTTGTGCATCTTCACCTGAGCGGGTAATTGGAATTTGCTTCAGCTCTGATGGTAAGTCTTCAGGATAAACTTCACGCCCTGTAATCATGACCGTTAACCAGCGGCAGGTGTTCTCGAGCTGACGTACATTTCCTTGCCAAGGCAGCTGTTGCATATATTCTTGCGTTTCAGGGCGAAGGATTTTAGGGCTGACGCCTAATTCTTTGCCTGCACGTGCCAAGAAGTGTTGCGCTAACATTGGGATGTCTTCGCTACGATGCGCCAGTTTTGGAATGTGAATGCGAATCACGTTCAGACGGTGATATAAGTCTTCACGGAAGCGACCATCATGTACCAATTTTTCTAAGTCTTGGTGCGTTGCCGCGACAATACGTACATCCACTTTTACTGGGATATGCCCACCGACACGGTAAAACTCGCCATCAGCTAGAACACGCAGTAAACGTGTTTGCGTTTCGAAAGGCATATCGCCAATTTCATCTAAAAACAGTGTTCCGCCATTGGCTTGTTCAAAGCGACCTTGGCGTTGTGTATTTGCCCCTGTAAAGGCACCTTTCTCATGACCAAAAAGCTCTGTTTCAATTAGGTCTTTTGGAATTGCAGCCATGTTGAGTGCAATAAAAGGTTTACTGCTACGTGGTGAGTGGCGGTGTAAAGCATGTGCAACCAACTCTTTACCTGTACCTGATTCACCATTAATTAACACTGTAATGTGTGATTGAGACAAACGACCAATCGCACGGAAAACTTCCTGCATAGCAGGAGACTCGCCAATGATTTCGGTCGATTGAATCGGTTGTACAGTTTTTGCCGATTCTTGCTGCTGCATTTTGGTGATGTGCAGAATCGCACGATTCACCAAGGCTAATGCTTCATCAATGTCAAAAGGCTTGGGTAAATACTCAAATGCACCCGTTTGATAACTTGAAACAGCAGACTCTAGGTCAGAGTGAGCCGTCATAATAATGACAGGTAGATCAGGATAGTTGGCTTTAACTTTCGCTAAAAAAGTTAAGCCATCGATGCCGGGCATGCGAATATCGGTCAAGATCACATCGGGTGCATCTAAACTGAGCTGGTCTAAAGCGGATTGAGCTTCTTCAAAACTTGTGACGTCGAAACCTTCTTCTTTGAATGTTTTTTCCAGCACCCAGCGCATGGCGCGATCGTCATCAATTACCCATATTTTATTTCGCGACATGGTTTAACTCCCAAGGTATATATAAGCTAAAAGTTGTTTTTCCGGGAACAGATTGACATTCAATCATTCCGTTATGTTGATGCATAATATTTTGCGCAATACTTAAACCTAGTCCTGTGCCTTTAGCACGACCCGTGACCAGCGGGTAAAACACAGATTCTAAAATTTCTTCTGGAACGCCTGGACCATTGTCTTCGATATCAATCCGCACTACGGAGCGTTGCAGTACACCATTAATGGTCACTAAACGTTGAATACGGGTACGTAACATCAGCTCAGGTTGGTGGTCGACAAAGAACTCTTTATTTTCAGTCATGGCTTGCACTGCATTAACGCTAATGTTCAGCATGACTTGTATTAGTTGATCACGATCGGCCATCACTTCTGGTAATGACAAATCATAATCACGGGTGATCTTAATTTTCTTTTTGGTCTGATTGGTAATGAGTGAGCGGACACGCTCTAAAGGTTCATGTACATTGACCAACTCATAACTTGGGAGCTGACGAGAACCAAGCATGGTGTCTGCTAAATTACGTAAGCGATCGACTTCACTGATAATAATGTCGGTGAACTCGCTATATTGCGGATCATTGAGGCTACGCGCTAACAGTTGTGTAGCGCCGCGAATTCCGCCCAACGGATTTTTAATTTCATGTGCAACACCGCGAATGAGTTGGCGTGCGACCTGATGTTGTTGTAAGAAGTTTTCTTCCTTGGAAATTTTGAGCATCCGATCAATCGGATTGATCTCAATTAAAAGCAAAGGATGATAGGGCTTATTTGAATTCAACTGTGACACGGTATAGTCAACATGAATATCTTTAAAGTTGACCTTAATGATGGCTTCACGGCGGGTGTAGTGTTGTCCCGAGTTTAAAGTATTGAGAAGAGCTTCTTCTGTATTGAACTCATCATTGGGTGCATGGAGTAAATTAAGCGCAGGTTGACCAGAGGCACGTAAAAGACTGATATCAAATAATGCTTCGCAAGAGGAATTTAAGTAAAAAATATTTAATTTACTGTCGACCAATAAAATCGCAGTGGTCAAATTGTCCACTAAAAGGCGATAGTCGATAGAAATAGGGTGATCCATTAGCGAATGTATCCTGTATTAAAATAGCGCAATGGCATCTTGATAAAGCATTAACCGTTCCAAATAGCGGACTGAATTGATGCAAATAAAGCAAAATGCACGCCAACTTTGATTTTGTATAGTGAAATGAGCACACTTTTTTTGCGGAATGCGCTGTAAATGAACGATTAGCTAAAGATATAGCGGATTCTAAAAATCAAGTAAACCGAAAGTGGCTTAAAATGGTGCGTTATGTTAATTCTACTACAGTGTTGGTTTTATTTTGGTGCATTAAACAAAGAGTGTGGAATCGATCTGTTTTTATAAACAGAAAAGACATACAATACGCGCATTCTAGTGGAGCGCAGATTCATGAAATCCCCCAAAGTCGGTTTTGTTTCTTTAGGTTGTCCTAAGGCATTGGTTGATTCCGAACGAATTTTAACTCAGTTGAAGACTGAAGGTTATGATGTAGCATCAGATTATGACGGTGCGGATTTAGTTGTTGTAAATACCTGTGGTTTTATTGAGTCTGCAGTGCAAGAGTCTTTAGATGCCATTGGCGAAGCCATGAGTGCGAACGGTCGTGTAATCGTTACGGGCTGCCTAGGTAAAGACGAAGACAAAATTCGCCAAATGCACCCAAATGTCTTAAAAGTGACAGGGGCGGCTGCATATCAAGAAGTGATGGAAGCTGTGCACCAATACGTGCCTGAGCCACCAAAACACAACCCATTTATTGACCTTGTTCCAGAACAAGGGATTCGTTTAACGCCGAAGCATTATGCGTACTTAAAAATCTCAGAAGGATGCAACCATCGTTGTACCTTCTGCATTATTCCAAGTATGCGTGGTGACTTAGTGTCTCGCCCAGTCGGTTCTGTTTTAGAAGAAGCGGCTGCGCTTAAACGTGCTGGTGTAAAAGAAGTACTCGTTATCTCCCAAGATACTTCTGCTTACGGCCTCGATACCAAATACAAATTAGACTTTTGGAATGGTCAACCTGTTAAGACAAAGTTCTATGACATGTGTGAGGCCTTAGGTCAACTGGGTATTTGGGTGCGTTTGCACTATGTCTATCCATATCCACATGTGGATGCAGTGATTGACTTGATGGCACAAGGCAAAATTTTGCCTTATTTGGATATTCCATTCCAACATGCCAGCCCAAAAGTTTTAAAACTGATGAAACGACCTGCGCATAGTGAAAATACACTTGAGCGTTTAAAGTTGTGGCGTGAAAAATGTCCTGACTTAGTAATTCGTTCAACCTTCGTTGTGGGTTTCCCGGGCGAAACTGAAGAAGATTTTGAAATCTTGCTTGAGTGGCTAAAAGAAGCACAACTTGATCGCGTAGGCTGCTTTACCTATTCACCTGTTGAAGGTGCAACAGCAAACGACTTGCCAGATCATGTGCCTGAAGAGATTAAGCAACAGCGTTATGAGCGCTTTATGGAAGTGCAACAGGCGATTTCTGCTGCGAAACTTCAAAAGCGTGTTGGTCAGAAAATGACGGTGCTAGTCGATGAACTGGATGAAGAATTCCCAGTTGCGATTGCACGTTCATACGCAGATGCTCCTGAAATTGATGGCAATGTCTTTGTGGAAGATATTGATAAAAGCCAGATTAAATCAGGCGATTTGTTAGAAGTCGAAATTACCGATGCAGATGAATATGATCTGTATGCACAATTGATTTCGATTAAATCGAATTAAGACACAAATAAAATTTTAAAATTTAGATATTGGAGTTATTGCGATGTTGGATTCTAAAAAACCACGTTTTGAACGCATCTTACTGAAACTTTCTGGCGAAGCATTGGCTGGAAATAAAGATATGGGTATTGATGCTCAAGTACTTGATCAAATGTCTTTGGCAATTGCGCACTTAGTGGGTTTGGGTGTGCAGGTCGGGATTGTTGTGGGTGGTGGTAACTTATATCGCGGTAGTCAATTACAAAAAGATGGTTTGGTTGGTCGTGTAACCGGTGACCAAATGGGTATGCTTGCAACCGTGATGAATGGTTTGGCATTACGTGATGCTTTGGTACGCCGTAATATCAAAACTCGTTTGATGTCAGCATTGCCAATTGGTGCTGTAGTTGAATCATACTCAAGTCGTGATGCCATTCGTCATCTAACACAAGGTGAAGTTTGTGTGTTTGTCGCAGGTACAGGTAATCCGTTCTTTACCACAGATACAGCAGCATGCTTACGTGGTATCGAGATTGAAGCCAACCTGATCCTAAAAGCAACGAAAGTTGATGGTGTCTACAACAAAGACCCAAGCAAATACGATGATGCCGTTAAATATGACACCTTAACTTTTGACCAAGTGTTAGATGAGAAATTGGGTGTGATGGATTTAACAGCGATTTGCTTGTGTCGTGACCACAATGTGCCGCTTCAAGTCTTTGACATGAATAAAGCAGGTTCATTGCTTTCAGTGGTTATGGGTGAAAAAGAGGGTACTCACGTAACGAACTAATGTACGTGACCTCGAAAGCTCTTTATACTACACGCTATTTTAGAATTTATATCTTTTCGAATTAAGTAAGGAAGATCACATGATTAACGATCTTAAAAAAGACGCAGAAGACCGTATGAACAAGTCACTTGACTCGTTAGAACATGGTTTTGCCAAGGTTCGTACTGGACGTGCGCATCCATCTATCTTAAACGGGGTAATGGTTCCTTACTATGGCTCAGATGTGCCATTAAACCAAGTGGCAAACGTGGGTGTTGAAGACTCGCGTACATTGTTGGTTCAGCCATTTGAGCGTACGATGGTTGCGGCAATTGATAAAGCGATTCGTGAGTCAGATTTGGGCTTAAACCCAATTACGGCTGATGCGATTCGTGTTCCAATGGCTGCATTGACGGAAGAAACACGTCGTGACATGCAAAAAGTTGCACGTAACGAAGCTGAAAATGCAAAAGTTGCAGTACGTAATATTCGCCGTGATGTACTGGGCGACATCAAAGCATTGTTGAAAGAAAAAGAAATTTCTGAAGATGATGAACGTCGTGCATCTGATGATATTCAAAAAATCACAGATAAGTTTGTTGCTGAAATCGACAAACGTCTTGCGAATAAAGAAGCTGAGTTGTTGAAGGTCTAACTTGTATAATGACCGATTCAGAAGATAAGCTTACTCTTCCAAAACATGTTGCCATCATCATGGATGGCAACAATCGTTTTGCCAAAAAAAATGCAATGCAAAAGGGCGATGGTCACCGTGAAGGAAAAAATGTCCTTGACCCGATTGTTGAACATTGTCGAAAAAAAAATATTCAAGCATTAACCGTTTTTGCTTTTTCGAGTGAAAATTGGAAGCGCCCTCAAGCTGAAGTTGATTTGCTCATGAAACTGTTGGAAGACACGATTCATGAACAGTTGCCTCGTATGCATCAATATCAAATGTCCTTACGTTTTATTGGTGATCGTTCTAAATTATCTCCGCAATTGCGTGACTTAATGTTGCATGCCGAACAAGACACTGCTAATTTCGACAAGATGACTTTGACCATCGCAATTAGTTACGGTGGGATGTGGGATATGGCGCATGCGGCTAAGCAGATTGCACTTGCTGTTCAATCTCAAACGTTAGATCCTGAGCAAATTGATGAACATGTTTTTGGCCAATACGTTAGTTTGAGTGATTTACCCGCTGTGGATCTATTGATTCGTACAGGCGGGGATTTTCGTTTATCGAACTTTATGTTGTGGCAAGCAGCTTATGCAGAGCTTTACTTCACTCCGACTCTTTGGCCAGAGTTTAGTGTAGAAGAGTTTGATGACGCCTTGGCTGTATTTGGTGGGCGTGAACGTCGTTTCGGGAAAACGACGGAACAAATTCTACAAGATAAAATTGAGAACTAATAAATGTTAGAGCGGATTATAACCGCATTGGTTTTGGTGGCCGTTGTACTGAGTTGTATGTTTGCAACCCAGTCACACTATCCAATGTTTGTGCTGATGATTATTGCGGCAGGGGTTGCAGGCTATGAGTGGTTTAAACTCATGCCCCGTACAACAAAAAATGTTAATAAACCTCTAGCATGGGGTTTTGGTTTACTAAGTGCTGGCCTTGCTACACTTGCCTTATACTTTAATGATATTGCACTTCTACTTTGGGCTGCCTCTATTCTATGCTGGTTGCTCAGTCTGTATTGGGTTAAATCCTATCCAAATTATGATGCTTGGTATAATTCAACCCTTAAGGTGGTTGGGATTGTTCTGATATCTTCGGCTGTGACTGCTATTTTTGCACTCTGGAAGATGTCTCCATGGTGGCTGATGTACCTGTTTTTATTGGTATGGGGTGCTGACAGCGGGGCATACTTTGTTGGGCGTAAACTGGGTAAGCGTAAACTTGCACCTGAAGTGAGTCCAAATAAATCGTTGGAAGGTCTCTATGGTGGTGTGATTACGGCCATGATCATTGTGGTCGCTGTTGAAATCCTCTATTTAGACCTAACGTACGCACAGCATTTATTATTTCTTATTTTATCTGTAGTGACTGTATTTAGCTCGGTGCTCGGTGATTTGTTTGAGTCTATGATTAAACGTCGTGCTGGAATTAAAGACTCAGGTCGTATTTTGCCAGGGCATGGTGGGGTGTTGGATCGTATTGATTCGCTACTGGCTGCTGCACCTATCTTTGCTGCGGGTGTATATGTGTTAAAACTTATTGGCGTAGATTTGTAAATGTCTCAATCTGTTTGTATTTTAGGTGTTACAGGTTCGATTGGGCAGAGCACCTTAAAAATATTGCATCAACATGCTGAACGCTATTCTGTGTTTGCTGTTACCGCACATAGTCGGATACAAGAGCTTGTTGATATTTGTCAGCAGTTTCAACCGAAAATTGCAGTTGTACCTCAAGCTAAAGTGGATGAACTGCGCCAACTTCTCCTCGCAGCCAATTTACAAAACATTGAAATTTTGGCGGATGAGGCAGGTCTCATCGAAGTTGCAGAACATCCAGAAGTAGATGTGGTAATGGCGGCCATTGTTGGTGCTGCAGGTTTAATGCCGACGCTAGCAGCGGTAAAAGCAGGAAAGCGTGTTCTTTTGGCAAATAAAGAAGCGCTGGTGATGTCGGGTGACATCATGATGCAGGCTGCTCATGATCATCAGGCTCTTTTACTTCCTGTAGATTCTGAGCATAATGCAATCTTCCAATGCTTGCCGCAGACCTATTTACAAGCTGAGCGTCACGGACAGCCGAAACTCGGAGTCTCTGGTATTCTTCTGACCGCATCCGGTGGGCCATTTCTAAAACATAGTTTAGATGAATTACATAATGTAACGCCTGCCCAGGCGTGCAAACACCCTAATTGGTCGATGGGGCAGAAAATCTCGGTTGATTCGGCGACCCTTATGAACAAAGGGTTAGAGCTAATTGAAGCTTGTCATCTTTTTTCAATCGAAGAACATTTTGTTACAGTAGTTGTGCATCCGCAGAGTATTATTCATTCCATGGTGCAATATGTAGATGGTTCAACATTGGCGCAAATGGGAAATCCTGATATGTGTACGCCGATTGCACATGCGTTGGCATGGCCTGAGCGTATTCAAACCCATGTTCCAGCTTTAGATTTATTTAAAAATCATCAGTTGGATTTTCAAGCGCCTGATACGCATCGATTCCCTGCATTAAGCTTGGCACGTCAAGCGATGAAAACTGGGGGTACGGCCCCTGCGATTTTAAATGCAGCCAATGAAATTGCGGTTGCTGCCTTTTTAAATCAACAGGTGGGGTTTATGGATATTCCTGCTATTGTTGAACACACTTTGAATACCATCCCACATCAAGCAGCAACACAACTTGATGTTATTTTAGAAGCTGATCGAAACGCACGTCATGTTGCTCAGCAATATGTGGTGAATATAGGAATTTAAGCATGAGCGCCTTGTTTATGATTGTTGCGGCAATTTTGCTTTTAGGCCCACTTATTGCAATACATGAGTTTGGGCACTATTTTGTTGCGCGTAAATTGGGCGTAAAAGTTTTAGTTTATTCCATTGGTTTTGGGCCAACGGTTTTAAAGTGGACCTCTAAAAAGTCAGGTATTCAATATCAGCTTTCGGCATTGCCCTTGGGTGGTTATGTCAAAATGCTGGATGAGCGTGAAGGTGATGTTGCTGAAGAGGATGCGCCCAAAGCGTTTAATCGTCAGTCACCTTGGAAGCGTATCGCAATTGTTGCGGCGGGTCCATTGATTAACTTGGCATTCGCCATTTTACTGTTTTGGATTTTATTTTTACCTGCACAAGAACAATTGAATACACGTGTGGGTAAAGTGCTACCTAATACCCCTGCAGCACAAGTTCAAATGCAAGTGGGTGATAAAATTACCGCTGTTGATGGCTTAACGACACCCACTTGGGAAAAATTGAATTTTGCCTTGGTTGATCGTGTGGGTGAAACGGGATCAATCCAAATTCAGGCCGAACGTGCGGGACAAGTTAAAACGTTTAGTTTACCTATTCAAAACTTCTTGAAAGATCAAACACAGTCTCCGCTTGATGTTCTGGGTTTTACGCCTTATCGACCAAAAATTCCTGCAGTTGTGACTAAGTTGAGTGAAGATGGTGCAGCCATTCGTCAGGGTATGCAACAAGGTGACAAAATTGTCGCGATTGATGGCATCAAGATGAATGATTGGTTTGATGTAGTTCAAGTGGTTCAAGCCTCGCCTGAGAAATTGTTAAAAATTGATGTGCTTCGTCAAAATAAATTAGTACAACTTGAGGTGATGCCGCAAGGTAAGCGCGACAATATGGGCAAGGTTTCTGGTGTCTTAGGTGTACAAAGTGACCCTGGGAAAATCAGTATTCCTACAGAATATAAACAAACGATACAATATAATCCTGCTGAAGCCTTCATGATGGCGGTGGATAAAACCGGTCAACTGTCGAGTATGATTTTGAACTCGATTGTGAAAATGGTGCGCGGTTTGATTGGTCTAGACAACCTATCAGGACCGATCACGATTGCCAAAGTCGCAGGACAAAGTGCGGAAATGGGTTGGCAAACTTTTATCTCATTTATGGCACTGATGAGTGTAAGTTTAGGGATATTAAATTTATTGCCTATTCCTATGCTTGATGGTGGACATTTGGTCTATTATTTTATAGAACTAATACGTGGTAAACCTGTTTCTGAACAAATACAATTGGTTGGTTTAAAAATTGGTATGGTATTGCTCGGAAGTATGATGCTTTTGGCACTATTCAATGATTTTATGCGTTTGTAAAAAAGCGTAGATACGGAATTAAATTTTACATCGGAAAAAACTGGCATGCAGCACACACATTTATTTATGCCTTTGGCGCTCATCAGTGCTATGGCAACAGTACAACAAGTATATGCAGCAGAAGATTATATAGTACGTGATATTAAGGTTGATGGACTTGTTCGTTTAACGCCAGCAAATGTCTATGGAATGATTCCGTTGAATAGTGGGGATCGTGTGAGCGATGCAGCACTTGCCAATGCCATTCGTAGTTTATATGCAACAGGTTTGTTTGATGACATTAAAACAGAAAAGCAGGGTGATACGCTGGTTTTCAAAGTTGTCGAACGTCCACTAATTTCTAAAGTTGAATTTAAAGGTAATAAACTCATTCCTAAAGAGGCCTTGGAAGAAGGCTTGAAGAAGATGGGGATTACCGAAGGTGAAGTGCTGAAAAAATCAGCGCTACAGACGGTTGAGTCTGAGCTTGAACAACAGTACATGCAGCAAGGTCGTTATGATGCTGATGTTAAAGTTGTGACAACAGCGAAGCCGAACAACCGTGTAGATCTTACTATTGAGTTTGTTGAAGGTAAGGCTGCAAAAGTTGTAGATATCAATATTATTGGTAATACCGTATTTAAAGAAAGCGAAATTGAACAAGCGTTTGCGGTAAAAGAAAGTGGTTGGACGTCCATTATTTCACGCAATGACCGTTATGCACGTGAAAAGATGGCTGCAAGCTTAGAGTCTTTACGTGCACTTTATTTAAACAAAGGCTATATCAACTTTAATATCAATCACTCAAGCTTAAATTTAAGTGAAGATAAAAAGAATATTTTTGTTGAAGTTTCAGTGGATGAAGGCGAACAGTTTAAATTTGGCGAAACTAAATTTTTGGGCGATGCTTTATACACCCCAGCAGAACTGAAAGCTTTGCAAATTTATAAAGATGGCGATATCTATTCACAAGAAAAAGTGAATGCTGTTAAACAGTTGCTTCTACGTAAATACGGTAATGCAGGTTATTACTATGCAGAAGTGAACGTCGTGCCTCAGATCGATAAAGAAACTCATCTGGTGGATTTAAATTATTATGTGAATCCAGGTCAGCAAGTGACTGTGCGTCGTATTAACTTTACTGGCAACACGAAAACTGCGGATGAAGTATTACGTCGTGAAATGCGCCAAATGGAAGGTGCACTCGCAAGTAATGAGAAAATTGATTTATCTAAAGTTCGTTTAGAGCGCACAGGTTTCTTTAAGACTGTAGATATCAAACCTGCACGTGTTCCGAACACAGCCGACCAAGTTGATCTAAATATTAATGTAGAAGAGCAACACTCAGGTACCAGTACTTTAGCAGTTGGTTTCTCACAAAGTGGTGGTGTAACCTTCCAAGCAGGTTTAAGTCAAACCAATTTCATGGGTACAGGTAACTCTGTTGCAATTGATTTATCCCGCTCAGAAACACAAGATTACTACAACCTAAGTGTGACGGATCCGTACTTTACGATTGATGGTGTACGTCGTGGTTATAACATGTACTACCGTAAAACCAAGTTGGATGAAGACTATAACGTCAACAACTATGTGACGGACAGTTTTGGTGGTGGTATCAATTTCGGTTATCCAATTGATGAAAACCAAAGCATTAGTGCGGGTTTAAACATCGACCAAACTGAAGTCACCACAGGTCCGTATGTATCGACCTATGTACGTGATTACTTGCTGGCACATGGCGGTAAGGCAACTGGCAAAGCTGAAGATGTTTGTATTGGTACTATAGAAAACTTGTATGAGGACCCTGCTGATCCAACAAAAATAACTGGTACGAAATGTAATGGTCAGACTGTTGATTATGATAATGAATTTAACGGTGATTTCCTAACGTATAACTTAAACTTGGGTTGGTCATATAACACTTTAAACCGTCCGGTGTTCCCTACATCTGGTATGTCGCATCGTGTAAATGGTGAAATTGCATTACCGGGTAGTGATGTTGAATATCAGAAACTGACATATGATGCTCAGGCGTATTTCCCATTAGGTAAAGACTTCGTACTTCGTGGCTATGGTAAGTTGGGTTATGGTAATGACTTACCATTCTATAAAAACTTCTATGCTGGTGGTTTTGGTTCGGTACGTGGTTATGATAACAGTACCTTAGGTCCGAAATATCCAGGTGTGACTTATAGCGAATCAAGATCTAAAGATAATGACTATGAGGAAGTGGGTGGTAATGCGCTGATTCAATTTGGTACAGAATTGGCTTTGCCTTTGCCATTTAAAGGGGATTGGACACGTCAAGTTCGTCCAGTGCTGTTTGCTGAAGGTGCGCAAGTGTTTGATACACAGTGTGATGTGCCATCTGGTAAGTTGTATATGTCTGGTGAGGCAAATGACCCAGGTGTAGATGCGAAACAATACTGTAAAGACAACTTTGGTTTTGATGTTTCTAACATGCGCTATAGCGTGGGTGTAGGCTTTACTTGGATTACCATGATTGGTCCATTGTCTCTTAGCTATGCATACCCATTGAATGATAAAGATGGCGATGAAACAAAGAACATTCAATTTGAAATCGGTCGTACCTTCTAAGGTCGACCTTTTCTCTACATGAAAGATATAAATATGAAAAAACTTCTTACAGCTTTAACACTTACAACATTAACTTCTACAGTGGTGAATGCTGCTGGCTATGGTGTGGTAGATCTTGAGCGTGTTGTTGAAAATAGCACCTATTTAAAACAGCAAAATTCGAGTTTTCAACAGAAAATTCAACCGCAAAGTACGAAGCTTGATCAACTTAGTAAAGAGCTTCAAGACTTACAACAGCGTTTACAAACAGGTGATAAGCTGAGCGCTACGGATAAGCAAAAAATGGTGACTCAGTATCAAACCAAAATGAACGAGTTCAATACTTTGCAGCAAACCATGCAAAGCAGTGTGCAAAGCTCTATTCAGCAAGTACGTACTGTATTTGATGGTCGAGTGAAGCAAGTTGCTGAACAATTGCGTAAAGAAAATCAATTAGATGTTGTTTTGAATAAAAACTCAGCACTTGCCTATGACGCTAAGTATGATTTAACTGATAAAATGATTCAAAAGGTTAACGCAATTAAGTAATCAATGAATCCTCAACAGTATCGCTTAGAAGATCTTGCTCGTTTAGTCCAAGGTGAGTGTGTAGGTCAAGCTGATTTAATCCTTAAGGGATTAGCAAGTCTAGATTCGGCAGAATCTAGACATCTTGCATTTGTAAATGGTGAAAAATACTTAGAGCAAGCACAGCAGTCTAAAGCTGGAGCATTCATTGTTACAGCTGATCTGAAAGATCACTTGGTAGAACATCAAAACTTTATTGTTGTTACCAATCCTTATTTAGCCTTTGCCATTTTAACCCATGCTTTTGAGGTTAAGCACACTGAACAGGGCATCGAAAGCACTGCGCAGATACATCCTTCTGCAATCATCTCAGATACAGCTTATATTGGACATTATGTGGTCATTGGAGCAAATTGCGTTGTTGGCGATGACACGATTATCCATTCACATGTCAGCATACATGATGGGGTTGAAATTGGCCGCAGCGGTTTAATTGAATCGCATGTAAATTTGATGTCATGCAAAATTGGCGATCGTGTTCGTATTCATGCCAATACTGTGATTGGTAGTGAAGGTTTTGGTTTTGCCCCTTATCAAGGGAAATGGCATCGAATTGCTCAATTGGGTTCGGTCATCATCGGTAATGATGTACGGATTGGTTCAAATTGTAGTATTGATCGCGGTGCATTGGATGACACAATTTTGGAAGATGGTGTCATTATTGATAACCTTGTGCAAATCGCCCATAACGCTAAAATTGGTGCCAATTCTGCTTTTGCTGCCAATACCGCAATTGCGGGTAGTACAACCATTGGCAAAAATTGCATCGTAGGTGGTGGGTCTGCAATTGCAGGGCACCTAAATATTGTTGATAATGTCACTTTAACTGGAATGTCAATGGTCACAAATAATATTTCTGTGGCCGGAACGTATTCTTCAGGAATTGGACTGTTTGAAAATCAAAAGTGGAAACGCACCGTTGTTCGTTTAAGACAATTAGCAGATGTGCCATTGACCCAATTGGTAAAAAAACTTGATCATATGCAGGCTCAAATTGAGTCCCTTGAATCAACAATTAAATTGCGTAAATAGAAATATGATGACTGAGTCGAATTCTACTAGTTTCACGAAACCTGAATTGCCAATGACGATTCAAACTATTCGTGAGTACTTACCACACCGCTATCCTTTTTTATTGGTCGATCGTGTTGTTGATGTGACTGAAAATGGAATTGTGGCGTATAAAAATGTGTCTATTAATGAAGAATTTCTTCAAGGCCATTTCCCTAATTATCCAATTATGCCTGGTGTTTTGATTGTCGAAGCATTAGCGCAAGTTTCAGGTATTCTTGGTTTCATAATGAACAATGAGAAACCAAGTGAAGGTTCTTTGTTCTTGTTTGCAGGTGCAGAGAAAGTTCGCTTTAAAAAGCAAGTCGTTGCAGGCGACCAATTGGTGTTAAAATCAGAATTGGTCATGCAGAAACGTGGTATTTACAAATATAATTGTATTGCCACCGTTGACGGTGTAGTAGCAGCATCTGCGGAAATTATGGTTTCGCATCAGAAAATAGAGCAATCATGAGCAATAACGAATTTATTCACCCAACAGCAATCATCGATGCATCTGCCGTGATTGCAGCAGATGCAAAGATTGGACCGTATTGTATTATTGGTCCAAATGTCACTATTGGTGCAGGTACGCAGTTACATTCGCATGTAGTGGTCGGTGGTTATACGCGTATTGGAGAACACAATGAAATTTTCCAATTCGCAAGCGTGGGTGAGGTCTGCCAAGATCTAAAATATGCAGGTGAAGAAACCTGGTTAGAAATTGGTGACCATAATAAAATTCGTGAGCATTGTAGTTTACACCGTGGTACGGTTCAGGATCACGGTATAACCAAGATTGGTAGCCATAATTTATTGATGGTGAATACACATATTGCGCACGACTGCGTGGTCGGTGATCATAATATTTTTGCAAACAACGTCGGCGTGGCTGGCCATGTTCACGTAGGTGACTATGTGATTGTCGGCGGTAACTCGGGTATACACCAATTCTGTAAGATTGATTCTTATAGCATGATTGGTGGTGCGTCATTGATTGTGAAAGATGTACCTGCTTATGTGATGGTTTCTGGTAATCCTGCACATGCTTTTGCGATGAATGTTGAAGGTATGCGTCGTAAAGGTTGGTCTAAAAATGTGATTCAAGGTTTACGTACAGCATTTAAACTGATCTATAAAGAAGGTTTGACGACAGAGCAGGCTTTAGAACGTATCCGTGCAGAAATTTTGCCTGAAGTTGCTGAAGCACAATTGCTCATCGATTCATTAGAGCAATCAGAGCGCGGCATTGTGCGTTAAGCTTATTTCAGATATAAAAAAAGACACTTCGCGTGTCTTTTTTTATATCTGTAGGAAAATTATTTTTTAAAGAAAGAGGCTTCTTCAGACTTGGGATATTGCTTAAGAAGTTTGGCTTTGTATTGGTTGGCCTGAGTCGAGTTTTTATCCACTTCTTTGGCAATATTATAGAGCTGATAGACGGCTCGAGGTGCGCGCGAAGAGTTTGGGTATTGGTTTGCCACAATCCCGTAGTTCTTTTTCGCTTCTGCATAGTTGGTAGGTTCAATCGCTAAATTAAATTCCGCTAACCAGAAATATGCATTGCTGATGTAAACACTGTTGGGATTGTTTTTAATAAAATTTTGCATGGGTGCAATCGCTTTCTTCGCACCACCTTGCTTATAGGCATCCAATGCGACAGTATACGCGGCTTTTTCTAGCTCAGATGGCTCTGATGTGTTTTGCGTACTGACCACTACAGGTGCTTTGTTTACTGCGGCTGCGGTTGTGTTACTGCTGGGGTTGGTGATTGTGGTGTTACTGGGAGGAGTATCCTGTTGGTTATCCTCCGTTGTGGTACTCGCTTCAGGGTCTACTTTTTGCTGAAGTAACTCTAAGCGTTGATCTAGGTCAGCGTAACGATTTTCCAACTCATGTTTGAGTTGAGCGATCTCGTTGTCTTGCTCTTCAAGTTTACCGCGTAAGCTACGCAAATCACTTTCTAATTGTTGGTTCTTTTGCATGATTTGCCAATTAATATTGGTTGCTGTTGCACTCGCACCTGTGTCTACTGCGACGCTGGTTGGATTGACACTATTGTTCGTTGCTTGGCTTAAGCCGCGAGATTCAATTGGAATATTGGCGAAAACAGGCGTTGTGCAAAGTAGGGTGAGGGCACATAGGCTATGCTTCTTTAGCATCATAAAATATCCGTGTTATAAGGCTTTGATGGGGGACACATCAAACAAAATTCATTTCCCTCATTAAAAACGGCAACGTTATGAATTGCAATAACCTTTTACATTGTTGTCGTATATTTAGGTAAATGAATGTAGCCTAGTCGTTACCAAAAATTGAGCGATTTTTCTTGATTTTGTTTTATAAATAGTCAATTGAATGAAATACTTATTGAAAAGTCGTTTATAGGCTTGCAACTTAGGGAAAAATCTCTATACTCTGTTCTTGCAATGGTAGCCCTGCCGGTTACTTCGCAATTGTACTCTACGAACCCCGCCAGGACCGGAAGGTAGCAACGGTAGTAGAAATATGATGTGCCGAAGGCTTGCTGGTAGGGTTGCCACCATATTCATTTATTAAAAATATAATAATCAATACACAAATACATTGTATGTAGACCAAATTTAAAAATATCTTGTCCATTGACTGTTATTACATTTGTAATATTTCCTATTATCTTTACCCTTAACTTTTATTTTAAAATTCATTTACTCTATTCCTCACCTCTTTTTGCTCTCTACCATGTGTATTTTTTCTTTTGGGCGTGATGTATTTCAAGCATTAGAAATCATTGCATTATTTTTTATCTTACACGTCTTGTATATATTTAAGCTTTTCTGAGTTTGGTTTGATTTATACTTATTTAAGAGTGCTATAATTTTATAATTCATTAACGATTACATGTAGTTAATGTTGGGTGTGAATATAAGATCAATATTTATAAAGGTGATTTGGGTATAGCTTGGTCAAGAGCGAATGGTGATTAGTCATCAACCCTGCGATTAATCGCTTTCATAATCGCGTCCATTTCAAAGCCACGATACATTAAAAAACGGATTTGCTTGGCTTTTAGTTTTGGATCTGTTGCGACCTCAATTCCATACTTTCTAACTTTGAGTTGATAGGCTTGTTCGACCCAATCTGTTTCTTTTAGTTCTTCTAAAATTAAACCAGTGTCAATCTTTTTAGTTTTAAGCGCCAGTTTAATGCGATTAGGGCCTTTGCCTTTACGCTTTTGGCTCGATAAAGTGATCTCAGCCACACGTTGATCACTCTGATAGTTTTGTGCTGAAAGCTCTTCAACCAGTTTAATCACTTCTTCGCGGTGCATTGCCCATGTGGCCAATTTTTCAATCAATTCTGCTTTTGAATATTCCTTACGTGTTAATACAGCAAAGGCATAAGAGCGTAGACGGGAACCTGTTAAACCTGTGGGTTTGGGTTGATTCTCTTCATCAAAATCTAAAGCAGCAGCAGTTTCTTGTGTTACCTGCGTGTGGCCGTATTGAGTAGCGGGGGATTCTTCCTCACCAAATTGTTGTTTGAGAGCATCATAGTCAAGGAGTTTAGGGAATTTTGAATTAGGCATAATCGGCTATGAAATAGATCTGAATAAACAAAACGCCCCGTAGGGCGTTTCTTAGTGTAAGCCTAAATGTCGTGTAATAACATTTAATCTTTTTCGATACCTTTAATTAAGCATCTAAAAAGTCTGGCTCTTCTTCATTCTCTTCTACAGGCGCAGCGTTTGCAGTCGTCAGTAGTTTTTCTCGAATGATTTTCTCAATGGTTTCAGCCAACTGAGGGTTTTCTTCAAGGTGACGGATCACATTGTTTTTACCTTGACCAATTTTATCACCTTGGTATGAATACCAAGCACCTGCTTTTTGTACGATTTCTTGTTGAACAGCCAAGTCTACAAGTTCGCCCAAATGGTTGACACCTTTACCATACAGGATTTGGAAGAGCGCTTCGCGGAATGGAGGTGCCATTTTGTTTTTGACAACTTTCACTTTGGTTTCAGAACCAACGATTTCATCGCCTTCTTTGACCTGACCTACGCGACGAATGTCTAAACGCACAGACGCATAGAATTTCAACGCATTACCACCAGTCGTGGTTTCAGGGCTACCAAACATTACACCAATTTTCATACGAATTTGGTTAATGAAAATCACCATACAGTTTGAACGTTTTGCATTACCTGTAATTTTACGTAATGCTTGGCTCATTAAACGCGCTTGAAGGCCCATGTGTGAGTCACCCATTTCACCTTCAATTTCCGCACGTGGTGTCAATGCTGCAACAGAGTCGACAACAATGAGGTCAATGGCACCAGAGCGAACCAGCATGTCTGCAATTTCAAGTGCTTGCTCACCATGGTCAGGCTGAGAAACCAGTAGATTGTCAATATCTACGCCAAGTTTACGCGCATACTGTGGGTCTAAAGCGTGTTCTGCATCGATAAATGCACATGTACCACCTGCTTTTTGACATTCGGCAATCGCTTGTAAAGTCATGGTTGTTTTACCTGAAGATTCAGGACCATAAATCTCAACGATACGACCTTTCGGTAAGCCGCCAATGCCTAGAGCAATATCAAGTGTCAAAGAACCCGTTGATACCGCTTCAACAGCTTGTACGGTGTTATCGCCAAGACGCATTACTGTGTTTTTACCAAACTGCTTTTCAATTTGGCTTAGCGCAGCATTGAGCGCCTTGCTTTTATTATCATCCATCTTACAACCTCAAAACGATGTCACGGATATTTACTGAATATGCTCAGTATAGTGACAGATTTAGTCTGTATCTTCTATAAAAGTCACATCGTGTGCGACACAATATGACGCATGTCATTCATCATCATTATAAGACCAATATTGGTCAAATTGTTGATCATTTTCTTGTCTAAACTTACTGATATCGCGTCGGTCTTTTTTACTTGGACGATGATCAGGTCGAGCTAGATTATGCAACTTTCTTTGGCTTGCAATCAATTCCCGTCGTGTAATACTGACTTCAGTTTCTTCATATAATTTTTGTGCAACAGGAGCGGGGCCACGCACGTCAGAGAGCTCTTTGATCACTACGGTTTTCTTGTCAATACCTTGTTGTATGGTGAGTTCCATTCCAACCCGAACTTCTCTCGACACTTTGACACGTTCGCCATTGTGGTGAACTTTGCCTCCCTCAATTGCATTTTTGGCAATGGAACGTGTTTTAAAAAAACGTGCTGCCCATAACCATTTGTCAATACGCATGCCGACAGCATCTTCCGCTAAAGTAGATTTACGCATATTTGGCCGTGACCTCAGCTTGCTCTAAATAAGGAATTAAATCGGTGAGCTGATTTAAGATCGGATAAGGGCTGGATGTCTTGCTTTGACCTAGTGATGAGGGTTGAGCAATGGTAAATAGGTTTTGAATACCATAACTTTCAGCACCCTTTAGTACTTTTTCAGTGTCATCGATAAAGTAACACTGTGTGGCTGCAAAAGGATGGCGTTCATGGAGATGTTGCCAAAACTCAGTAAACTCTTTGGCATGACCGAGAGTTTCACTGCTAATAATGACATCGAAATATGAAGCCAGTTTCGTGTGTTCAAGTTTGAACTTGAGTCCCTCGCAGTCAGCATTAGTGGCAAGCCAGCAAGGGTAGCCGTTACTTTTTAAATAGTCGAGAAGTTCAAGACAGCCTTCACGTAGGCTAACTTTATGCTTAAATTCCTGCTGCAAAGCGAGCGTATCTACGCCGACTTTGGCTGTCCAAAAGCGCGTAGAATACCAATTGAGTGTGTGATTATGGGTTTGATAAAACTGAAACAGGGCCTGAGTACTTTGTTCTAAAGAGCACTGGTGTTGTTCAGCATAACGGATAGGAAGCTGATGATTCCAAATAAAATCATCATAGGCAAGATCTAGTAATGTGCCGTCCATATCAAAAATGATAATTGGCTTTTCCACTCAAAAAATCTCCAATGTTTCAAAGTTCAGCAACGGCTATAGAAAACAGTTAGCAGTCGATCTAGTAGTTTTACTTTATGCAAATATGGCGTAATTATAGCGTATAGCTGCATAAGCTTACGGACTTGCATACCTCATTGTCAAAAATTGAAGAATATGGGATCTCAATTTTTTAAGTCAGAGTATATAAGATGTGTTAATCGCACATTGATCCACAACAATATTGAACTTCAACATAAGAAATGATTCACCTTATGGAGAAGGAAGAGTTTTTGTAAACATCCGATGAGAACACTTAGAGCAGTCATTATTATAGAAAAACCTCTACTGTTGCTGCTGACCTAAATCAGCCATGGATTACAATGGACTGCATCATTGGTTTTTTCAGCTTTTCAGTACCACTTAGCTATTCGGCTCTCATATCTATCTAATCTATTTCATCAAATGTTCATTTTACATCGATACTATTAACACCACCTGAGGGCGATTTTTTATGTTTGAAGCTAAATTTAAATCACTTCAACTGATGGAGAAAGATTCGTTGTATCCAGCCCAGCGCAATAAAAGTAAGTTTTCTGACAAAAATAAAAAATAAAGTGGTTTTTCTGGTTATTTACACAAGAATCGGTTAAAAAAGATGTGGCGAATGAGAATAAAATAGAGAGGAATGGATGAGTGAATTAAATTTAGATTTTTTAGATGAAACCTTAGATAAATATGAAGCAAAAGGTAAGAAAAAGGCCATTAAAAAAATCCGTATTGGTTATATGCTCTATGCAAAATTTATGTCGAATAAAAAATTTGCAGAAAATGTAATGAGTTCATCTTTAGATCCAAATAAGCGGACTTATCGCAATACCAAGATTAAAATTACGCACGATGAATATGAGTTAACCTTTTTACGTAATGATGATTAAGTATTCAATTGTGTTAAAAAGCCCTAAGGTTTCATTTATCTTAAATATTTGGTCTGTAGAGTGTGTGACATAAAGAAATGAAAATATAATGATTAGATGATGTTTGTGCAGTTAAGCCTGTTTATTTGGAGAGAGGTAAACAGGTTTTTTATTATAATAACTTTCTGGTCTGAGTGATTGCAGACTAAAAGCCCGATTTGTTTTTATACTGATCGGGCTTTTATTTTTCTATTGAAATGAAAATAGTGAGAAAGATGATTTCTGACATCTTTTGATCATATTGTTCATGGATAATCTTTTTTATTTTGAGTTGCTTCGATATGTCAATTGTTACTGCAAATGAACTAGACGATATTCTAAAAGAATTAATTTCCAAAAATAAAAAGCCTGAAAAGATTTTGATTGGTTATAAAGCATATAGCGAGCTTATGAATGACCGAAAGTTTTTGCATGAAGTCGCTAGTTCGGCTATGGATCCGAATAAAAGAAAGTATCAAAAGATTAAGATCAAAGTGACGCAGGATGAGTATCAATTAGAAGTGAAGTGTTCAGATAAAAATGAGTCGCTGTAAAGTAATTTAAAAAAACTGGAGAAAGAGTGCATTTTTTAATTGATGTATTTTAAATGCAGGTTTATACTACACTCGAAATTAAAGCGCTGTAGCTTTTCTTGTTTTATATCCCACGCTCCCATGCGTGGGATTTTTTTGCGCGATGATTTTTCCTAAAGTAATCACTTGGATGTATAAAGCTGAAAAGAAGTTAAGCGTAAGTACAAATTAGAAACGGTCAGCTTGTGACTTTCTCTAGTCTCAATATTTAAGGTGTGGGTAAAGGTAAAGTCAGGTTGATTGGACCACTCAACCCAAAGTCAAAAGAAGAATTGGAATTGAGTGATATTTCCTGAGTGTCTTAGGCGTATAATATTTTTAAGGCAGTGTTGAAAAAGTGTTCGCGTGTTCTCCTCTGAGGTGACTGTATACCGTTGAATACGAGGCGATCAGCATGCTGCTATCCCAATAGATGAACTTCTCGATCTATAACTTAATGAATAAAAAGGCGGTCTCATGTTTAAGCCCACAACTGCACCTCAAGATGCGCTGATATTGCAACTTGTACCGATTGTGACTCAAGCGTGCGAGATTTTACGAGCAGAGTATCAAGCTTATGTTGCAGGTGGTGATTTTACAGTTGAACGAAAATACGATCATTCACCCGTCACGCAAGCGGACTATCGTGTCAATCAATTTATTACTGATGCTTTAAACAACACCTTTCCTCATTTGCCTGTTCTTTCTGAAGAAGGGCAGCATGCGCATAGACAGCAGTGGCAGTCTTTTTGGATGCTTGATCCTTTAGATGGCACCAAAGAATTTTTGCATCAACGTCCTGAATTCACCATCAATCTCAGTCTTATTGAGGGTGCGCATACAACTTTTGCGGTACTGGCTATTCCTTGTGAACAGCAAATTTACTTCTGTCCACTACAAGGTCAGCCTTTAAAATATAATATTGAAAAAGACGTATGGTCTGAATATGTTCCAGTTGAAAACCACAGTGCTGTTAAAGTCGGCTTAAGTCAAAGTAGTCAGAGTAAACCACAGTACCATGTGTATTTAGAGCAGTTAGAAAAACTTACACCTATTCAAGAGTATCGCGCAGGGAGTGCATATAAGTTTTGTATGGTGTTGGAAGACCGAGTCGATATTTACCCGCGCTTTCACCCAACGAGTGAGTGGGATACCAGTGCTGGGCAGTGTTTATTGGAGCGAATCGGTGGTGGTTTGGTTGATTTTCAGGGACGACCATTCGTATATAACCAAAGATTGAGTTTACTGAATGGCGGTTTTATTGCATATCGAAATAAAGATATGAAAAAACTGGCATTACAAGCACTTGAACTAATGCCTTCGTCGGCTTGAGCTAAAAACTGAGCGTGCTATAGTGTTTTTTGAATTATTGAGTTGCTAGTGATTATGGCCTTAGAGTTACTCCCGCCTAGTATGTTGAAGGCAATTGATTTATTGCCAGATGCAAAAACGCCAGTGACGTTGTTTACACGTCATTCCATTCGTGAAGTTGTTACGGGTCAGGGGCTTGCAGGCTATGATTTACAGTTGACGCATCAAGGGCGAGATTTGGCGGAGGCGTGGGGTTCCTATCTGATCGATAATACGGATCGAGTGATACAACACTGTATTTCTAGCCCAATTCAACGTTGTATTGATACCGCTGCGTTAATGATTCAAGGGGCAGATGGACAAACCCTTGAGCCAAATACCCACCGTATTGAAATTATCGAACAAGGTTTATTGGTTGAGCCAGGCAGTTTTGTTTTGGATATTAAGCAAGCCGGCCCTTATTTTCAGCGTCAAGGCGCTCTAGGATTTATTAATAGCTTTGTGAATAATGCCTTACCTGGTATGAAGCATCCGATTCACGGTGTCGTAGATGTATTGGAGCTTATATATAACACGCATCCGAACAACCCTTATGGTTTGAGCCTTGCGGTCAGTCATGACACGATTTTAGCTGCGATTTTGGCGGTTATTTCAGGGCGTACGATTGTGACCAAAGAAGACTGGCCGAAAATGATGGAAGGTCTTTTCGTATGGTTTGAGGGAGATGTGTTTTTGGAATCAAAATTGAAATGGATTTGGCGTGGGGAAATGAATGAACTGAATATTCATGAATTTCAAAATCTGTAAGTGCTTTGTTTAAAAATAAAAATTAATTCAACTAAAAATCTCGTTCATTCATTTAGACGTTCGTTTGAACGAGAAAAAGAATATACGAGATTTATAGATCGATCATTCGTCGGCTTTATTAAATGCTATATCGCATCAATTTAAATTTTGGCTTTGAGTCGATTGGGAAAATCGAGTAAGTCGATACTTAGGCCTTCATCATTTAAAGGCCATAATGAGGTATTCACCGCTACGCTGTGCTGATGAATGCGATTGTATTTATCTGCAGCAATGAGCGTGGCAATCTCATGATTCGAAAGGGTATAAGCATTGACAACATCGGCTGGATATTGAGTGCGGTCATAAAACTCAGCTTCCGTTTCCCCTTGGTGCAGTGCAAAAATACGTTCAATTGCAGGCAAGTAAACGCCATAGCCTAACCACGCGTCAACGCCCTGAGAGGCCTGAATTTCTGCGGTTCCACGCATATTTGAGATGACTTTGGCGAGTATGTCTTTTTCACCTTTGGTATGAAAATACTCAATATATTGTTGTTCTGTCGGTTGGAATTTTTCAAGTGTTGGAAGAAATTTATTAATCATGCTATTCCCCAGTAGAACATTCTATGTGGTTTCATTATAAGAAAACAGAATACCATAATTTATTTATGGGATTTTAGTCGTTTTGGATCTAAAAATTAAAATAAGCTACGTGCTTACAAAGAAAATTAATTGAAATATATTTTTTAAAAGAAATTGACTGACAAATATTGGCACTATATTGGTGCAAATTCAAATGTATAACTCATCATTATTTTTCATAAATTCAAGCCCTGTCACAGAACTTTTACTTTTCGGACTTTAGTTTTAAGGTTTATAAAAAATATGTTCTGAAGTGACAAATTATGTAAATTGAATATGAATAGAAAATAGTGTTAAATAATTAAGCTTTTGATTTATATAAATTATTAATGGTTTTTTGATTTTTATTTGTGACTATTTTGGGGGAAGATGTGAAAAGTGTGAATGAGTTCTTGTATTGCAAGCTAAGTCTTTGTGTTGTAACGCTGATGCTTGCTGCATGTGGTGGTGGAGAGAGTGGAACCGAAAACTCTACAACGCCTGTAGTGAAAACCTATGCGGAACCTACACAGGATGTGGCTGATGTAAATACATTGGGTTATTTTGATTACGATGCAAACTCAAAAATACGTGTGATACGAAATGATTTAACTGGTAGCTTTGAGGCGATGCTGCAATTTGGTCAGAGTCATGTGGTTGATCCAAATGGTAATGAAAGTAAAAAAATGCCGCGTCTGACGATGGAAAAAGAAGCGCTATTGCTAGTTACGCCAACTGATAGCATGGGGAAAATTGATGGTCTGAGTGCTGATATTTACATGAATAATCAGTTGCTCCGCACAGTTATATTTAACGATCCAACTCAGATTCCTCAGTCTGATCAAACTAATACTGATGAGCGTGCGCGTGTGCAATATAGTAAGCGTGCGTGGAGTGCTCGACTCAATTGGGATGAAATACGTCCAGGTTTGCGTATTCAGTTTAAAGATTCTCATGGACGGCAGGGGCAAATCGCGGAAGATAAAATTGATTTTGCCTCTCCTGGAGAGTTGGTCTTAAATAATATTCGTATCGGCATGTTAACTGCTCCTCCTGTTTCCAATGGTCACTATATGCTGAATGATCCTGTTCGGGCAGGTTCAGATTACTTTCAAACGATTCCAGCTGCTGAAATGACCGTTGCAAAATATGATGATATTCAGTTAGATCGCGTCATGATTGCCGACGGGACGATTTACGATACGGCAAGTGCCAGCCAAGGCGGGGTTTATGAGGGTGACATGCGTGAAAACGTGGGGAAGTCGACATTTAGTGTAGGCATTAATCTAGCAAACTGGGGAATTACCAGTGCTTCGATGGTAAATCAAGATCAACCACAATTAACCCAAACCGTAGTTGCACACCATAGCCGTGGAAAATATGCCAATGGAGAAAGTAATCATGGCTTAAGTGGTGGTAACGGCATGCTAACGTTGTATGATTCGGTTGGGAATGAATTTAGTCATGAAATTGGACACCACTATGGATTGGGGCATTATCCTGGGCAGGAGAAGGGTAATGATTTCTGGACCTCTCATCATGCGGACAGTGGTTGGGGTTATATTCCGTATCGTAATATGATGCGGGGTAATTTGATTTGGAATAATAAGGATTTATGGGCTTCTTCTACAGGAATTGCAAATTTTTTAGCTTTATATCCACATAGCCGAGATGCCATGTCTGGTGGTTATGCATCAAGCTCAGTTTCACGTTATACCCACTATACGGGTTACAGCACCTTCGAAAAAATTCAACCTCAATTTAATAAACTCTTAGTGTGGGACAAGACTTCACCGACGGGTTATAAAAAGTGGAATGCTAAGACTAGGCAAATGGAAGTGTTTCAAGAGAAGATGCCCAATTCTTCAGCACCTGTCTGGTATCAACCAAAGCAAAACTATCTACGCCCACGTGTTTTTGGTGAGCCTGTAGTGACCATTTTGGGTGGCTATGACCCTGTTGCAAAGGTTGGGCTACTATATCCTGCGGCACGTTCAAACTGGGGCAATGTTTATGATTTACCCGCTGCAAATACGGCGTTAAATCAGGATGCATGTTGGTTAAATGTACAGTATCCAAATACAGTAACCAATATTGCACTGGCTCCGACACGATTAGGTAGTAATGCCAATAAATTACATGTCAATTTAGCGCTTGCAGATCACCCTCAAAAAGTTGATTTATATTGTAAGCAGGCCAATGCTGCTGCCAAATTATTATCGACTACAGTGATTCCCCAATATGCTACGGCTATTACGCCTGCAGTTAAGATTGGGAAAGCACAGGGTTATAAAGCCTTACGCGATGTAGAGTTGCCCCTACTTGAGCAAGAGCTACTGAATCAAGCCGCGAATAATATTATTGTTTTGTCACCAAACGGTTCAATGGTTTATCAGGCTTATAAATCGTATAAAAATGAGATGAGTTTAGCTGCACAGCAGGTACTTGAGCGTTATGAAGAGCAAGAAACTAGATGGATGCGTTTAAATCGTTGGGTAAATGTTTATTATGATGATTTAGCCAAAGATGTACCTGCTGCGATTGATGCACTCAATGCTTTTATCAAACAGCTAGGTTTACAACAAGATGACCCACTTGCACAAAGTGGATTGTTGAAAAATAACAAGAATTGCTTAAAAACAGAGCTGGCATCTAACCAAAAAATGGATGTTTACATTAGTGGTCCATCGGCTTGTACTGCTGATGATACGGAGCAGTGGGTTTATGACAGTTTAGGACGTATCCATAGTAAAGCGGCTATGGGACAATGTTTAACGGGTAATGGAGGAAGTGCTAAAGTCACCTTGACTGACTGTGTGGCGAATAATACAGCACAAGTGTGGTCAATGGATGCGACGACGTCTGCTATTAAACAATCAGGACAGTGCTTAGATCTAAACTCGGGTAATTTGGTAAATAACCGTCAGATTGCAATTCGATATGGCTGCTCTGGAAATAATAATCAAAAATGGACAATGCTGAACCAAAATACAAGCTTGATTTTAGCTGGGGCAACATCAAGAAACATGGGTATTTTAGTGAAAAACTTGAAAACTCAATCTTTGAATTAAACCACTGCTCATCTGGCAAATGATTTAACATGAAATGAAAACGAGCTCCCTAAAAGGGGGCTTTTTTTGTAAGTAGATGTTCTCGTAGGTGCTAGAGAGCACTTGCTAAATTTTATTTGAGTTTTAAACCGTATTGTTAAGTATAGATGTACTGAAAAGGGTGTGCGCCTTGTGAAAGTTCAAAAAATAGATACAAAAAAAGCCCTTTAAAAAGGGCTTTTTTTAATGCATAAATTAGTTAGCTAAAGCTTTAACTTGTGCATTTAAACGGCTCTTATGACGAGCAGCTTTGTTCTTATGGATGATGCCTTTATCAGCCATACGGTCGATTACTGGTACAGCAGTTTTGTATGCTTCAGAAGCAACTGCGTAATCACCAGCAGCGATAGCAGCTACTGTACGTTTGATGTAAGTACGAACCATAGAACGTAAGCTTGCGTTGTGTTTGCGTGCTTTAACGTTTTGACGAGCACGTTTTTTAGCTTGAGCAGAGTTTGCCACTCGTGCACTCCTTGAAATAGATTGGTCTGGGCGGGCTGAAATTCAAACTGAAAACCACATCAGAAGAACAATCACCAGCCCGTAAACAAGTGGCATATTTTGATTAATATACGCAGTGAAGTCAAGTCTTGACATGCTTTGACTATATTTAAGATACATAAAAATTCTAAAGAAAAGGTAAGATTAGCCATCTGCATGGGAGTTTGTATAAAAATGACACAAAATATAGAACAAGCCATTGTGATTGGAGCAACGGGTTTGGTGGGCATAAACCTGATTCAACAATTACAACAACTGCCAAGTTGTAGCAAAATACTGGCTGTGGTCAGAAAGCATAATGTGCAGCTCGATCACTATGACAAAGTTCAGCAACTGGAGCTGGATGATTTTTTATTACTCAACCATGAAGATGTTCAGGGCTACAGTCATGCTTTTAGTTGTTTGGGGACGACTTTAAAGAAAGCTGGCTCAAAAGAGCAGTTTTATGCCATCGACTATGTGGTGAATGCACATTTTGCTGAATTGTTTGTTTTGACCAAAACCCATTATGTGTTGATCAGTGCCTTGGGCGCGCAAGCCAATTCGAAAATTTTCTATAATCGCGTCAAAGGTGAGCTTGAAGAGACCATTCGTGGACTCGATTTATATAAGGTCAGTATTATACAGCCATCCTTACTGATCGGACAACGTAATGAAGGTCGCATGTTGGAAGATATATTCCAAAAGGCTTATACCAAACTATCGCATTTTATACCAAAGCATTTTAAATATAAGCCAGTGACAGCAGAACAAGTGGCTCATACTATGGTCGAGGCTGCCCAAACGCAGACCGAGAAATTTGAAATATATGATAATTTACGCATACAAAAGACAAAATGAGGGGAAGTGTGGTGACGACAGCATTTGTGACATGCGATTTATTGGATGATCATCCTGAACTTGATTTACAAGTGGTTAGCCCATCAATGGATGGTAAGTTCTTTAAGAGCTATGGTGCGCGTAAAACCTTTGGTGGTCAGGTGGTTACGGTTAAATGTTTTGAAGATAACTCTCGGGTGAAAGAGCTGTTAGCAACAGATGGTACGGGTAAAGTATTGGTTGTGGATGGTGGCGCTTCGATGCGCTGTGCCTTGATGGGAGACTTAATTGCAGAGTCAGCAGTCAAAAATCACTGGAATGGTGTGGTGATTTATGGCTGTGTCCGTGATGTAGATGCGATTGCTGAACTAGATTTAGGGGTGCATGCTTTAGCTGCTATTCCACAAAAAAGTAACCGTAAGGGTGTAGGGGAAGTTGATATCAGCCTGCATTTTGGTGGTGTCAACATTCAATCAGGTCATTATCTCTATGCGGATAATAACGGCATTGTCATTGCAAAAGAAAAACTGGTCGATGAATAGGCACCAACCAGACTCATAACAACATCAACAAAAGATATGGACGTGTAATATGGTGAAGCATCAAATTAAAGTGATTCAGGCTCTTTTTTCGGGGCTTGCGCAAGGTGGGCGTGGTGTAACAGGAACGCCGCATCCTAAACAACCTGAGCAACCTTTAAAGCTCTATGAGTTTGAAGGCTCGCCATATTGTCGTCGTGTGCGTGAAGTACTGACTTTGTTGAACTTGGATTATGAAGTGTATCCATGTCCTAAGGGTGGAACTAAATATCGTCCTTTGGTGAAACAGTTGGGTGGAAAAACCCAATTTCCTTTTTTACTCGATGAGAACACTGACACCAAGCTGTACGAATCTGAAGATATTATTCACTACTTGTTTGAACAGTATGGACGCAGTGGTAAAACACCGAAAAAGTATGCACATTATCCCAAAACACCTTATGTTGCTTATGTCGGGACATTGGTAAATGGTGCGAGTGGGGTGTGGATCAACAAGAGTATTAAAGATCGCGTAGCGCCAGAACAGCTGTTACAACTTTGGGGATTTGAAGCCAGTCCTTATACTCGGATTGTCCGTGGTTTACTGACCGAGTTGGAGCTCCCTTTTAAGTTTCATAATGTGCCTAAAGAACGTTGGCAAGATCAAGGCCCAGCAGTACTGCGTTTGAAGCCGGGCAAGTATGTACCTTTGGCAGGTGGAAAGCGTGAGCAAGTTATGCAGGTGATGGGGCGTGATATTCAAGTGCCATATTTGGTTGATCCGAATACAGAAACGGCTTTGTTTGAGTCGGCAGATATTGTTGCTTATCTCAAGCAGACCTATGCAGCATAAGAAAAAGGCATCTCTTAGAGATGCCTTTTTTAATTCCTAAACATTGGTGTTTTATCGGGTTGATCTGATTTTTTGTCATTACAATGGAATGATGAATTGTGCTTATCTTTAGCTTTTATAAAAATATTCATTATTTGGCTGATAATACGACATGCATTTAAATATTCGTGGCGTTGAGGAAACGTGTAATTTCTTGGGAGAATTTGCGCGGTTCACTCAATAAAGGCGTATGCCCCGATTTTTTAAAGATCACCGTTTTGGCATGCGGTACGCTTGAGGCAATCAGCTTTTGCCCTTGAGCAGGATAAAGTTTTGAGTCTTCACCAATAAAAAATGTAGCTGGTCGGTCAAGCTGACTGAGCGCACTGCGATAGTCTTCTTGATGATCAAGATAATTTTGAATATACCAAGCCATATAGTCTAAACGCTGGATCGGGAGCATGAATTTTTGCAAGTATGGCTGTTGAAATGCTTTTTGAAATAAGGCCGCAGTTCGAGATGGCGTGGCTTGTAGTTGAATAAAAGCCAACCATTGCTTAACCAGTTCTGTACGCATAGACGCTGTTAAGTCTGAGACCAAACGATACTGTGCATTTTGGGCCAATAGGTCTGCAATGTTTTGTAGGATGACTTTGAAGTCAGCATGCTTTTCAGCAAATAAACCATGTGGCCAGTCTGCATCTACGCTAATCTTGGGAGTTTGGTCAATGTGTAAATAGCTACTGATATGGTCTTGAAAGCGACCATATTGCATACCATGCATGGCTGTCGTGGCGCCCATAGAGTAGGCAATCACATGGAATGCTGTATCAGCATATTGATTTAGAAAGCAGTTTAAATCTTGCCAGTGGCTGGAAATTGCATCCAGTGTGGGAATTTTGCACTGTGCTGAACCACCAAAACCCCGCCAGTCAGGAATGTAAAAGCGGTACTTTTTACGGTGTTGATATAAAAAAGGCAGCCATTGCCAACTTTGCATCCCTAAGCCAGATAAAACCAGTACAGGTGTGCCTTGTCCAAATTCTCGAACATAGAGTTTTTCGCCATCTGGCATTAAATAATGTGGCATGGTCCATCCTTTGCGTGGCTTATTATTTTTCGAAGTTTTTAAGCGCTGGAATCATGGTCTCTAGCCACTCAATCCAACCACATTCTAAATTAATTCCAAGTTGTAAAATCATTTTATGAATATATAAGGTACGATCATTTTCTTCAGCATGACCAAAGTCTTTGGCAAAAATACTTTGGTAGATCTGCAATTTTTCTTTGTGTAGGATCAGATGGCGTTCAAGTTCAGGCAAAACTGTATTGCCACCAAGCTGAGCCTCAACACGCAGTCTCACCATCAGTTCTTCACGGAGCTGGGCAGGTGGGCTTTGCTTTACTAACCAGTCCGCAAGTTCTGTACGTCCAAGCTGTTCTGCTTGATAGGTTTTTTTACGCGAGGTAGCACCATCATCTTCTACTGTTGAAATCCAGCCTTTGCTCTGCATAGCGCTGAGTTCTCTATATATCTGTTGATGTGTTGCATTCCAAAAGAAGCCCATTGAACGGTCAAAACGACGCGCTAACTCAATACCTGTGCTTGGTTTTTCAATCAAACTGGTCAATAAAACATGAGCTAATGACATTTCGGTAATATTTCGCAAATAAAATGGACGTAGAGTCATTATGCAACATGTTGCATAAAAAACAAATCTCGATTATAAAGATAAACATTATGCAACTTGTTGCATTAAATAATTTGATCTAACCTTGTATTTAAAATACCAGCCAGCGAAAGCACGCCAAGGAGTACACATGTCTAATTATCCGCATTTACTTGCGCCTTTAGATTTAGGCTTTACCACATTAAAAAACCGCGTATTAATGGGATCTATGCACGTTGGACTTGAAGAAGTTGAAGGTGGTTATGATCGCATGGCGGCATTTTATGCAGAGCGTGCCGCTGGCGGTGTAGGGCTAATCGTAACAGGTGGTATTTCACCGAATGATCATGGTGTGACTTTTCACGGTGGTTCTAAGTTAGATACTTTAGAAGAAGCGGAAAAGCATAAAGTCATCACACAAGCCGTACATGATGCGGGTGGTAAAATTGCATTACAGATTTTACATACAGGTCGTTATTCTTATCAGGCTGAAAACGTTGCACCTTCTGCAATTCAAGCACCGATTAACCCAGTAAAACCTCATGCTTTGACTTCTGCTGAAGTGAATCAGACTATTGCAGACTTTGTAAATTGTGCAAAATTGTCGCAAATCGCTGGCTATGATGGTGTTGAAATCATGGGCTCAGAAGGCTACTTAATCAATGAATTCATTGCGGCACGTACCAACCATCGTGATGATGAATGGGGTGGAAGCTATGAAAACCGTATTCGTTTCCCGATTGAAATCGTAAAACGCACTCGTGCAGAAGTGGGTGAAAACTTTATTATTATTTATCGTCTTTCAATGTTGGATTTGGTTGAAGGTGGTTCGACTTTAGAAGAAGTGATTCAGCTTGCCAAAGAAATTGAAAAGGCGGGTGCAACCATTATCAACACAGGTATTGGTTGGCATGAAGCGCGTATTCCAACGATTGCAACCAAAGTGCCACGTGCGGCATTTACATGGGTGACCAAGAAGCTAAAAGGTTCGGTTCAGATTCCTTTAGTGACGTCTAACCGTATTAATACCCCTGAAATGGCTGAACATGTTTTGGCTCAGGGTGATGCGGATATGGTGTCGATGGCACGCCCAATGCTTGCAGATGCTGAGTTTGTACTCAAAGCAGAACAAGGCCGTAGTGATGAAATCAATACGTGTATTGGTTGTAACCAAGCTTGTTTAGATCAAATTTTCTCCATGCAAATTGCGACGTGTTTAGTCAACCCGCGTGCATGCTATGAAACTGAACTGATTTTTAAAGAAAGTGCGGCTAAGAAAAATATTGCGGTGATTGGTGCTGGGCCTGCAGGTTTGAGTTTTGCGACTTATGCCGCTGACCGCGGGCATCAAGTAACTGTTTTTGATACAGCTAGTCAGATTGGTGGTCAGTTTAATATTGCGAAGACTATTCCTGGTAAAGAAGAGTTTTACGAAACACTGCGTTATTTTAAACGTAAAATTGAATTACAACCGAATATCAAATTGGTGCTGAATCATACCGCAACTTATGAGGAACTGAGCGCTGAAAGTTATGATGACATCGTGGTTGCAACAGGTGTTACTCCACGTGAGCTGACTATTGAAGGGATTGATCACCCGAAAGTGTTGAGCTATATCGAAGTTCTACGTGAGCGTAAGCCTGTTGGTAAAAAAGTCGCGATTATTGGTGCGGGTGGTATTGGTTTCGATACAGCAGAATACTTAAGCCATGAAGGTGAAAGCGGTAGTTTAAACCCACAAAAATTCTATGATGAGTGGGGAATCGACACCAGCTATGCACATGTCGGTGGCTTAAAACAGCCAGTCTTGGAGCAATCGGATCGGGAAATTTACCTTCTACAGCGTAAAGCGAAGGCAGTCGGTGCAAGCTTAGGTAAAACCACGGGTTGGATTCACCGCACAGGGCTAAAACATCGCGATGTAAAAATGATTGCAGGTGCAAGCTACGACAAAATTGATGATCAAGGTCTCCACATTACAGTGAATGATCAGCCAGCGGTTTTAGAGGTTGATCACGTGATTATCTGTGCAGGACAAGAGTCTTATACTGCAATGTACGACCAATTAAAAGCCGATGGTAAAAATGTGCATTTGATTGGTGGTGCGCAAGAAGCAGGTGAGTTGGATGCGAAGCGTGCGATTCGTCAAGGTGCGGAACTGGCTGCGACCATTTAATCGATAACAATAATTTATCCGCTTAAATTTTGTAATAAAGCTCCCTCTCCTATACGGAGAGGGTTTGGGAGAGATATTTTCTAAAATATTATCTTTTCCCTCGTGTAGCCTTTTCCATGAAACGTATGTGGTGTAAGAGAAGGTGCTTTTATTGCAGATTTGAGTGGATTCACTTTCATAAGGACATAAGAATGAGTTTAGCAACAACAAAACAAGCCTTGGTACGCTGGCATGATATGGTCACGACTCGTGATATGAGCATCTTAAATGAGCTTTTAGCAGAAGATGTCGTGTTCCGTTCACCGGTGGCATTTAATCCTTATCCGGGTAAGCAAGTGGTTTTTTTTATTTTAAGTAATGTGATTCAGGTTTTTGAAAACTTTACTTACCACCGTGAATTTTTTACAGAAGATGGTTTAAGTGTCGTCCTTGAGTTTTCTGCCAATGTCGGCGAAAAAAAGCTCAAAGGGATTGACATGATTCGTTTTAATGAGCAAGGTCAAATTGTAGATTTTGAAGTGATGATCCGTCCTAAATCGGGGTTAGAGGCCTTGGCTGTACAAATGGGACAGCGAATGGCAGCTTTTGCACCTCAAGCTGGATGATAAACGTGTGACTTGTTATTTATAGTTAGGCACGAAAATTGATGCATCACCAAGAAAGATAGGAAAAAAGAAGGTACTGATATGAATGCTGTGTTCAGTTTGCTAAACCAATTAAGCCAAACGGCGTGGGATCGAGTGACTGGTGCGGAACAACCGAAGCTCTATATTAATCCGAAAGGGCAAATTCAAGAGACTGTTGGGGCGCTTACACAGCTTCAAGAAAAGTACCGACCAACACCGTGGTTATCCAACACGCATGCCCATCTTTTGTATTTTGATGTGATTCGTAAGCGTCGGATTCAATTGGAATACGATCATTTTGATCAGTTAGAGATGCAAGACGGTGGGGTCACTGGCATTATGTGGTTCGGTTATGACTTGCCTGAAGCGACGCCAACGGTTGTGGTTATGCATACGATTACAGGCTCTCCTGAAAGTATGCGTGAGGTGGTGCGTGACTTAAATCGCTATACGGGTTGGCGTGTTGCACTGTGCTTACGCCGTGGACATGCAGACCTTCCAATGCCTGTACCCAAAATGAATCTTTTCGGTTCAACCGATGATTTACGTGAGCAAATTGCCTTTATTCAAAGCACATTTCCAAGTTCAACGTTGTATGCGGTAGGCTCTTCTGCGGGAACGGGGCTTTTGGTGCGTTACTTAGGCGAAGAAGGAAGTCAAACCCCTTTTAAGGCGGCCTTTGCCCTGTGTCCGGGTTATAACACGGAGTTGGGTTTTGTAAATGTGCATCCCTTTTACAGTAAGGTCATGACCAAGAAACTGTTTAAGAAATTTATTTTTCCCTACCAGCAAACGTGGCAACAAACAGCGTCTGTGTCGCAAGTTTTAATGACCAAAACCTTGGCTGAGTTTGAGTCGAGTTATTATGAAATGGCGGGTTATGTGGACTATGACAGTTATAACCAAGCCACAAACCCAATCTATGTATTTGAAAATGTCACCATTCCATTGCTGATTTTAAATGCAGAGGATGATCCCGTTTGTCACATTAAAAATTTTGAACCGTATAAAGACATGATCCGTCAAATGCCGAATATTGCCGTTGTGACCACCAAAAAAGGCAGCCATTGTGGCTTCTATGAAGGGGCACTCAATACCGAGTCTTGGGCAACCAAGCTGATTGCGGACTTTTTGAAATTGGAACAACAAAAACACTAAGTATAAAAAAGACCTACAGCAGTGTAGGTCTTTTTTTGATTGGTTTAGTCGTGTAAGGCTTAAATGGCTTCACAAGCTTTCTTGCTAAGACCGAACTTCATCTGCAGTAAAACCAAGATCAAGGCCATAAAGCTGAGTGCGGCACCTGCATATGAAACTGCTGCATAGCTGAGTTGCATACTCAGTACCGTTGCACCTGCAAAGGCACCTAAGGCATTGCCTAAGTTAAACGCGCCAATGTTAACGGAAGAGGCGAGACCAGGCGCATCTGCTGCAACTGACATGACGCGCATTTGCAGTGGCGGTACTACCGCAAATGCTGCCGCACCCCAAATCACTAAGCCAATCGCTGCACCAACAGTTGTTTGCGCTAATACTGGGAAAACAAGCATCATCACCATTAAAAGTACAAGGAAGCCTATCAGGGTTTTCTCTAGGGATAGATCGGCAAACTTTCCACCCAAATGATTACCAATGGAGAAACCAATCCCGATTAAAACCAACATCAAGGTGATGGTTTGCGGTGATGCCTGCATAAATACGTGTAGGCTCGGAGCAATGTAGGTATATAACGCAAACATGGCGCCCGCGCTCATGACTGTGGTTAATAAAGCAAGGACGACAGGCGCACGTGTTAAAACGCGCAATTCTTTTGCTACATTCGGTTTAACCACATCGTGATCTTGCGGGAGTGCTTTCCATAGGGCCAACATGGTCATAATGCCTAAGATTGAAATAGCAGCAAAAGCCATGCGCCAACTGGTATTTTGACTGAGCCACGTTGCAAGTGGCACACCGCCAATATTGGCAATGGTGAGGCCCATAAACATCATGGCGACGGCACTGGCTTGTTTGTCTTTAGGCACAACACTGGCTGCCACCACCGAACCTAAGCCAAAGAATGCACCATGGTTTAAACTGGTAATTAAACGTGCACCCATTAAGCTCATATAATCAGGTGCAATGGTTGCCAACACATTCCCGATCGTAAAAATAGCCATCAATAGGATTAAAGCTGTTTTCTTAGGAAAGCGTGCCAGCCATAAGGTCATGAGCGGAGCTCCAATCATGACGCCTACTGCATAGGCACTAATCAGCAGTCCGGCTTGTGGAATTGAAACGGACAAATCATTGGCAATTTCAGGTAAAAAGCCCATGGGTGAAAACTCGGTGGTTCCAATGGCAAAAGCACCTACCGCAAGCGCCAAAAGTGGAAAATTAATTTTCATAGCGATGCTCAATCCCAAATCGGTGCTAATCCTTCAGGATTAACTTCACGTTGATTTCGGTCTAATTGCGTAATTGCCATCATTTCTTCAGTCGACAGTTGAATCTCTTGCGCCTTTAAGTTGGACATCAAGTGTTCACGTTTGGTTGAAGAAGGTATGACTGCAAAACCACGTTGTAATGCCCAAGCCAAGCTAATTTGTGCAGTCGATACTTGATGTTGCTGCGCGATGTGCATTAAAACAGGATCATTCAAAACCTTACCGTAAGCCAGTGTCATATATGAAGTGACATCAATGTTTTGTGCTTGGAGGAAATCAACCAGTTGATGGTTTTGTAGGTAAGGACTGAGTTCAATTTGGTTGGTTGCGATGTTTTCTAGCCCAATACTCTCAATCGCCTGTTGAGTCAGCTCAATATTGAAGTTAGAAATACCAATGTGTTCGGTCAAACCTTGTTGTTTCGCTTGCAATAAGTTCTGCATGAGTTCTGTAATGTTTACACCTGTACTTGGGGCAGGCCAGTGGATCAAGGTTAGATTCACGGTATCGGTTTTTAGTTTATGCAAACTTTCTTTTAAGCTTGGAATCAATTTTTCTGCTGAGTAATTTTCCGTCCAGATTTTTGTGGTGAGAAAAAGATCTTGACGATTGATACCACTGAGTTCAATGGCTTGACCAACTTCGGCTTCATTACCATAGATTTGAGCAGTATCGACCGCACGATAACCGACTTCTAGTGCGGTTTTCACAGACTCAATGACAGTGTCACCTGTTAAACGGAAAGTACCTAGGCCGAATTGAGGAACGATATTCATTTTTTACTCGATAACTTGTTTCATGGAATGAGGCTATTTTGTAGAAAAAAGACTTGCTTAAAAACTGGGTAATTTGCAAAATATTATTGACTATTAATCAATAATTACACATGAAATCAACCATAGAAGAATTAACGGCTTTTGTGAGCATTGTTGATAGTGGCTCTATCGTTAAAGCTGCGCAGCAGTTGGATCAAACCACATCGGGTGTCAGCCGTGCCTTGCAACGTTTAGAGTCAAAGTTGAATGTGACTTTGCTAGAGCGAACGACACGGAAGCTCAAGTTGACCTATGAAGGGCAGCAGTTTTTGACAAAGGCACGTAAAATTTTACTCGACCTGACCGAAGCTGAAGAAAGTCTGCAAAATAATGATGCAGAGTCATCTGGTTTAATTCGGATTGATTCGGCAACGCCTTTTGTACTGCATGTGATAGTGCCGCTGATTGAAGAGTTTATGCAGCGCTACCCAAAAATTGATATAGAAATTACCAATCACGATCAGGTTATAGACTTACTTGAACATAAAACCGATGTCGCGATTCGGTTTGGTGAGTTAGCGGATTCCAGCTTACATGCCAAGCTGCTTTGTAAAAGTCGGTTATATATTGTGGCAAGTCCTGTTTATGCGCAAAAACATGGCCTACCTAAAAATGCAGCAGAATTAAACTCACATACTTTGCTTGGTTTTAGTCAGCCTGCACATTTAAATACGTGGCCTATACAGTTGGAGGATGAACCTTTAACCATTCAGGCCAAAATTAAATGTTCAAATGGAGAAACGGTTCGTCAGTTGGCATTGCAAGGGGCAGGGATTGCGTGTTTGTCACGTTTTATGGTCGAGCAAGATATTCAAGATGGGCGGTTTATTGCTTTGTTGGAAGATCAAATCCAAATCAAAGAGCAGAAAATACATGCGGTCTACTATCAACAGAATTATGTGCCAAAGCGTATTCGCTTGTTTATCGACTTTCTTGCAGAAAAATTAAAAGCCTATTTATAAGCCAGCATTAAAAAACCCGATATCAATCGGGTTTTTTTAATCATCTAAATAGTGATGATTAGTTTTCTAAAGCTGGTGTTGCTGCTGCAATGGCTGCTGCAACCGCATCGTCTTCAGTTTGCGTATTTGGGTTCGTATTGCTTGGGCGTGCTTGCGTTGGTTTTTCTTCAGCTTTTGGTGCTTCTGCTTTAGGTGCAGGCTCTGCTGCTGGAGCAGGTGCTGGCGTTTCACGACGGATCTCAGTAGTTGTATTCGGCGTTTCTTCGCGAATCACTTCAACTTGCGCGGGAATCTCAGGCTCAGACGCTGCTAAAGGTTGAAGTTCAACAGTTTGTTGTTGCTCTGTAGTGACGACTTCAACTTGTTCTTGTTCATCTTCTTTAGGCGCTTCTTTCTTTACACATGCTGTTAATAGTAAGCCTGCTGCAATGGCACCACAAATTAAAAGTTTTTTATTCATAATTACATAAAATCGAGTGTTTGAAGGATCGCGCCATTATAACAGCAAAATGCAAGATGAAAATCCTATGAACTTAGCTTAATTTTATCTGCCAAATGCTGCTAGAATATCCAATTGTTTATTGTTCTATGAATTGATGCGGATTGACTTTGCTTTATTGGTACAAGGTAAAGTAAAATTGCGCAACATTGCAGGCCGAATTAGGCTCGATTGTACGAGAAACCCAATGACCCATTTTATTTTCGTGACTGGTGGTGTAGTTTCATCACTAGGTAAAGGTATTTCAGCTGCTTCAGTTGCTGCGCTTTTAGAAGCCCGTGGATTAAAAGTAACCATGGTAAAAATGGATCCATACATTAATGTCGATCCAGGGACTATGAGCCCGTTCCAACATGGTGAAGTTTTTGTCACAGAGGATGGTGCAGAAACCGATTTAGACTTGGGTTATTACGAACGTTTCTTGCGTCGTGCGAAAATGACCAAGTTAAATAACTTTACTTCTGGTCGCGTATACCAAGACGTTTTAAATAAAGAACGCCGTGGTGACTACCTTGGTGGAACTGTTCAAGTTATTCCACACATTACAGACAACATCAAAGAACGTGTACTTCGTGCAGGCGAAGGTTATGACGTTGCGATTGTTGAAATTGGCGGCACAGTAGGTGACATCGAATCTCTCCCATTCATGGAATCTGTACGTCAACTTATGGTTGAACTAGGTCATAAGCGCACTATGCTTATGCACTTAACTTTGCTTCCATATATCAAATCTGCGGCAGAGTTGAAAACTAAACCAACTCAGCACTCGGTAAAAGAATTGTTATCGATTGGTATTCAGCCTGATATTTTAATTTGTCGTACTGAATATGATGTTGATGCAGACACGACCCGTAAAATTGCCTTGTTCACAAACGTTGAAGCACGTGCAGTTGTGGTGTGTAAAGATGCGCGCAGCATTTACCAAATTCCGCGTACGTTCTATGAACAAAATGTTGACGACTTGATCTGTGAGCGTTTTGGTTTCAATGACTTGCCAGAAGCTGATTTAACAGATTGGGACAATGTTGTAGAAGCATTACTTAACCCTGAATACACTGTACGTGTTGCAATGGTTGGTAAGTATGTTGAACTTCCAGATGCGTATAAGTCTGTGAATGAAGCGCTTTTACATGCGGGCATTCGAAATCGCGTTAAAGTTCAAATTGACTATGTCAATGCTGAAGAACTTGAAAGCCAAGATGTCAATGAAGTATTGAAAGATATGGATGCAATCTTGGTACCGGGCGGTTTTGGTGAACGTGGTACTGAAGGAAAAATGCAAGCGATTAAATTCGCACGTGAAAACGGTGTTCCATTCTTGGGTATCTGTTTAGGTATGCAGTTGGCTGTGATCGAATATGCACGTAATGTCGTGGGTATTAGTGACGCGAGTTCGACTGAATTCAACCGTTCGACTAAGTCTCCATTGATTGGTCTAATCACTGAATGGTTAGATGAACGTGGTGAAGTTCAACAGCGTAATGTTGACTCTGATCTTGGTGGTACGATGCGTCTTGGTGCTCAAAAATCAGAATTGGTTGAAGGGACTAAAACACGTGAAGTGTATGGTTCAGCAGATATTATTGAACGTCACCGTCACCGCTATGAGATGAATAACCGTTTTATTCCAGCGCTTGAAGAAGCTGGCATGAAAATTTCGGGCTATTCACCTGTACAGCACTTAGTAGAAACAGTTGAAATTCCTCAACATCCTTGGTTTATTGCTGTACAATTCCATCCGGAATTTACAAGTTCACCACGTGATGGACACCCATTATTTGCTAGTTTTATTGATGCTGCGAAAGCACAGTACAAAAAAGCGAAGTAATTTGGGTTAAGCAATAAACTAGGAAGTTTAAATGTCACAATTAAAACCACAAGAAATTGTACGTTTAGGCGATATACAAATGGCAAACCACTTGCCATTTGTACTATTCGGCGGCATGAATGTACTTGAGTCTAAAGATTTGGCTTTTGAAATTGCAGAGACTTATGTCGATATCTGCAAGCGTTTGGAGATTCCTTACGTATTTAAAGCCAGTTTTGATAAGGCCAACCGTTCAAGCTTGAACTCGTTTCGAGGGCCAGGCCTAGAAAAAGGGATTGAGTGGTTAGCTGACATTAAAAAACATTTTAATGTACCCATCATTACTGATGTACATGAACCTTACCAAGCTGCACCTGTAGCGGAAGTTGCAGATATTATTCAACTTCCTGCTTTCCTAAGTCGTCAGACTGATTTGGTTGAAGCGATGGCAAAAACTGATGCCATCATTAACATCAAAAAAGCACAATTCCTTGCACCACATGAAATGCGCCATATTTTGCATAAGTGTTTAGAGGCCGGGAATGACAAGCTCATTATTTGTGAACGTGGTTCGGCATTTGGTTACAACAATTTGGTTGTAGACATGTTGGGCTTTGACATCATGAAAGAAATGAATGTTCCTGTGTTTTTTGATGTGACCCATGCGCTTCAAACTCCGGGTGGTCGTGCGGATTCTGCGGGCGGTCGTCGTGCGCAAATCACGACACTTGCTCGTGCGGGAATGGCAACAGGTCTAGCAGGTTTATTCTTGGAAGCACATCCAGACCCAGAAAAAGCCAAGTGTGATGGACCATGCGCATTGCGTATGTCTCAACTTGAGCCTTTCTTGGCACAGCTAAAAGAATTGGACACCTTGGTTAAAGGTTTCAAAAAGCTAGATACACACTAAATTATAAACTCATTGATGCCATCTAAAGCATCTCGTTATTAATCAACTGAGGAATTGTTCATGAGCCAAATCGTTGACATCCGTGCACGTGAAATTTTGGACTCTCGTGGTAACCCAACCATCGAAGCAGACGTAATCTTAGCATCTGGCGTAGTTGGCCGTGCATGTGCACCATCTGGTGCTTCAACTGGTTCTCGTGAAGCTTTAGAACTTCGTGATGGCGACAAAGCACGCTATTTGGGTAAAGGTGTTAAAACTGCGGTTAACAACGTAAACACGATTATCCGTGATGCTTTAGTGGGTAAATCAGTATTTGAACAAAAAGACATCGATAACACGATGATCGAACTTGATGGTACTGAAAACAAAGAAAAATTGGGTGCAAATGCAACTTTAGCTGTTTCGCTCGCTGCTGCACGTGCTGCTGCTGATGAAAAGAAAATTTCTCTTTTCCAATACATCGCAGACTTACGTGGTCAAACCATTTTGACTATGCCTGTACCAATGATGAACATCATCAATGGTGGTTCTCATGCAGACAACAACGTAGACATCCAAGAGTTCATGATTGAACCTGTAGGCTTCACTTCATTCTCTGAAGCATTACGTGCGGGTGCTGAAATCTTCCATTCTCTAAAATCAGTTTTAAACAAAAAAGGTTTAAACACTGCTGTAGGTGATGAAGGTGGTTTTGCACCGAACTTACGTTCAAATGAAGAAGCGATCACGGTTATTCTTGAAGCGATTGGTCAAACTGGCTACAAAGCGGGTTCTGATATTATGCTTGCGCTTGACTGTGCGTCTTCAGAATTTTACAAAAATGGTCAGTACATTCTTGCAGGTGAAGGCAATAAAGCATTCACAAGCAACCAGTTCTCTGATTATTTAGCAGGTCTTGTAAACCAATATCCAATTATTTCAATTGAAGATGGTTTAGATGAATCTGACTGGGAAGGTTGGTCTTACTTGACGTCTATCCTTGGTGACAAAATCCAGTTGGTGGGTGATGACTTGTTCGTTACAAACCCGAAAATTCTTCAACGTGGTATTAATGAGAAAGTCGGTAACTCTATCTTAATTAAGTATAACCAAATTGGTACGTTGACTGAAACTCTAGATGCAATCTATCTTGCGAAAGAAAATGGTTACTCTACAGTGATTTCACACCGTTCTGGCGAAACTGAAGATTCTACGATTGCGGATCTTGCTGTCGGTACTGCTGCTGGTCAAATTAAAACCGGTTCACTGTGCCGTTCTGACCGCGTAGCGAAATACAACCAATTGCTTCGTATTGAAGAATTGACAAATGCTGCTTACCGCGGTAAAGCTGAGTTTAAAGGTTTAAACTAAGCGACTGATGTCAATGTTCAATGTATTCGACTCGTTGATGAGTAAAGTACTACTAGGCCTTGCGATCATTTTGATCGCAGGGTTTCAGTATTTATACTGGTTTGGTGAGGGTGGTTATCAAGACCATTTACAACTCACACAAAAAATCCAACAACAAACTGAAATTAATAACGACTTAAAAGAACGTAATCGCGTCTTGGCGGCTGAAGTGTATGATTTGAAAAATGGTATTGAAGCCATTGAAGAGCATGCGCGCTTGGACTTAGGTTTAATCAAACCTCGAGAAACGTTTATTCAAATGAGTACCATCAGTACTCAATATAAGCCTGTTTATATTGATCCTAACGCCCAAATTGATTTGCGAACCAATGAAGACGATGAGCCTGAAACCCCTCCAGCTACCCCATAAATTGTGGGCTATTATTCCTGCTGCTGGCTCGGGTAGTCGCTTTTCTAAAACTGAACTAAAACAATATCAAATGATTGGACAAAAGACCGTACTTGAACATACGGTTTCACGTCTTAATCAATTGCCATTGCAGGGCTATGTTTTGGCGATTGGTTTAGATGATGATGTTGCTCAAAGCTTGCCTTTTACCAACATAGAAAAAGCACATTTTTGTGAAGGTGGTGCTGAGCGTGTAGACTCAGTGCTTAATGCGCTCAACTATCTTGCCACAATCGCTGATGCTGACGACTGGGTCTTTGTGCATGATGCAGCACGTCCATGTGTCACGCAGGATTGTTTAGTGAGACTGGTTGATACTGCTATTCAGTCCAATACAGGGGCGATTTTAGCTATACCTGTTAGAGATACTTTAAAGCGTGTGGTTTTAGCGCAAGATATTCAAGAAACCATTGACCGTTCACAGCTTTGGCAGGCACAAACCCCGCAGATTGCTAAACTGGGGGTACTGAAAAAAGCAATTGAACATGCACTAGAGGCACAAGCCTTAATTACAGATGAAGCTAGTGCTTTAGAGTTTGTGGGTGAAAAGGTTCAAGTCGTACAAGGACGCTCCGATAATATTAAAATTACCTATCCAGATGACCTTGAGCTTGCGCGCCTGATTTTGGCGGCACAATAAAAATTATTTAGATTTATTGAGCTAAAACTACAGAAATATGGGTTTGAATGATGTTATCTAAAACACTTTGAACTTATAATTTGCCCTGTCTTTAGCTCATTCAATTTACGCAAATGATACCATCACAGCAGTATCGTTTTTTACGTCAGTCTTTACGTGACGGTAGAAGCATTAAACATGACTCATCTCGCTGGGCTAAATTGCATTTAGATCCATGGCTTTTATGCTTTCTGATTTTAAATGCCGTGTTGGGATTGTTGGTCATTTATAGTGCTTCAGCGCAAGATATGGGTATGGTGTTTCGCCAAGCCACAAGCTTTGCTGTGGGCTTCATTGTGATGATTATCTGTGCGCAAATCCCTCCCAAAGTCTATCAGGCCATTAGTCCTTATTTTTTCATCTTTGCTGTGATTTTAATGGTATTGGTCTTGGTGGTGGGCGAAACCCGCATGGGAGCCAGACGTTGGATTAGTCTACCGGGTATTGGTAGTATGCAGCCTTCTGAGTTTATGAAGTTTGCCATGCCTTTGATGATGGCATGGTACTTTGCAGGTCGTGCATTCCCGCCGAAGTTTATGCATATTGTGATTTCGTTGGGTATTATGATGTTGCCGTTTTTATTGGCAGCTTTACAGCCCGACTTAAACCTAGGTCTCTTGATTCCTGGTGTGTGCGTCATTTTCCTCAGCGGTATTTCTTGGCGGCTTATTGCTTTGGCCTGCGGTGCGTTGGCTGTTGTCGCTCCCTTACTTTGGATGTTCTTTTTGCAAGAGTACCAAAAAAAGCGAGTGCTCACTTTATTTGATCCAGAGTCGGATGCATTGGGTGCGGGTTGGAATATTATCCAATCCAAAATTGCCATTGGTTCAGGTGGCTTAATGGGGAAGGGTTTCACAGAAGGCACACAGTCACATTTGGGGTATTTGCCTGAGCACCATACCGACTTCATTATGTCGACGTATGCGGAAGAGTTTGGCTTTATTGGGGTGTTCTTGCTGTTTAGTTTGTTTGCAGCCATTATCATTCGTTGTTTAATTATTGGTATGAACAGCTTTCATAATTTTGGGCGATTATATGCGGGTGCTGTGGGCTTAACGTTCTTCTTCTTTGTGTTGTTAAACTCGGGGATGGTCAGTGGGATTTTACCTGTAACAGGTGATCCATTGCCACTGATGAGTTATGGTGGAACCGCGGTGATTACCATGCTGGCCAGCATGGGCATCGTGATGTCAATTCATACTCATCGCTAAAGTCTAAAAGAATTAAGCCAGCGATATTGCTGGCTTTTTTGTGCTTAAAATAAGAAGAAAACTCTAACGGTTTTTTTGATCTTTATAAAGCACCATATTGCTGCCATGTTTCACCTGTATGCAGGCTATTATAATAGTTTTGTAGAGTATTCAAGTCATGGTATTGCGTATAGGCTAATACTAAAAGCCCAAAAATTAAAGCCGCCTTCAATAGATTTAAATGCAAGTGCTGCTGTGAAAAATAGCCTAAGCTAAGTGCGGTGAGTATGACTGAGGGAAGAATGGCAATACTTTCATACTGAGAAAGAAACATCCAATGATTGAGATAAATCAGAATTAGAATGAGTCCAATCAATCCCATGTAGTTATAGATCTTTTTATTTACAGATGCTTTAAAAACAGTAATTGTTTGAAATATTAAAATCAGACTACTGAAAAGGTATGCACTTTTTCCACCAATAATCACACTATAGATTGCATTGAATAGGCAATAAGCCAACAACATGGATAGTACGAAAGAATAGAGTTTGACATAGAGAGTGTGTGAAAAGGGGAGAATCTGTTTCATAATTTGCTCTATTGAAAACTCACATCATATTAAAAGGAGATTTGAAGCTTAACATGCTATTTGATTCTTGTGACGGTGACATGTTTTTGTTGTGTTGGAGATGGGTTGAGTAAATGTCGCGTACGAGTAGAGCTTAGACCACAGATTATTAAACACAGCGTCCCGCCAATAAGTACTGCTGGCACCACAGAAAAATAGCGCGTCATCAGGCTCATGTGTAGGGCACCGAGTTGATTACCTGAAGTCACTAAGATGCCATTTAAAGCTGCTACACGTCCTAATAGTGCTTTTGGGGGGAGTTGCTGTAATAAAGTTTGTCGAATGATCATGCTGATGCTATCAAAGGCGCCAATCAAAACAAGGAAGAAGACTGAGAGCCAAATATGGGGGGATAGTGCGAAGGCTAAAGTACACAAAGCAATTGCAAAACTACTATAGAGCATGTTTCTCCATGCATTTTGCATCGGAGAATAACAGGTCAACATCAACATCATGATACAGGCGCCAATGGCTGGTGCTGCTCTGAGTATACCTAGGCCTTCAACGCCTAGATGAAGGATATCCTGTGCAAAAATAGGCAGTAAGATAATGACACTACAAAAAAGCATGGCGCTGAGATCCAGCAACATACTCCAAAACATCAGTGGATGTTTAAAGATAAATAAATAGGCCTCTTTTAAGCTTTTGCTTAAATGTTGTTTATGCGTGCTAGGGAAGTCGCGAGCGCTTAATCCGAATAAGCAGATGCTACCCACGCAACACAAGAAAAAAACAATCAAGAGGGTTTTTTTAAGCCCAAGTTGGCCGAGTAAAAGTCCTGCGCATAAGGGCGCTAAAATGCCGCCCATTTGCCAAATGAGGGCAGTCCATGTGGCTGCATTGCTATAGGCTGACTCTGGGGTTAGAAAAGGGCGTAATGAATTAAAAGATGGACTGTAAATACCTCTAAGTATACCTAAGCAAAAGATGAGGCTATAAATGCCGTATAAAAGTGTATTTTGTTGAATGTGCTGTTGTTGGTATTGAGAAAAAAGAACAATAAATAATAAGGGAATTAGGGTGCTACAGCTAAAACTCCACTGCACAATTTTTTGTCGGTTATAGCGGTCAGCCCAGTCGCCACTAATAAGGGAGAGGAAAATAAATGGAAGTAACTCAATTAAGGCAATCATGCCAAGACTCAGTGGATTCTGAGTGAGTTGGTAGACGCTGTAGGCAATGACGACTTCTTGAATCATGATGGCAAGAATTAAGCACAACTGATTGATACTCAGAAGTGAAAAATCACGTGAACGAAAAGCCAAAAAAGCGTCGGAATGGAAAAGCGACATAAACAGAATGGTTTCAAATATGAATTAAAAAAAGGATGGCGCAAAGTCCATCCTTTTTAGGGTTTAAAGCAAATTACTGTGCTTTTGCTACCGCAACAGTTTCGTCATTTGCAGCCTTAGCCATAGGTGTATATTTCAAACCCAAGGTTGTGCTGGTGTATTGGCGAACTTGGTCAAGAAGAACAGGATTGGTGCTGAGTTCTTGTTGGTACGATTTTACAATTTCATGTAATTTCGGATTCCATTTACCTTCTACTTGTTGTGGGAATGCTTTCTCAAGCAAGCTCAACATAATGTAAGGAGAGGTCGAAGCACCTGGTGAAGCACCTAATAGAGCAGTCACAGCACCATCTTGTGACGCAAAAATCTCGGTACCAAATTGCAAGCTTGCAGGTTTACCTGGTTCTTTCTTAATGATTTGAACACGTTGACCACCTTGATTCATGCGCCAGTCTTCTGGTTTTGCATCAGGGTAGTATTTTTTCAATTCATTAAAACGGTCGGCATCGGTCATCATTACTTGGCTAACTAAGTATTTCACCAAATCAAGATTTTCCATACCAACAGCAGTCATTGGTAAAACGTTGTTCTTCGTGGTTGATTTCAATAAATCAAGCTGAGAACCTTGTTTTAAGAACTTGTTTGAATAAGTCGCAAATGGGCCAAATAATACATATTTTTTACCGTCGATATAACGTGTATCAATATGTGGAACAGACATTGGAGGCGCGCCTAATTCAGCACGACCATAAACTTTTGCAGTATGACCTTCAGTGACTTTCGGGTTGTCGGTCATTAAGAACACGCCACCTACAGGGAAGCCAGCATATTGCTTCGCTTCTGGTAAGCCTGTCATTTGTAAAAGCTTAACCGCTGCACCGCCTGCACCAATAAAGACAAAGCGCGTTTTCACGTGATCTGTTTTACCTGTGGTGAGGTTTTTAAATGCAACCGTCCAAGTTTTATCATCGTTTTGGCTAATGCCAGTCACTTCAGTCGATGTTTGTAGTTTGAAGTTAGATTGTTTTTTAAGGTGATCGACCAATTGAGTGGTGATCGAACCATAGTTCACATCCGAACCTACATCCATGCGTGTTGCAGCTACTTTCTGTGCAGCATCGCGGCCATTCATTACCAATGGTGCCCATTGTTTAATTTCAGCAGGATTCTCAGAGAATTTCATGCCATAGAACATTGGGTTTTTAACCATTGCAGCATAACGTTTTTCGAGGAAATTCACGTTATCGCCCCAAACGAAGGCAATGTGCGGTACAGGGTTGATAAAGCTATTTGGTTGACCCAAAACGCCTTCTTTCACCTGATAAGACCAGAACTGTTTTGCAACTTCAAATTGTTCCGCAACGTTCACAGCTTTAGAAATGTCCATTTTTCCATCTTTTTCAGAGGTATAGTTCATTTCCATAAAGCCAGAGTGGCCTGTGCCAGCATTGTTGAAGCCGTTTGAGCTTTCTTGTGCAACATTGTCTAGGCGTTCATACATGCGAATTTGCCAGTTTGGCTCAAGCTCGCTTAGATATGTGCCTAAAGTTGCACTCATGATCCCACCGCCGACTAAGACTGCGTCAACAACAGGCTCATTGCTGGTGGTTTGGATTTTTTTAGACGTGACGGGTCTAAATAAGAAAATTACGACTGCAATAATAAGCAGTACGATTAATACCAAAAGGTATTTTAAGAATTTGTTCATGCGATTATGACCTTGGGGAGCAGGTTTTGGATCGCTTTATAGCGAAAAGAATAAAAAAATAAGAAGAATGATAGAGCTGCTTATAAATGACCAGCTTGGTATAGTTGAAGTAATACTTAAAAGCTGAAAAGCGCACAAAAATATAAGTTTTGAGCCTATCACACAGTCCTGATTTATGAATATTTTAGACTAAATATGTATTGACTTAGTAATTTTTATTGTAAATGGGTTGGGTTGAACTATAAATATGAGTGATGTGTAAGATTAATCATTGTTTTTATTGGTTTTTATTCTTGTTAAGATTTGATAATTAAGATATTGATGTTGAATATATATACAGGCATTCAATATTTTAAAAGCTAAAATGAATAAATTGGATACTAATAGAAATAGCATTATGTATACAAAACGCAGCATGGTTGTTTAAGAAAAAATGAATAATCACCTGACCTTTTTATTTTAAAGATAATTAAAGTCAGGTGCTGAGCTATTAAAACTTATTCAGTTTCAGCTTGATAAAAAGGTGCATGAGAACGAGGTAGGGCTGTGCGGCCACGGATTTGATCCGCGATTTTTTCAGCCATCATAATGGTGGTTGCATTTAAGTTACCCGTGATAATCAGCGGCATAATTGATGCATCCACCACACGTAAACTTTGCAGGCCATGCACGCGACCTTGTCCATCAACTACCGCCATATCATCTTCACCCATTTTACAACTACAGGATGGATGATAAGCCGTTTCGGCGTGATTACGTACAAATTCGTCTAATTCAGCATCGCTACTCACATCTTTTCCGGGACTGATTTCTTCGCCACGGTAAGGATCAAGCGCAGGTTGCTGCATGATTTCGCGGGTGATTCGAATCGCGTCACGAAATTCCTGCCAGTCTTGTTCTGTCGACATGTAGTTAAATAAAATACTTGGATGGTCGAAAGGGTTTTTAGATGTCACCTGTACTCGACCGCGTGAAGGTGAGCGCATCGAACCGACATGGGCTTGGAATCCATGCTCTTTGACGGCATTACTGCCATTATAGTTAATTGCAACAGGCAAGAAGTGGTATTGAATATTTGGCCAAGCAAACTCTTTGGAGGATCGAATAAAGCCACCTGCTTCAAACTGGTTGCTTGCTCCAATCCCTGTTCCGTTAAACAACCACTCTGCACCAATTGCAGGTTGATTTTGCCATTTTAAAGCAGGGTAGAGAGAAACAGGTTGCTTACACTTATATTGTAAGTACATTTCTAAATGGTCTTGCAGGTTTTCACCGACACCCGGTAAGTCATGCACGACTGGAATGTCGAGAGATTGAAGTAAGGTGCTTGAACCCACACCTGAACGTTGCAAAATTTGCGGTGATGCTATCGCCCCTGCACAAAGTAGAACTTCTTTATTGGCATAGACCTGAAGCAAGTTGTTTTGATTAGCACCTTGAATATATTCAACACCAATCGCTTGTTTGCCATTTAACAAAATTTGATTGGTCATGGCGTGGGTGATAATGGTTAGATTCGCTCGGCCTTTGGCCATATCTAAATAGCCACGTGCTGTGCTTGAGCGTCGACCTTTGGGGGTTACGGTTCGATCCATTGGGCCGAAACCTTCTTGTTGATAACCATTTAAGTCATCAGTGCGTGGATAGCCTGCTTGCACACCCGCTTCAACCATGGCGTGGAATAACACGTTATTGTCTGCTTTAGGTGTGGCGACACAAACAGGGCCAGCATCGCCATGATAGTCATTGCCACCAATATCACGGGTTTCAGCTTTTTTGTAATAAGGCAGACAGTCCGCATAGCTCCAGTCTTCAAGGCCTTTCAAGCTGGCCCATTGTTCTAAGTCCATGGCATTACCACGGATATAGCACATGCCATTAATTAGGGATGAGCCGCCTAAGCCTTTGCCACGACCACATTCCATGCGGCGGTTATTCATATGAGGTTCTGGGTCGGTTAAATACGCCCAGTTATAACGACGACCTTGCAAGGGATAGGCTAAGGCAGCAGGCATCTGGGTACGGAAGTCGAGACGATAATCAGGACCACCTGCTTCGAGTAACAGTACCGAAACATCGGGGTCTTCTGTTAAACGAGCAGCCAGTACGTTACCCGCAGAACCTGCACCAATAATAATATAATCGTAGTGTTGAGAATGCATAATGATCCTTTTTCTATGGCAGGACCACGTTGCATGAGAACGTGGCCACATGTTGAGTTGAGGATGAAAAAAAGAATAAATAAAAAGGAAGTAAGGATTTAGATAGTTAAAATTCAGACTTTAAAAAATACTTTGGTATTCACCCAGTTCAACTTGAACCGATTTGATACGGGTATAGTGTTCAAGTGTGGTGATGCCATTTTCACGTCCGACTCCTGACTGTTTATAACCCCCTACAGGCATCTCAGCAGGGGATTCGCCCCATGTATTGATCCAGCAAATCCCTGCCTCAAGCTGATGAATAATGCGATGCGCTTGGGAAATATCTTGTGTTACCACACCCGCAGCTAAACCATAACTGGTGTTGTTGGCACGTTGAATAGCTTCTTCAATACTGTCATAGCTTAAAATGCTCATGACCGGACCAAAGATTTCATCTTGCACAATGTGCATGTCGTCATGACAGTCGGTGAACACGGTCGGTAATACATATGCGCCCTGAGCAAGCGCTGCTTCAGTGGCACGTTGTCCACCAGTCAATAAGGTCGCACCTTGTTGTTTGCCCGACTCAATATAAGACAAGACTTTTTCCATATGCGGAAAGCTGACTAAAGGTCCAAAGTTGGTTTCAGCCTGCATAGGGTCACCTATACGGATACGTTTGACACGTTCAATCACAGCCTGTTCAAATGCAGCCTTGAGGGTTTGTGGTACAAACACACGGGTGCCATTGGTACATACTTGACCTGAGCTAAAGAAGTTCGCCATCACCGCAATATCGGCTGCGCGATCAAGGTTGGCATCGGCACAAATAATCAGAGGTGATTTGCCACCGAGCTCCATGGTGACTTCTTTGAGACTAGAAGCCGCAGCACTGGCCATGACCTTTTTACCCGTTGCCACACCACCTGTGAACGAAATTTTTTGGATATCTGGGTGTTCAGTCAACCATTGACCCACGTCAGCACCAAAACCTTGTACCACGTTGAAAACACCAGCAGGTACGCCTGCTTCATTATAGATCTCTGCTAACTTTAAGGCGGTAAGAGGGGTCACTTCGCTGGGTTTAAAAATCATGGCATTCCCAGCAGCGAGGGCAGGAGCTGATTTCCAAAGTGCAATTTGGATTGGATAATTCCAAGCGCCAATCCCTGCCACTACACCTAAAGGTTCACGGCGCGTGTAGAAAAAACTACTTTCACGTAGTGGCACTTGTTCACCTTGAATGGCAGTTGCAAGTCCTGAGTAGTACTCTAAAACGTCTGCACCAGTGACAATATCGACAGTAGAGGTTTCACTGAACGCTTTACCTGTATCCAGTGTTTCTAGGCGAGCTAACTCGTCATTACGAGTGCGTAAAATATCGACTGCACGACGTAAAATACGGGCACGTTCGACCGCAGTTTTGGCAGCCCATTCGCGTTGCCCTTGTAAAGCACTTTGCACGGCTGCATCGACATCAGCTTTAGAGGCTTGCTGAATAGTGGCAATGACCTGACCTGTAGCAGGATTGATACTGTCAAAGGTTTGACCACTGGTAGCACTGAAATATTGTCCGTGAATATAAAGCGGGTGAAGCTGTACATTATTCATTTTGTTGTTCCTGCCGTATCTGTTGAATTAAGCGAAGTTGCATATCGACATAGTCGTATGCAATAGAACGTGCCAAATCACGATCAAATGCTTGATGACCACTTAAACTTCCACGTAACCATAATCCATCAATCAGTGCTGCTAGCCCTTTAGCGGCTTGGCTTGCCTGTGACTTCGGCATGAGCTGCAAGAAATAAAACTTCAAATTTGAATAAAGACGTTGGTCATTGATTCGTTGCAGTCGACCTAAGTCGGATAGGTGCATACTGGCAGACCAAAAATCGAGCCAAACCCGCATAGCAGTGTTGTTGACCTGACTGATGTCAAAGTTGGCATCAATAATGGCTTTGAGTAAATGTTCTGGACTGGGTTGCGCCACCTTTGCTTTATAGCTCGCCGTGGTCTCGGCTAAGACATTCAGCATTTGGCGCATGCAACTGTGAATGAGACCTTGTTTATCACCAAAATAATGGCTCACAATGCCCGTAGAAAGCTGTGCTTTTTTCGCAATTTGAGCAATGGTGGTGTTGGATAAGCCCACCTCATAAATGACTGCATAGGCAGCATTAATGATTTCTTCACGGCGCTCATGCTCAGGTTTTACTCTACGTTTATTCATGACAATCCAGAACAATTTTCTTAAATTTAAAGGCGTTAGATTCAATAACTTACATGGAAAGCATCATAGCATTTTTTTATGATACTTTTTATTGATTGAACGTTCAATCAATAAAAAGTACACTTATGGTTAAATTCAAAGCAAAATACTGCTAAATTGCTTTGAGTATTCGACATAACTTTTTATTTATCAAAAGGATGTGCCATAAGGGTTTAATTGCAGAACATCATTCAGAAAAGTGAGCTGATGAGCTATAGGCTTACGGTTTTATACTTTTTTCGAGTGGAGAAAGCTCTTATAGTCATGTTGAAGGGAGATATGTGTAAGATTTCTATCAAAATATCGATGAACAAGGGTGGCTCACATTTTAAAACTGTGTAGCAAATGCACCGCATAAATGATTTAAACCTTCAGGTTTAAAGAAGATAGCGTTTTTATTTCTGATAAAAATACTGTCGTTTTCGTTAGTCGATTTTTAAGCTCTCGACCACGAGAAGTTTAAAAATTGGCTTTTGTCTTTTTTTATTTACTTTCTTGAGGATTGTATGGCGACAGATAATCCAAGAGCAGTTGATGATCAAACATTAGCGCCTAAAGACCGTTTAAATGGTGTGGTCTTTTATATTTCAGCTCTCATTATTTTAATTTTTTCTATTACCACCATTTTGTTTAATGACTTTGCCAACCGAACCTTAAATACAGTCTTGGCGTGGGTGAGTTCAACTTTTAGTTGGTATTACTTACTCGCAGCGACTTTGTATATGGTCTTTGTCATTTTTATTGCCTGTTCTCGCTACGGCAACATCAAATTAGGCCCCAAACATTCCAAACCTGAATTTAGTCTTTTAAGTTGGTCTGCAATGTTGTTCTCAGCTGGGATCGGCATCGATTTAATGTTCTTCTCGGTGGCGGAACCTTTATCCCACTATATGCATCCACCTGTGGGTGAGGGGCAGACCTTAGAAGCTGCACGTCAAGGCATGGTGTGGACGCTATTTCACTATGGTCTAACTGGATGGTGTATGTATGCCTTGATTGGCATGGCATTAGGGTATTTTAGTTATCGCTATAACTTACCACTGACCATTCGCTCTGCTTTATATCCGATCTTTGGCAATAAGATTCATGGGCCGATCGGTCATAGTGTTGATACCGCTGCGGTCATCGGGACTATTTTTGGTATTGCCACGACCTGCGGGATCGGGGTAGTACAGCTGAACTATGGCTTACATGTGTTGTTCGATTTACCCGAAAACCTCTGGATGCAAACCGCATTAATTGTGGTTGCGGTGGGAATGACCATTATTTCAGTGACTTCAGGGGTGAATAAGGGACTGCGAGTTCTCTCCGAGATCAATATTTATGTTTCTGTCGGGTTGATGCTGTTTATTTTGTTTTTAGGCAATACCGAATTTTTACTGAATGCTTTTGTGCAAAATATTGGGGACTACATTAACCGTTTTCCAAGTATGACTTTGGAAAGTTTTGCCTTTCAACAACCCAAAGAATGGATGAACAGTTGGACATTGTTCTTTTGGGCATGGTGGGTGGCTTGGTCACCTTTTGTAGGTTTGTTTTTAGCACGTATTTCACGTGGTCGAACCATCCGTGAGTTTGTTAGTGGAACTCTCATTATTCCTCTGTTTTTCACACTTACGTGGTTATCAATTTTTGGAAATAGTGCACTACATAGTGTGATTTTTGATGGTAACTTAGCCCTTGCACAAAGTGTCATTGCCAACCCTGCACATGGTTTTTATGACTTGCTGGCTCAGTATCCATGGTTTCCATTTATTGCAGGTGTAGCCACAATTACTGGTTTACTATTTTATGTGACCTCGGCGGACTCTGGTGCACTGGTATTGGGAAATTTCACCACTCAATTTACCAATGTCGACCATGATGCACCGCGATGGTTGAGCGTGTTTTGGGCTATAGCCATTGGTTTATTAACCCTTGCAATGTTGATGGCTAACGGAGTAACGGCACTACAAAACGCCACAATCATTATGGGGTTGCCGTTTAGTTTTGTGATGTTCTTGGTGATGGCAGGATTGTATAAATCACTGCGGTTAGAAGACTACCGACAAGCCAGTAGCAGTTTAAATGCCGCACCCGTGGTGGGCAATGTCGACATCCTCAACTGGAAAAAACGTTTGTCCCGAGTCATGCACCATCCAGGAACAACTGATACTCGGCGTATGCTCGATGACATCTGCCGACCGGCTGTGATGGCGGTTGCAGAGGAAATGCAAAAACGAGGTATCGACATCAGTGTTCAAGAGAGTGCGCTAGAAGAAGATCCTAATCTGTATCATTTAGATTTGATGATACATTTGGAAGAAGAACAAAACTTTGTCTATCAAATTTGGCCAGTACGTTATATCGCGCCGACCTTTAGTGAGCGTGGCAAACTAGGTAAACGCTTCTACTACCGTCTTGAAACTTATTTGTATGAAGGTTCTCAAGGCAACGACCTTGTTGGTTATACCAAAGAGCAAGTGATTAATGATGTGCTGGATCGTTATGAGCGTCACATGACCTTCTTACATATCAATCGAATCAGTCCAGGGAATCGTCCCTTATTTCCAGACCCTCAAGGATAATTAGGAGGAACCATGTTGACCTCATATTTACATGCTTTTGCTTTGTTTTTCTCATTGCTGAATCCGTTTTTAATGAGTATTTACATGATTGGCATGATTCGGAACTCCGAAGCTAAAGTGTTTAATAAGGCCTTGATTCAGGGCTGTCTCATTGCCTTTATAGTATTTATGCTGTTTGCATGGGGTGGAGAAGCGATTTTTAGTAAATATTTAAATGTACGCTTTGAAGCCTTTCAAATATTTGGTGGTCTGATCTTCTTGGTGATTGGTTATCGTTACGTGTTTCAGGGGGCAGATACCATTGGTGAAATGCGTGGTGCGCCTGAGCATTTGGCAGGAACCATTGCCATGCCTTTTATGATTGGCCCAGGAACCATCAGTGCTGCTGTGGTGACAGGTATGGCACTGCCAATCAGCGGCGCAGCCATGATTATTTTCCTGACTTTGGCGTTGACCTGTGGTTTGATGATTTTAATGAAATTTGCGCATGACCATTTGCGTTATAAGCATGCCAAATATATTGACCGTTATGTTGATATTGTCGGACGACTGTCGGCCTTACTGATTGGAACGATTGCGGTAGATATGATTATTAATGGCATTATTGGCGTCATGGCTGAAATGTAGAATCCACGAATAGCGGACCATAAAAAAGCCCTCAGTAAATGAGGGCTTTTTTATTTAACTGAAGAACCAAGTGTAATAACCCCAGATCATCAGTGGCCACGATAGAAACGGGCTAAACAGCCATTTCCAAATCCAGTGGCGTGGCACGAACCCGACTCCGTGGATAAAGCCACCTGATATACCAATCATGATATACATCAGCGCACTGTGGCTATAGTGACCATTGTCATCCAACATAGCAGCAGGATGCACTAACAACACCGCTGCAAGTGGAAAGGCCAATAGGCAGGAAATTAGCATCGCAAATTTGTTCGGCTTTTTATCTACAGTTTGGTTTTCCATAGCAACGTCTGTCATGGTTTATTCCTCATCAAGGTCTTGATGATGTTCGATATACAAAGCACTGAGTACACCTGCAAAGCAAGCCATCAAAATGCCGAGAATCCATGCAAAATACCACATAATTTGATCTCCTTAGACACAGCCTTAGTAAAGGCTGTGTGAATTCTCTTTAATGTGTGTGTTGGTAATAACACCCCACATTTTGTAGTAACACCAAGTGGTATAGCACAAAATGAGTGGGACAAAGATACATGCTGCAACTGTCATTACAGTTAACGTCGTTTTACTTGAAACTGCATCCCACATGGTCAAGCTTGCAACAGGTTGAATGCTTGATGGCATTAAGAATGGGAACAGCGCAAAACCAGCAGTTAAAATTGCACCCACGACCGCTAAACTCGAACCTAAGAAGCTAAAGCCCGCTTTGTTTTTGCTTGCTGCAAGCACCACAATCAAACCACCTAAGATACCTGCGATAGGCGCAATCATGGTAATTGGGTAAGTCGAGTAGTTGTTCATCCAGCCATGGTTGGCATTGGTCAACACTTCTTTTGCCAATGGGTTAGCAACACCGTTGGTATCAAATGGAGTGACTAAGGTATAACCTTCGATTCCACCAAAGTACAACCAAGCACCAGCGCCTAAGAAACAGATGAGATAAGCAATGCCCATAAGTTTCGTTGCTTGTGCTGAGCGTCTGCGTAAGTCACCATCGGTACGAAGCATTAGCCATGCACCGCCGTGTGCACACAGCATTGATAAGCTAACTAGGCCGCAGACTAAAGCAAATGGGTTGAGTAGAGCAAAGAAGCTCCCTGTATAAGTTGAACGGACGGTATCATCTAAACTAAATGGTACGCCTAAGAACATGTTGCCAAATGCCACACCGAAGACCAGTGCAGGAACAGCACCACCCACGGCTAAACCCCAGTCCCATGATGTACGCCATTTGGTATTTTGCAGTTTAGAGCGGTAGTCAAAACCTACAGGTCGTAAGAATAGGGCAAACAGCACCAACAGTAGCGCCCAATACATGCCTGAGAATGCTGTTGCATAAACCATTGGCCATGCGGCAAACAATGCACCGCCAGCAGTAATGAACCAAACTTGGTTACCGTCCCAGTGCGGAGCGATAGTGTTGATGGCCGCACGGCGTTCTTCATCTGTTTTGCCCACAAATGGCATGATCGCCATAGAGCCCATATCGAAGCCATCGGTGAGAGCAAAGCCAATCAGCAAGACACCGACTAAAACCCACCAAATGATTTTGAGTAATTCATATTCGATCATGCTTGAGTCTCCTCATTACGAGCTGCTTCAAGTTTTTCAAAATGGTATTTACCAGTGTGAAGCGAACTTGGACCAAGACGTGAGAATTTGATCATTAAATACATTTCAATAATCAAAAGAACGGTATAGAACGCAGCTAAAGCAGCGATAGAACCCCACACATCACCTGTGCTTAAGCTCGATGCTGACAAGTGTGTAGGTAAAACTTCACCAATCGTCCACGGCTGACGACCTACTTCTGCAACATACCAACCTGTTTGTGCAGCAATCCATGGCAGAGGGAGAGCGAAAAGCGCGAACTTCAGTAACCATGGTTTGTTTTCTGCATTGCGTTTTGCCACAGCAAAGGTTGCTAGAGCAAATAACAGCAGCATAAGGAAACCAGATACAACCATGGCGCGGAATGCCCAGAATAAGCTTGGTACGTGCGGAATCGTGTCTTTTGCAGCAGATTTAATTTGATCTTCAGATGCATCAACTACATTTGGTGTGTATTTTTTCAGCAGCAAGCCATAACCCAAGTCTTTTTGAGTTTCAGCAAATGCAGCTTTTAGCTCTGGAGAAGTATCGCCCGCGCGTAGTTTTTCCAGTTGTGAGTAGGCCACCATACCGTTACGAATACGATCTTCGTGTTGTACGATCAAATCTTTAATACCGGTCACTTCTTTGTCTAAAGAACGTGTTGCAATAAGACCCATCACATATGGAATTTTCACTGCATAATCTGTAGTCATGGTTTCTTTATTTGGAATACCAAACAAAGTAAAGGGTGCAGGTGCAGGGTGAGTATCCCATTCTGCTTCAATGGCCGCGAGTTTAGTTTTCTGAACATCACCCAGTTCATAACCTGACTCATCGCCCAGTAAAATCACTGAAAGTGTTGAAGCTAAACCAAAAATTGCGGCAATGGCAAATGAACGACGTGCAAACGGAATATCGCGTTTTTTCAGTAAGTAGTAGCTTGAAATAGCCAGAACGAAAATAGCGCCTGTCACATAACCCGCAGACACGGTATGTACAAATTTTACCTGTGCAACTGGGTTAAAAATGAGAGCACCAAAATCTACCAATTCCATGCGCATGGTTTCATAGTTAAATACAGAACCGACAGGGTTTTGCATCCAACCATTTGCAACCAAAATCCATAAGGCAGACATATTAGAACCGAGTGCAACCAGCCATGTCACACATAAGTGCTGCACTTTGGATAAGCGATCCCATCCAAAAAAGAACAGACCGATGAATGTCGATTCTAAGAAGAATGCCATTAATCCTTCAATGGCTAATGGAGCACCGAAAATATCCCCCACATAGTGTGAGTAATATGCCCAGTTAGTCCCGAACTGGAACTCCATGGTTAAGCCAGTAGTGACCCCTAAAGCGAAGTTAATACCGAAGAGTTTCCCCCAAAACTTGGTCATGTCTTTATAAATTTCTTTACCTGAAATCACATAGGTGGTTTCCATAATGGCAAGAATAAAGGCAAGCCCCAGTGTAAGTGGAACAAAAATAAAGTGATACATCGCGGTCATAGCGAACTGGAACCGCGAAAGATCGACCACGCTTTCAGATATCATCAACGTGTCTCCTTGATTGGGGATGGATTGCCTGCAATACGCTCAGCAACTTGATTGTCAAAATTTTTAGGAATAGTCGGGGCGTCAAACCAGATGTTCTTAATGACCATTAAAATAATCACCTTAATGATTAAAATGGCCACAATCTCTCTGGTGACTTTTTGATTGAGATTTTTGGGGACTAAGCTCATTTCACAAAGCCTATTTTTTAACTTGCTTTATATTATTAAACAAAAACATACAAAAGATAAATAGTCTTTAAACTTAAATAAAAAATATATTATTAAGTCCTTTAAATACATGTACTTAAAATAATGGTGTGATGAAAAATAAACTAATATTTTTGTATTTTAAAGTTGACCAAATTACTTATGTTTATATTTAAATACCTGATTAAAATACTTGTATATATTTATTTTAAATCCGACTAAAACGCTTATATTTAACGTTCATCGTTATTTTATTGATAATTCGTCTTAAGATAATGAAATTGATAGGGCTTTTAAATGATGGATTTTAACGGATATGAATCAGGGATAATTTGATCTGTTGTATACATCATAAGGAAATTAGGAATTGAAAATCGAATTAATATTTAAGAAGTCTTTTATTGTGTCATATAAGCTTGAAGGCAGAGACGGAGAGTAAAATTCTCATCCTGATCTTATTTTTCGCAAATATTTTTAAATTGTAGAAAGCTGGATTGTGAATGAAAGATTGCTTTAAAAAGATTGAGCAAGAAGATGAGGCAAGGGTTCGATTTAAACAGCGCGTTGTAAGGCGTTTGTTAGAGGCTGATGCTGTATCAAGATCTTGGCAGGGTTAGGCATGGCAAAGGATAAACTTGCTCATAAAGACGTACAGCGTTGAAATGGGATCAGATGGGGTGCTTGTTTAGCGCGTACTTTCGCCGCTAAAAAGTTGATTGGATTTTGAGATTTTCTTTGCTATGTAATGTGACTTTTTTAGACGAATAAGAATAATTTGTGACTGAAATTCAAGTTCACCAAACTCAGGTTCAACTTGCACATAGTGTAGCTGACCATATTCATCGCGAACGCGAGCTTGAGCCGAAAAACCAGGACGTGCATTCCCGCTGGAGATGGTCGCCAGACGACCCAGTAAGTTGGTTTGCTTTTTATCTGGTCTAGGTTTAATAACTTGATCCAAACAGTGGATCATAAAAACGGTAAAGAAAATTGCAATAATTAGCGCAGGCAAGATTAGATAGTAAGCCGAAGTAAACGCTTGTTCTTTGGCATAGATGCAGAACTGAAGGAAATAACCTGCAACACTAAAATTAAGTAAGAGAAAAACCACAATCAGCACTTTAGAAAACTTAACGTCCAACAGTGGAGATTCAGTCAGTTTTTGCGGGGAGAGCCTTTTGAGGAAATGACTTGGACGTGATTTAAAAAAGTAGCCTAAGGTTTCCACCATGCTGAGTATGACTAAAGTCAATAAGCTGAAATGAAAGAGCATCAAGTCAGGGTGATGTAGCAACTCATACATGGTGAACGTCCAGTTTCATTATTCTTCTGTGAGATAAATCCCACCGTCAGAATGCACGGTAATCGCTACTTTTTCAAGTGCTTCGCCTTGGCAGGGGCCAGAAATGCATTCACCTGTTTCAACCATGAACAATGCACCATGGGTCGAACATTCAATAAATTCTTGGTCACGGTCTAAAAACTGGTTTTCCAAAAATTCAAGTTCAACTTGCAAATGCGGGCAAATGTTTTGGTAAGCGAAGAAGGTACCGTCACGTTGGGTGATAAAAATCGTATCCCCCTTAGGTGTTTCAAAAGAACGCGCTTCGCGTTCTGGGATGTCTTCCGTCATGCAAATTTTTTGCATCATGCACATTCCTTTTGCAGTTGTTGGAACAATTCAGCGTAATCTGCCACAGCCAAACGAGGGCCGAACTGTGACACCACTTCACTTGAAATCAAAATCGCAAGTTGCGCAGCTGTATGTAAGCCTAAGCCCGCATTTACTGCATAAAGGAATGCACCTGCAAAGGCATCGCCTGCGCCATTGGCATCGATAGCGTGTACTTTACGACCCGCGACATTAAATGTTTCCTGTGCATTTGAAATAAGTGCACCTTCAGCGGAAAGAGTAATCACCACATGCTGGCTCAGTGTTTTAAGTTTTGCTAAAGCCGCCTCAACAGTTTCAGTTTCAGTGTACATCATGGCTTCTTGCTGGTTACAGAACAATAAGTCCACACCATCCGCAATCATTTCATCTAGACCATGACGCGCGTATTGCACCATCGCAGGGTCAGATAGGGTTAATGCAATTTTAACACCATGAGCTTTGGCAATTTCACGCGCCTGCTTAACAGCTAAACGTGCGCTATCGCTGGTTGAAAGATAACCTTCGATATAGAGCCATTTCGCTGTTTTTAAGGGTTCAAAGTCAATCTGTTGCTCAGTTAACTCGGCCGTGATCCCCAAATAGGTATGCATAGTGCGTTCAGAGTCTTCACTGACTAAAACCATACACGTGCCTGTTACGCCTTCACTGATTGATTTTTCAGTGTTTTTAATGCCTGCTTCGTGTAAACCATTGAGGTAAGTTTGCCCTAGTTCATCATTGCCCACGCGGCATGCATAAAATGCTGAACCACCCAAGGCACTAAAAGCAACGGTGGTGTTGGCTGCTGAACCACCTGAAGCCTGACCTTTATAGCTTTGTGTTTCTTTTAATTTTTTGTAAAGATCTGCTTGTGTTTCACCATCAGTTAACTGCATAGTGCCTTTTTGCAAATGTTGTTGAATAAGGAAGTCGTCAGAGACTTTAAATTCTTGGTCGATTAGTGCATTACCAATTGCAAAAAGATCAACAGTTGCCATGTCTTTTTTCGTCACGTATTGAAAATAAAGCGACATTTTACACCAATGCTCAAGATTGCTGTAGTTTGTTGAGGAAAATTCATTTTATTTACGTGGCAAATGTAGTGAAATGGCTTTGCTCATATTCAAGGAAGTTTAGATGGAAATTTTAATTCAAGCAGCAGAACAATTACCTCCTCAAATACAAGCTTTGGCACAACATGCAGCAAAAGAAGGATATGAACCGTTGACCCGCTTGATCGAAGAATATCAAAGTGGAAAAAATCGTTTTGATCAAAAGGGTGAAGTATTGTTATTGGCCTATGATCAAGACCAATTGATTGCCTGTGGCGGTTTAAATCAACAATGGGGTGAAAATGAAATCGAGGCGCGGATTGGGCGTGTACGTCGTTTTTATGTTCACCCTAAATACCGTAAGAGCGGTGTGGGTCGTCAGTTGTTGGCGCATCTAGAAAAATGTGCGCGTCCAAACTTTTCTGCACTGTGTTTAAATACCGCAGATTTATCCGCAGCCAGTTTTTATCAAAAGCAAAACTATGTTTTTGTGGAAAATCACCCGAACTATAATTATTTTAAATATCTCATCTAGTTTTACTTTCTGAGAACGCTTCCCTCAAAAAGACTGAAATTTGGAAAGCAGTGAGATGCTTTTCAAATTTCCAGCAAATTACTCGGGTTTTCAGCGTGAAATCTTTTGACAACTACAGCTATAATGCAGGCAGTGTATTAATTATTGTTAGGAGATCACATGACTGTAGATGTCACTGAAACCATTTCTCAAACTGTACATCCTGCGTTTCAGTTGGTACGTCAACACCATGTTGAAGCTTTAGACATTTTAGTGTCTGAATATAAACATAAAGTCACTGGGGCAGTGCATTATCACTTGGCCACCAATCATGATGAAAATGTCTTCTTGGTTGCATTTCGCACCCAACCTATGGATTCAAAAGGCGAAGCGCATATTTTAGAACACACAGCACTATGTGGTTCGGAAAAATTTCCTGTTCGCGATCCGTTCTTTTTAATGATTCGTCGTTCATTGAATACTTTTATGAACGCCTTTACTGCGGCGGACTGGACAGCGTATCCATTTGCGACTCAGAATAAAAAAGATTTCCAAAATTTACTTGAAGTATATTTAGACGCGGCTTTTGCAGCCAATTTGAATCCGCTGGATTTTGCCCAAGAAGGAATCCGCATTGAGCTTGAAAACGGTGAGCCTGTTTATAAAGGTGTGGTTTTCAACGAAATGAAAGGGGCAATGAGTTCGCCTTCAGACCAGTTGTATCATCAGTTAGCGCATCACTTATTTCCTGAAACCACTTACCACTACAACTCAGGTGGCGACCCTAAAGATATTCCAGACTTGACTTACCCTGAGTTGGTGGATTTCTATAAGTCGCATTATCACCCAAGTAACGCAGTTTTCATGACCTTTGGTAATGAACCTGCTTACAATCTACAAGAGCAGTTTGAAACTTTAGCCTTGGCCAAGTTTTCAAAAGGTGAAACGCTATTCTCTAAAGAAGAGCGCCGTTTGACTGCGCCACTAGAAGTGACTGAAACCTATGCGGTAGATGCGGAAGATTTAAAAGACAAAACTTATCACATTATTTCGTGGTTATTGCCTAAAGCCAGCGAGATCAAACTACGCTTAGGTATGCGCCTTGTAGAAGGTGTACTGTTAGAAGACTCGGCTTCTCCATTACGTCATTATTTAGAAACGTGTGGTTATGCACAGTCTACTGGCCCGATTATGGGGGTAGATGATTCAAACTACGAAATGACCTTCTACTGTGGCGTACAGGGTTCAAACCCTGAACATACAGCTGAGTTTAAAGCAGGTGTGTTTAAGGTTTTAGAAGATGTCGCTTCAAAACCTGTCGATCGAAATATGGTCGATGCGATTTTACATCAAATTGAATTGCACCAACGTGAAATCAATGGCGATGGCATGCCTTATGGTCTAAGCCTGATTTTAAATGGTTTGGGGAGTGCCATTCACCACAGTGACCCAGTCACTGTATGGGATGTAGACTCAGCCATTGCTGCGGTGAAAGAAGAACTGAAAGATCCAATGTGGTTGTCAAACTTAATCAAAACCTATTTGATTGATAACCCACACCGAGTACAAATGACGTTGGTGCCTGATGCCAATAAATCTGCGGTGGAAGCGGCGGCAGAAAAAGCACGTTTAACCGAAATTGGTGCGCAGCTAACAGAAGCTGAAAAAGCAGAAATTGAAGCACAAACTGAAGCACTCAAAGTCCGTCAAGATACCCCAGATGACCTTAATCTTTTGCCAAAAGTGGGCTTGGAAGATGTGCCTGCTGAACTGCAAATTGTACAAGGGCAGTTGCGCGAGATTATCTCAAATCGTATCGATTATCCGTTGAATCTTTATCATGCGGGTACCAACGGTATTTACTACAACCAAGTGCTGATCCAGATTCCGCAAGATGTAGTGCAATCGCCATACTTTAACTTGCTGTCCATTTTGATGGGTGAAGTTGGTGCAGGTCAATATGACTATCTAGAACTACAACAACTACAAACTGCGGTGAGTGGTGGTTTAGGTATGGGCGCCTCTTTACGATCTCAAGTAAATGATAAAAATCAAATCAGTGCATGGTTAACGCTGACCACAAAATCGTTGGTGAGTAATTTTGACAGTATTGCATTGTTGAAACTGGCTTTTGAACAACTGCGTTTTGACGAAAAAGATCGCATTGTTGAGTTATTGCAACAACGTAAAACACGTTGGGCATCCCGTCTTTCAGGTTCAGGCCACAGTTATGCCATGCAAATTGCAGGACGTAACCACAGTGCTTTGGCAAAACGTGATTATCACAACACGGGCTTGGGTGCATTAAACTGGTTAGGCGATCTAGTCAGCCGTATTGAAAAAGATGCAGCAGCTTATGATGATTTGATCAATGAATTAAAAGCGATTCACTTAAAACTTTTACAAGCACCAAAACAGTTCTTACTGGTGTGTGAAGAACATCAGTCAGACCGTTTGGTTGAAGAAGTTCAAAACGTGTGGGACAAGTTAGCTATTCCTGAGCAAACTGTGACTTTAAAAGCTACTGAGCAGGTTGATACCGATGCAGATGAGGCATGGTTAATTCAAGCGAATGTTCAATTCTGTTCATCGGCTTATCAAGCCGTTGAGGTGTCACATCCAGATGCTGCCCCGCTGATGGTGCTGGCAGCGTACTTGCGTAATGGTTTCTTACACAGTGCAATTCGTGAAAAAGGTGGGGCCTATGGTGGTGGCGCAAGCTATGACGGCAATGCATGTTCATTCCGCTTCTATAGCTACCGTGACCCGCGTTTGGCTGAAACCTTCAATGACTTTGAAGCCAGTGTGCAATGGTTGCTCAATACTGAGCAAAAGCCACATCAGCTTGAAGAAGCAATTTTAGGTTTGATTGCTGGTATGGACAAACCAGGTTCACCAGCGGGTGAAGCGATTACGGCATGTTATGCACTTTTGCATGCACGTACACCAGCCTTCCGTAAGCAGTTACGTAGCCGTCTTTTGGCTGTGAGTTTAGAGGACTTGCAACGTGTGGCGGTACAATACTTGCTTGAACAAAAACCAACGAAAGCCGTGGTTGCACCTATGGCGAAGCGTGATACTTTAATTGAGTTAGGTTTTAGTATTCAACAAGTTCAGTAAAACAATAAGAGGGTCGTATGGCGTTCAAATCATTTGAGCGTTCAACTTTAGTACTGAGCATGACTGTGCTCAGTACTTTGGGTGTCGCTAAAACACATGCACAAATTTCCGAAGTACCTGCAGCTCCTGCAACAGCCGAGGCATGTGTTGCATTGGCATCGAATGCAGACCGTTTGGCTTGTTATGATGCATTATTTAAAATTCCTGAAGCAGTAAAGCCGCGCATTGTTTCTGAGCAACGTGCAGCTATGGAAATTGCGCCAGAACCCGAAAATATCACGGGGAAGATTACACAAAGTGTGAGCTCTGTTTTCGCTTCTGAAGGTCCTAAAATATCGCCAAATTTATCTTTAATGGATAGTCGTTGGGAGCTTTCACCCGAAAGTAAACTGGGGACTTGGAATATTCGTGCCTATCAACCTGTCTATTTAATGCCTGGTTTTTGGACAACAGATAAAAATGAATTTCCACAAAGTCCAAATCCGACCAATACGGTGGATGAAGATCAGAACCTAAAGTCAATGGAAGCGAAATTCCAACTGTCTTTAAAAACCAAAGCTGTGGAAAACCTATTTGGGGACAATGGCGATGTTTGGTTAGGTTATACCCAGTCTTCTCGTTGGCAGCTTTATAATAGTGATGAATCACGTCCGTTCCGTGAAACGAACTATGAGCCTGAAGCCAGTTTGGTTTTCCGTACCAATTATGAACTGTTGGGTTTAAATGGTCGCTTACTGGGATTAACTTTCAACCACCAGTCTAATGGTCGTTCCGATCCGTTGTCACGTAGTTGGAACCGTGTCATGTTGAATGTGGGGTTTGAAAGAGACAACTTTGCGCTCATGCTGCGCCCTTGGTACCGTCTAGATGAAGATGCAGGTGATGATAATAACCCGGATATTAAGGATTATATCGGACGGGGTGACTTAACAGCATTCTACCGTTGGAATGAACATGACTTTTCACTCATGCTGCGTCATAGTTTAAAAGGTGGCGATGACGCGCGCGGTGCTGCACAGTTTGACTGGGCTTTTCCTATTTCAGGGAAGTTGCGTGGCCATTTCCAGTTGTTTGATGGTTATGGCGAAAGCTTAATAGATTATAACCACCGAGCGACTTATGTGGGCTTGGGCGTGTCCTTAATGAATTGGTACTAATTTAGAAACATAAAAAACCACGTTTGATACGTGGTTTTTTATGTTTAAGTGTTAGGTGTTTTAACCAATTTGAATATCGGCAGCTGGATGTTTTAAACGGCTCTTTTTTGGCGTCGCAATCAGGTAGGCTAGCGTTAAAGGACCTAAACGACCTGCAAACATCAAGAGCATCAGAATAAATAAACTTGCAGGTTGAAGTTCACCGGTGATGCCCCGTGATAAACCGACTGTACACGCGGCTGAAATGGCTTCAAATAACAAATCCATAAACTGATGATTAGGCTCGATTAAGGATAAAGTAAAGATGCCTAAGAAAATAAGTGCTGCGGTAATAGAGACGACAGCCATTGCCTTAAAAGAGGTTTTTTGAGAAACAGAGTGATTGAACACACGAATTTCATCTTCACGTCTAAGGAAGCTAATCACGCTGAGTAAAACAATAATAAAAGTACCTACTTTAATCCCGCCCGCGGTACTCATCGAGCCGCCCCCAATGAACATCAGTAACATGGTGACGAGGGTCGAGGCATCTTTCATTTGTGCCAAATCGAGGCTGTTAAAACCCGATGAACGAGGCACTGTGGCATGGAACCATGCATTTAAAGCTTGGTCACCTAAGCTCATTGGCGCTAAGGTGAGGGGGTTGTTCGATTCAATTGCCCATAAAAGAACAAAAGCAATCAGGTTCAAACCTGCAATGGTTGATAAAATCAGTTTGCTATTGGTACTTAAGCCTTTCCAACGTTTGCTGCGTTTAATGTCCATTAATACCACAAAACCTGTCCCACCAATGATGTATAACATACTGATGGTAAAGGTAATGAGATACTGACCCGAGAAGCTCATTAGACTGTTGGGAAACAGTGAAAAGCCACCATTGTTAAATGCGGATACACTATAAAAAGCCGCATAAAACAGAGCTTGATTGAAGTTGTAATCTTCTAACCATGCTATGGTCAAAATAACCGTGCCGATCGCTTCAAAAAATAAGGAATACAGCAGTACCCCTTTAATGGTGAAAGACACTTTGGATAAGCTGGTTTGGCCAATGGTCTCTTGCGCCATGATTTGTTGCTTTAAACCCAGTTTAGTCGACAGACTTAGTGCGGCTAAAATTGCAAAAGTCATAAAGCCTAAGCCACCAATTTGAATCAGCAGCATAATGATGATTTTACCTGTTACGGTAAAAGTTTCACCGACATTCACCACAGACAGTCCAGTAATGGTGACGGCTGAGCTGGCGGTGAACAAAGAGTTAATCCAACTGAGTTCACCGTGGTGTGAAATGGGTAGCTTTAATAATAGAGTCCCAATAATAATAAAGCTCAAAAAACCCAAGGCCAGCAGGCTGGGCGGGCTTAAATTAATGGTGCTGTTTGGTTGGGTTTGCCATTCTTTGACTTTTTTCATGATTTGAACCGTGCTGAAAGACGACGTAATGTTTCGAGTAAACCTTCAACAACTAGAATATCACCCACTTGTAAAATTAAATTGGGGTCAATGCTGTACAAAACGTCTTTGCCACGTTTATGGAGTAATGTTTTCACATCAGGTGCTTGATCCATCAATTGGCGGAAGCGAGTCCCTTGTAGTTTTTCATCAATTTCAATTTTGACAATATAGTGGTTATCTTCAAGCGCCATATAGCGACTGACCATGGGGTAGCATAAAGACTGCGCAATCCGTACGCCCATGTCCTCTTCAGGGTGAATAATTTTACTAATCCCTAAATGGCTTAAAATCATATGGTGCGACTTTGATTTGGCTTTGACCCAAATTTTTTCAACCCCAATATTTTTGAGGTGCAGCACACACAAAATACTGGCTTCAATATTTTCACCAATTGCGACCACCACGGCATCGCAGTTTTTAATATTTAATTCATCGAGGACATGTTCATCTGTTGCGTCGGCGATGACAGCATGGGTCACCTGCTCAGAAATATTTTCAACATATTTTTTTTCACTATCGATACCAATGACATCATGTCCCAGTTCAATGAGTTGAGTTGCAACTGTGGCTCCAAAGCTTCCTAAACCAATCACTGCAAATTGTGCCATGTCATCTTTCCTTTAAATTTTTTTATACGTCGATTGTTAACGAATGTTGTGCCAAATTTCACAAGATGTCATCTTTATACAGACACGCTTTTTTCGATCAACCGCGCTTTGCCTTATACCAATATATCACTCATCCAAAGGAGTATATAAATGCGGAAGACACTGTATGAATCCCTCAGGATCGCGTTTCCAGAATTGAATGATACCGCAATTCCAGAAGAACAAGATGAGTTCGAGCACTTTGTACGTTGGTTGAATAGCTATTATTCAAACATTCAAAAAATAGAACTCGATGATTTTCGACAAAATGGTATTGATGAATGCCATCGACTCCAACAGTTAGGTATTGACTTAGACGAGCTGAAAAACCAAATCAATGATGATATGGCGTCTTTTTATCAAATGTATGAGAGTGAGGAAGAAGAAACCTCAGACATGCATGGTTATGATTTTGAATTTAGTTTTGATGTTATTTTTAACCACATTAAAATTTTTATTGAGCCTTATGAACTCAGTTTACTGGTTATCGAGCGGGAGAACCCCTATTGGCTGTTGGTACCGCATAATGATGAGCTGATAGATAGAATTATTGTTACGTATAACCACACGTTTGGTGATGAAGAGCCGATACAGCTCATAGAATAAAACCGCCTCGAAGGGCGGTTTTATGTATGTATTGAATCTTTTATTTTAAGAAACGTTGATAACCTAGGTTATTGGTAATTTCTTCATATGGATACGAAATACTTTCTAAGGTTTCAATCAAACCATCTGGGTTTTGTTTCGCATCACTTGCTTCTAAACCAACAAGGACACGACCTTCCGCCGCACCATGGTTACGGTAGTGGAATAGGGTAATGTTATGCGTAGGGCCAAGGCGTTCGAGGAACATTAATAGCGCACCTGGACGTTCAGGGAACTCAACACGGAACAAACGCTCGTTTTCAAGGTCTGCATGCCCACCAATTAGGTAGCGAATATGCAGTTTTGCCACTTCATCATCAGATAAGTCATCGACATCGAACTGAGTTTTGAGTGCTTCAAAAATATCGTGACGCTCTTTTTCACCGCCTTTTAAGCTAATGCCGACAAAGACTTGCGCTGCACTGGCATCGCTCGCACGGTAGTTAAACTCGGTGATATTACGACCTTGTAGTGCTCGGCAGAAATTCAGGAATGAACCTTTTTTCTCTGGAATGGTCACAGCAAAAATAGCTTCTTTACGTTCACCTAATTCAGTACGTTCTGCAATATAACGTAAACGGTCAAAGTTCATGTTGGCACCACATACAATTGAGACGATGTTTTGCCCAATCAGCTCGTGTTTTTCAATATATTTTTTAATCCCTGCCAAGGCCATTGCACCTGATGGTTCAACGATGCTACGACACTCATCATAGGTGTCTTTAATGGCGGCACAAATTTCATCGGTATTGACTAAAACCACTTCACGCTCAACGATCGGACCTGAGTTATCCGACTTTTGGAGTTGAATCACTTCAAATGGTTTTTCACCAATCTGTGCTACCGCAGTACCATCAGCAAATAGACCGACTTGAGGCAGTACAACACGTTCACCTGCTTCAAATGCGGCTTTTAAACAAGCAGATTCGTCATATTCAACAGGAATGACTTTGACATGTGGTGCAACATCGCCTAAGTAGGCTGCTACACCAGCAATTAAACCGCCGCCACCAACAGCGACGAAGACATAGTCGACATCGCGCCATTGACGCAAAATTTCATTGCCAATCGTACCTTGACCTGCCATGACCAGTTCATCGTCATAGGGTGGAATAAAACTCATACCGTCTTCTGCGGCACGTTGAATCGCGTATTTGTTGGCAACATCAAAAGAGTCGCCGTGGAGAACCACTTCACCGCCTAAACGTTTGACCGCCTGAACTTTAATATCTGGGGTGGTTTTCGGCATCACAATAATGGCGCGAATCCCGAGTTTTTTACCTGACAGTGCTACGCCTTGAGCATGGTTGCCAGCAGATGCAGTAATCACGCCACGTTCAAGTTGAGCTCTAGGGAGTTGGCTAATGCGGTTATAGGCACCGCGCAGCTTAAATGAAAAGACTGGTTGTAAGTCTTCGCGCTTAAAACGAATGTTGTTATTGAGTTTCTCACTAATTCGAGGTGCCGCTTCGAGTGGAGTTTCGATTGCAACATCGTAGACTGTTGCTTGTAATATTTGTCGAACCAAACGAGACAGCATGTTAATTTCCCATTTAACAGTTTAAAATAGAGGATCATTGTAACAAACCCCTGTACATTTGGGCTGTAAAATCAGCAACAAATGTCAAAAAATAGTTGAGCCAAATTATGAGTCTGTATGCTACCCAAGATGAAAAAAAGCAAGCTGCTGCAAAAGCTGCCTTAAAGCACTTACCTAAAGGTGGCATTTTAGGGGTGGGTACAGGCAGCACCGTCAATTTCTTAATTGAACTTTTGCCCGAGCTTCAGCTTGAGGCGGCTGTGGCAAGTTCAGAAGCAACGGCTGAGCGCTTAAAGAAATTAGGCATAGAAGTGGTTGATATGAACTCTGTCGGCGGTTTAGATGCCTATGTAGATGGGGCAGACGAAATTGACCGTCATATGCATATGATCAAAGGTGGTGGGGCTGCACTGACTCGCGAGAAAATTGTAGCTTCAATTGCGAGAAAATTTGTTTGTATCGTTGATGACTCTAAGTGGGTTGATCAATTGGGGCGTGACTTCCCACTGCCGATTGAAGTGATTCCAATGGCTCGTTCAGCTGTGGCACGTAAAATTGTAGCGCTCGGTGGTGATCCTGCTTACCGTGAAGGCGTGGTGACGGATAATGGTAACGTGATTTTAGACGTTTATAACTTAAATATCTTAAATGCGCTTGAGCTTGAAAAAACCATTAACGACATTCCAGGTGTGGTGTGTAATGGTATTTTTGCAATCAATAAAGCAGATGTGGCAGTTGTTGCAACAGACAGCGGTATTGAAGAACGTACCGCTGTTTAATTTTAAATCTTCCCTAAGCTCTTCTTTGAAAAAGAGGGGCTAAAAGCAAAAACATTTTTATCTTATGTTTTTCTCCCTCCTTTCAAAAGGAGGGTCGGGAGGATGATTCAATAAAAGAATAATATTAATGACCTTAGCAGACCTACCTGAAATTCAAATCACCCATCATGCACGTGCGACCCGGTTACGACTTCGTGTTGAACCGACTCAAATTCGTTTAACCGTGCCTAAGTTTTGTAGTAAACGGCAAATTCAGGATTTTTTAAATCAATCTGAACAGTGGATGGTTGAAACTTGGCAGAAGCAGCAAGCCAGTCTGGTACAGATAGATCGAACCCTTCCCACAGAGTTGCGGTTATTTAATCGCCAAAACGCTTTAACGGTGAGCTATCAAACACAAAAAAATGCGTATATTTTGGATGAGGATAATCACCAGCTTTGGATCAGTGACCGTCAGCCTGAAAGTTATTTAAAATCTTTTGTAATTGCATATGCCAAACAGCACTTGCCTGTTTATTTGCAACAGATTAGTCATGAAACTGGTTTAAAATTTGCACAATGTTCAATTCGTCAGCCCAAGACCCGCTGGGGGAGTTGTAGTGCCAAACATGACATCATGCTTAACAGTGCTTTAGTACTGTTTCCTGAAGTCATTACGCGTTACGTCTGTGTGCATGAACTCGCACATACGCAACATTTTGATCATAGTGCACGTTTTTGGGCGGAAGTTGCCAAATATGATGCCGCTTTTCAACAGCATCAAAAAACCTTAAAAACAACCGCATTGCCGTATTGGTGGGCAAGCGCTTAAAGTTAATTTTACGTGCAAAATTTAAAAATATTTTCTTCTGATTGATTGAGCGTGAGTCAAAAAATGCTCTAAACTTCATGATCTAAGGTAAACATTCCTCAATTTCAGTCCAAAGACCTCAAATGTGAATTTTACAGATATCCACTATTTTATATTAATTGTTCCAGCTTGCCTGATTTTAATGGGAAGCTTGCTTTTAATATGTCATTTTGCTTTTAGGGCTCCCTCATATTTATTGTGGCTCGGGCTTGGATATATTGTGCCTTCGTTTTCTGTGGCGGCACAAAGTTTTATGTCGAATAAGCAGTTGGCTTTGTCGGCACCCATTTTAGGCAGTATGTATTTGTTTGGCGCATGGGCCAGCGCTTATGCCATGGGCTTAAGAAAGAACGCTAATGCACGTCCATATTGGTGTCTTGCCTTGGTCGTGATGGCTTTACTTTCACTCAGTTATTATTCCTACGTAGATGATCAACTGTGGAGCAGAATGCTGATTCTGAACATTTCAATTGCATTGGTTGAGTCTTTGGTTTTGTTTTCAATGTTTAAACATTATCAAGGGATTGATTTGCTCAATAAAATAGTCGACTTTTCCTACTTGTTTATTGTGTTGTATACCTTTGTTCGCGGAATCATTATTTTTCTCTTTTTAAGAAACATCGAAGCAGATATGCTGGCAAATTCAGTTTGGTGGCTGATGATGCTTGCTGCGAGCATTATCTTAAGTATGTGGTTTGCAATAGTGCTGCTCGGAACATTGGTACGCGATATTATCCATCAACTCAATGATGAGCGGCTAAGAGATCCGCTAACGCATTTATTCAATCGACGTGGTTTTAACGAAGCCGCTAAACGGAAGTTGCATCAGCTCTCTAGACAGTCTTATTTTTTGCTCATGTGTGATATTGATCATTTTAAGAAAATTAATGACACCTATGGGCATTTGGTGGGTGATCAAATTTTACAACAAGTCGGTCAAATTATTGGGCAAAATGTCCGTGCGCACGATTTGGTGGGGCGTTTCGGCGGAGAGGAGTTCATTGTCTTATTGCAAATTGATGACCCCACGCTGGCTTATAACATTGCCAATCGTATTCGTTTAGGTATTGCCGATGCACGATTATCCTCAAAAAATATTGCCGTGACAGCAAGTTTTGGACTGGCTGCAGTACATCATTCCAACTTAAAATATGCCATACAAGCTGCCGATCAATTGTTATATCAGGCGAAACATTCGGGACGAAATCAGATTGGTTTTGAGCCTGCACAGAGTATATTGGATGTGCCTTAATAGGTGTCGATAGCACTAAAAACGCATAAATTCCAAGTAAAACAGTTTAGAAAGCAGAAACTTCCTGTCATACTAGGCAGTTACGAAATGGACAGTTTAAGTTTGAGGTAATACACGTGATTTCAGTTGGTATTGTCGGCGGTACAGGTTATACAGGCGTTGAATTGTTGCGTCTTTTACTACGACACCCAAATGTGCAAGTAAGCGTATTAACATCGCGTACAGAAGACGGTCGCCGTGTAGATGATATGTTCCCAAGCTTACGTGGACATACCGAACTAAAATATTCAGATTTGAATATTGATGAACTGAAAAAATGTGATGTGGTGTTCTTTGCGACACCGCATGGCGTTGCCATGAAGCATGCCGAAGAGTTGGTGGCTGCAAATACTAAAGTGATTGACCTTGCCGCAGACTTCCGTTTACAAGATTTAGAACAGTTTGAAAAATGGTATGGTATGCAGCATGCGTGCCCTGAACTGTTGAAAGACTCGGTTTATGGTTTGTCTGAATTAAACCGTGAGCAGATTAAACAAGCCAATGTCATTGGTAACCCTGGTTGTTATCCAACGACAGTACAACTGGGTTTAGCGCCGTTATTTAAGCAAAATGACACATTAGTTAAACCTGAAAGTATTATTATTGATGCAAAATCGGGTGTGTCTGGTGCAGGTCGTAAAGCCAGCCTTGGTATGATCTATTCTGAAAATGCTGATAATTTCAAAGCTTATGGCGTTGCAGGTCACCGTCATCATCCTGAAATTGTGGAAGCGTTGGAAAATATTTCAGGCTTAAAAGATGTATTTAACCACATTTTGTTTGTTCCGCATTTGGTACCAATGATTCGTGGCATGCTGAGCACGATTTATGTGGACTTAACCGATGCGGGTGAAGCTGCTGATGTGCAAAGTTTATATGAACAGTTTTATGCCAATGAAGCTTTTGTCGATGTGATGCCTGCGGGAAGTTCACCAGAGACACGTTCTGTGCGGGGTGCAAATCAACTACGTATTGCGCTGTATAAACCACAACCGAAAAAGTTGGTGGTCATTTCTATACAAGACAATTTGGTTAAAGGTGCAGCAGGTCAGGCCGTTCAAAACATGAACTTAATGTTTGGATTTGCTGAAACAGCGGGCCTAGACGGAATTGGTTTATTACCATAAAAAACGTTTTAAAACTTCACACACATTTAGATTTCGATTTAAATGTGTGTTTTGAATTGAATCAAAATAAGAGATGACGATGCCGAACACTGACACAAATATGACGTCACAACAGCCTGAACCTGCAAAGCCGTTTTTACAGACCAATAAGCCTTTGGCAATTGGTGCTGCAATATTGATGGTTGCAAGTGGACTATTGGGCTATACCGTCGGACATCGTCAGGGTTTAACGGTGGTAGGTTTTGATGCAGATGCTGAGCAACTGGTTGAAGTGGTACAAAAGCAAAAGACCAGTCTGGATGCATTAAATAAAAACTATAATGCTGCTGTTCAGGAGCGTGACGTTGCTGTGACCAATTCAAATGAGCTGTATTTGTCATTGCAAAAAGCTCTGGATCAACAAGCGCAATCTGAAACCACTGCTGTGATTTACCGTGAGGTTTTACGTCAACGCGGCGGTATTCCACTGGCTGTGCAGCATATTGCGATTAAACCTTTGCCTGAAAATGCATTTGAATATCAACTTGATTTGGTTCAAGTTAGTCCATCTAAACGTGCAGCTTCAGGTACCGTTGAGCTTCGACTCATTCGTGGTACAGAGGTTTTAGTTGTACCTCTAGAAGACAAAAACTTTAACTTTGAAAACTATGAGCGTTTAACAGGGCGTTGGACGATGCCTAAAGGCTTTACGCCACAGTTTATCGAAGTCCGTTTAACAGGTAGCACCCCAGTGACACGACGCTTTAGTTGGTCACGTGGTGAGGCCGTAGAAAGTCAATCTGCATTTGTCTCTGAAATCCCTCAGGCTGAGGCAAATGCACAATAATTGTGAATTGTAAGTTTATGGGTATCTCTAAGCGTTCAACGTGTTTAAATGAAATCAAGCAGTCTTTTCATGAATCTGGCTATGTCGACTGGCATATCAGCCCGCGCTTGAGCAATGATGAACCGCATGAAGAAGAAAATGGGGATGTCGCTGTCCAAACCGCGCCACCAGAACTTAAGCGTCCGCCACTCTATGCTGTCGTTTTAATGAACGATGACTACACCCCAATGGACTTTGTTATTGAAATTTTACAACAATACTTTGCTTTGAATCTTGACCAAGCCACTCAAGTAATGCTAACTGTACATTATGAAGGAAAAGGTGTTGCAGGCGTTTACCCGAGAGACATCGCGGAAACAAAAGCAAACCAAGTCAATAATTACGCTCGGTCTCAAGGTCATCCTTTACTTTGTCAGATTGAGCCGAAAGATTAAGGGGGTTCCATGCTCAGTCGTCAATTAGAAGTATCCTTACGTTTGGCTGTTAGTATGGCTCGACAAAAGAGACATGAATTCCTAACCGTTGAACATTTATTATTGGCTTTACTCGATAATGATTCGGCCGTAAATGCATTGAAAGCCTGCGGTGCAGATATTATTGTGCTTCGTAAAGAGCTTGAAGAATATGTAGAGCAGCACACTCCTAAGCTGGGCGAAAACAGTGACCAAGCTCCGCATCCAACTGAAAGTTTTGACCGTATTTTACAACGTGCAATTTTCCATGTGCAATCAAGCGGTGGTGATCGTACAGTTGAAGGTGCAGACATTTTAGTTGCAATGTACTCTGAACGTGACTCTTTTGCAGTCTACCTCTTGAAACGTCATCAAATTAACCGTTTAACACTGACACAATACTTGGCCCACGGCACACGTAAAGACGAAGTGCAAGTGGAAGAAGAAATTGAAGATCTTGACGGGGAATCGACCAGTTCAAGCAACGCAGGCCCTTTAGAGTTGTATACAACCAATTTAAATGTTGAGGCACAAAAGGGTAAAACGGATCCTTTAATTGGTCGTGAAAAAGAAATTGAGCGCGCAGCACAAATTCTATGCCGTCGCCGCAAAAACAACCCGTTATTGGTGGGTGATCCTGGTGTCGGTAAAACATCGATTGCTGAAGGTTTAGCTTGGCTCATTGTTAATGGTAAAGCACCGAAACCATTGGCAAATGCTGAAGTGTATAGCTTGGATATTGGTGCTTTGGTGGCAGGAACCAAATACCGTGGTGACTTTGAAAAACGTTTAAAACAGCTTTTGAACGCGTTGAAAAAGAAACCAGAAGCAGTTTTGTTTATTGACGAAATCCACATGATTATTGGTGCAGGCTCAAGTATGGGTAGCACGATGGATGCGTCAAACTTGATTAAACCCGCTTTGGCCAATGGCTCATTGCGCTGCATTGGTTCAACCACATTCCAAGAATACCGCCAAGTCTTTGAAAAAGATCATGCATTGTCACGCCGTTTCCAAAAAATTGATGTCAATGAGCCATCTATTTCAGAAACGATTGATATTTTACGCGGTTTGAAGAGCAAGTTTGAAGATTTCCATCATGTTAAATATGATGACAAAGCTTTAATTTCTGCGGTTGAGCTGTCTGCGAAGTTCATTAATGACCGTTTCTTGCCGGATAAAGCCATTGATGTCATTGATGAAGCAGGGGCGCAACGTCGTCTGAAAGCTGAGCAAGATGACACCTTGATTACCGTGGAAAATATTGAAGATATCGTGTCGAAAATTGCACGTATTCCACCAAAAACTGTGTCTAAAGATGACAAGACCGTTCTTGAAAATCTTGAGCGTGATTTAAAACGTGTGGTCTTTGGTCAAGATGAAGCCATTGAAGCTTTAGGCTCAGCAATTAAACTGTCGCGTGCAGGCTTAAAATCGCCAGATAAACCTGTGGGTAGTTTCGTTTTTGCAGGCCCAACTGGGGTAGGTAAAACAGAAGTCACCAAGCAGCTTGCGAAATTACTGGGTGTTGAGCTAGTTCGTTTCGATATGTCGGAGTACATGGAGCGCCATGCGGTTTCACGTTTGATCGGTGCGCCTCCAGGTTATGTGGGCTTTGATCAAGGCGGTCTGTTGACTGATGCGATTCATAAAAATCCGCACTGTGTATTATTACTAGATGAGATTGAAAAAGCGCATCCAGACGTGTTCAACTTATTGCTACAAATCATGGATCATGGTTCATTGACCGATAACAATGGTCGTAAATCAGACTTCCGTAATGTGGTGTTGGTCTTGACCACAAATATTGGCGCGGAAAGTATTTCTCGCGTGAGTATTGGCTTCATGGATCAAGACAACAGTAATGATAACCAAGATGCGATGAAGAAAGCATTTTCTCCTGAGTTCCGTAACCGTTTAGACAGTGTGATTCAGTTTAAAGCTTTACCAACGACAGTAATTGAAAACGTAGTAGATAAGTTCTTAACTGAACTCCAAGCGCAACTGGATGAGAAAAAAGTCATTCTAGAAGTGGATCAAAGTGCGCGTGAGTGGATGGCTGAAAATGGCTATGACCGTTTAATGGGTGCTCGCCCAATGCAACGACTCATCCAAGAGCATTTGAAAAAACCACTGGCTGAAATGATTCTATTTGGTGAGCTTGCAGAACATGGTGGTAATGTTGCGGTCTCTGTGAAGAATGAAAATGGTAAAGCGGTGGGTCTAAAACTCGAAGTTTTCGAAGATCAAACGGCTGAGCCTGCTTAAAGATCGCTATATAATTTAAAACCCGTGTTCGCACGGGTTTTTTATTGAAGAAAGTATTTAACAGTTAGAAGTAATAAAAGTAGGTTGCATGGATATTCAATTGACGAAAGTTTTAAGTACATTTGTACTGTTTTTGCTAACCGCTGTGATGGAAATATTAGGCTGTTATTTCCCTTATTTGATTTTAAATCAGGGAAGAAGTCATTGGTTGTGGATTCCTACAGCTTTAGCGCTAGGTGCTTTTGTGTGGTTGTTGACTTTACATCCGGCTGCGTCAGGACGTATTTATGCCGCTTATGGCGGAATTTATATTTTTACCGCATTGCTATGGTTGCGTTATGTTGATCAAGTTTATTTATCCCGTTGGGACATAATGGGTGGGGCAGTGGTCCTGATTGGTGCGGCCATGATTATCTTACAACCGCAAGGATTGGTTCGCTAAAGTAGAGAACCAATCGCTAAAAAGGTACTATTTGATACCACAATCTTTTTGCTTTAATTCTAAATCGTAGCTATTTTTCTCAGAACTGAGCTGTAATTTTATAATGTAGGGGTTATGGCGTTGATATTGATGCTCGAAGAAAATATTGCAGTTTTGCACAACATTCTTTTTAATCACTTTTTGAACTTCTTTCGCACCCAAATCCTCTTCAAACTGCGCGAAGTCAGGGGTAATGATCAAGCCTTTAAGCTCGGTACGGTCTGCATATAGATTAAATTGTTCAATGATAGTGTTGTTATCAATTTCAATTGGGAGAGTTCGTGAGTCTTCTGCGGTTAATACAGTTAAAATCTCGTTCAGGGTTTCAGGCTGTTTAATTTTAAAATTTTGATCAATAATTTGTTTGGACTGTAAGTAGTCATCAAATTCTGAGGCTTGAACCTGAAAAAAAGTAGAGCTTAGGATTGTAGCAAGGCACAGGCCAGTTTTTTTGAAATGCATGGAAAGTGTCGCTTATAAAAATTATGTTCCGATTATAGCTTTGCCCGTATAAAAAAAGCACCCTTAGGTGCTTTTCGTTGGAAAAATTAATTAATCTTTCTTGGTGTTTTCATTGATTAAAAACTCAACCAATGCTTTTTGTGCATGTAAGCGGTTTTCAGCTTCATCCCAAACCACTGCATTTTTATGGTCGAGCATCTTTTCAGAAATTTCTTCGCCGCGATGCGCAGGTAAACAATGCATAAATAAACAATCAGGATGAGCAAGATCCATAAGACGTTCATTCACTTGATAGTCTGCAAAAGCAGCTTCACGAATTTTTTGCTCTTCTTCTTGGCCCATGCTTGCCCATACATCGGTCACGATGAGGTCTGCATTTACGGCAGCATCTTCAGCTGAGTTAACCAGTTCTGCACAATGCGCAAATTCACTTAAAAATTCTGCTTTGGGTTCATAACCTTTAGGTGCAGCAATTTTTAACTTGAAGCCCCACATATGCGCAGCTTCAATATATGAATTACACATATTATTGCCATCACCAATCCATGCTACTGTTTTGCCTGCGATAGGTCCACGGTGTTCAACAAAAGTTTGAACATCTGCAAGCAATTGGCAAGGGTGGTGATCATCGGTCAAAGCATTAATCACAGGAACTTTTGAATAAGAAGCAAAACGTTCAACAATGTCATGTCCAAAAGTACGGATCATCACAATATCCAACATGCTTGAAATCACGCGTGCTGAATCTTCAATGGGTTCACCACGACCCAATTGGGTGTCTCGTGGAGAGAGGAAAATTGAACTACCACCAAACTGGCTCATGCCTGCTTCGAACGATACACGGGTGCGGGTGCTCGATTTTTCAAAAATCATACCCATGACTTTACCAACAAACGGTTGGAAGACTTCGCTGTTGCGCTGTTTACGCTTTAGTTCGATACCGCGTTGCACAACTTGGTTCAGTTCTAAAGTAGATAAATCGCGTAAGGTAAGAAAGTGACGTAGAGCCATTGTTACTCCACAATAATTGCTGAAAACCGAAATAGGTATAGAACAACAATTAGTTGTTGGTTGGTGAAAAGAAAAAAGAGAGTCGATTAATATACTATATGCAAAGGAAATTGCAAAAAAACTAGATTTTTTGATGACCTGCTAAGAAACGATCTACGCAATAATGAACATATTCTAGATTTTCTTGTTCATTTTCTTCAACATAGATGTTCATAAGCACTCGCCACTCTAATTCACGCACAATGCCAAAAAAAAGCTGCGCAGAATAATTCGGGTGTTCACATCGAATAATGCCTATTTCATCTGCTTTGTTTAAAATGCAAGCCACGGCATCTTCAATATGTTTAGGTCCTTGTTTGTGAATATGAAAGGCCAACTGCGGATTACGCTGTACTTGTTCCATAATGAGTCTTAAAAAAGAAGCATTTTCTGGAAGCACAAGATGTGTTTGAATATTTAAAATGGTTTGTATTAAATAAACGCGCAAATTGTCCTTCGTAAAATCAAAAGGCATACAAATATCTTTAAAAAACAGCTCACGACGGTAGTCGCAAATTGCTGTAAAAAGACCGTCTTTATTTCCAAAATATTTGTAAATCGATGCTTTTGAACCACCCGCATGATTGACAATATCATCAAGTGAAACTGCATCGTAGCCATGTTGCAAAAACAACTCGTTTGCACTTAATAAAAATGCAAGACAGCGTTCATGACCTCGTTTTGTGTGAGGTATGTCACGTGTAAGGGGTTCTAGTTGAACTGAGTCGTGCATATAACTAACAACAGCCTAATAAATGTGGATCTCTAGTTGCTATCATAGCAAAAATATGTACACATTGTTGTTTTGGGGCTTATCTGTTTACCACTAAACCTCAGTGCGTGGAAGAAAATTACACAATAAAAACGTGAACCATGGGACTAAAGTTTTAGAGTTTTCATTCTAAAATGTCATAGCCAATTCAGTCATTATGGCTATACTCAAAACTCGAAAATTAAAGTAAATGCCGTGGAAAGGACGATGACAGAACAAAAATCTGCAGGCTTAAGATTTAGACAAGCACTAGAAGTGGAAAAACCATTACAAATTATCGGTACAGTCAATGCTTATGCAGCAATGATGGCGAAACAGGTGGGCTACAAGGCCATCTACCTTTCGGGTGCTGGTGTAGCCAACTACTCTTATGGGTTGCCTGACTTAGGCATGACCAGTCTGGATAATGTTTTGGAAGATGTACGCCGCATTACCGAACGTGTAGACACCCCGTTACTGGTCGATATCGACACCGGTTGGGGTGGGGCATTTAACATTGCCCGTACTGTGAAACAAATGATTGCCGCAGGGGCAGCCGCAGTTCACATCGAAGACCAAGTAGCACAAAAACGTTGTGGCCACCGTCCAAACAAAGAAATCGTCACCCAACAAGAAATGGTCGACCGCGTAAAAGCCGCAGTTGATGCCAAAACCGATGCAAACTTTGTGGTGATGGCACGTACCGATGCCCTACAAAAAGAAGGCCTACAAGCGGTGATTGACCGTGCCTGTGCTTGTGTAGAAGCCGGTGCTGATGCGATCTTTGCCGAAGCAATGACTGACATTACCATGTACAAAACCGTCTGCGATGCAGTCGGTGTCCCTGTACTAGCCAACATCACCGAATTTGGCGATACCCCATACTACACCAAAGAACAACTGGCAGAACAAGGCATCTCGATGGTGCTGTACCCACTGTCACCGACCCGTGCCATGCAAAAGGCAGCACTGGAAGTCATGCATGCCATTCGCAATGACGGTACCCAAGTCAACGTTCTCGACAAAATGCAACAGCGCAAAGAACTCTACGAATTTCTCGATTACCACACCTTTGAAAACACATTAGACAAGCTGTTTAAACAGGAGAATTAAAAATGGCTGAAGGAAAAGTCCTCACAGGCGCAGGATTGCGCGGACAAGTCGCAGGTAAAACAGCACTCTCAACCGTAGGTAAAAGTGGAGCAGGTCTAACCTACCGTGGTTATGACGTCCAAGACCTCGCTGAAAACTGCCAGTTTGAAGAAGTCGCTTACCTGATCTTCTTTGGTGAACTACCCACAGCAGCACAGCTCACAGCTTACAAGGCTAAACTTAAATCACTGCGTCAACTACCACAAGCACTCAAA